>NZ_CP133781.1:0-375000 GCF_034350045.1 Pseudomonas sp. CCI4.2 | reverse complement strand
ACTGCGAGACAGACACGTCGAGCAGGTACGAAAGTAGGTCTTAGTGATCCGGTGGTTCTGTATGGAAGGGCCATCGCTCAACGGATAAAAGGTACTCCGGGGATAACAGGCTGATACCGCCCAAGAGTTCATATCGACGGCGGTGTTTGGCACCTCGATGTCGGCTCATCACATCCTGGGGCTGAAGCCGGTCCCAAGGGTATGGCTGTTCGCCATTTAAAGTGGTACGCGAGCTGGGTTTAGAACGTCGTGAGACAGTTCGGTCCCTATCTGCCGTGGACGTTTGAGATTTGAGAGGGGCTGCTCCTAGTACGAGAGGACCGGAGTGGACGAACCTCTGGTGTTCCGGTTGTCACGCCAGTGGCATTGCCGGGTAGCTATGTTCGGAATAGATAACCGCTGAAAGCATCTAAGCGGGAAACTAGCCTCAAGATGAGATCTCACTGGGACCTTGAGTCCCCTGAAGGGCCGTCGAAGACTACGACGTTGATAGGTGGGGTGTGTAAGTGCTGTGAGGCATTGAGCTAACCCATACTAATTGCCCGTGAGGCTTGACCATATAACACCCAAGCAATTTGCGATGAAGCAAATTGAGGTGTGTGAAGACGACACAACCGAAAATTCGAAACCCACAGATCTATCACATCCCCATTCGCTGGCACGTGAACTCGCAGGAGGGCACGCACTGGCTACTGAATTTCTTGACGACCATAGAGCATTGGAACCACCTGATCCCATCCCGAACTCAGCAGTGAAACGATGCATCGCCGATGGTAGTGTGGGGTTTCCCCATGTGAGAGTAGGTCATCGTCAAGATTAAATTCCAGAACCCCTGATCGCTTACGCGTTCAGGGGTTTTGTTTGTCCGCAGCAAAAACCTGCCAAGCTAATTCGCAAGCATTGATCACATCCCGTATATACGCTGTAGGAGCGAACTTGTCCGCGAGGCGGCATACCTGACACCGCGCGAATAATTCTTCACCAACAAGTTGGCTCCTACACAAGGCTTAAGCCAGTTCTGGCTCTGAATCAACCACTGCTTTAACCGCGTCATCATGCCGACGGATGTACTTCCAGTCAGCTTCATCAATGTAGATCCCGTTAGGCCCGCTGCCGCCTTCAAGGTCGATGGCTACATGAGCCGAGACCTGCGGCTTCACGCTGGCCAGGATGGGAACAAAGCCGAGTTGCAGACTCGTTTCCAGCAACGCCGCTTGGTTTTTCTCGTCGATATCTGCCGCTTCATCCAAGTAGTAAGGCAGGCGAATGCGTCCAGCCTGATCGCGATCCATCAAGTGCAGCAACAGGTACATGTTGGTCAGTGCCTTGATCGTCATGGTGGTACCGTTAGACGCCGCTCCGTCGATGTCGGTATGGATCACCGGTAAGCCGTTGACTTTGGTGATCTCAAACGCCAGCTCGAACAAATCCTTCAAGCCCAGCTGGTTGTGATTTGCTGCCACCAACCGCGCCAGATACTCTTTGGCTTCTTCGTTCTTATTGTCTTGATCGGCACTTTGACTCAGGTCGAACACTGACAACGTCTCGCCTTCTTCATATTGACCAGCGCTGTGAATGATCTGATCTATGTGTTTCAACGCGTCTTTGTTTGGTGCGAGAACGATACGGAAGCTCGCCAGGTTAGATACTTGTCGTTTGTTTATCTCGCGATTAAACAGTGCCAATTGATGTTCCAGGCTGTCGTAATCGCTGCGGATATTACGTAACGTCCGTGCGATGTCGGTCACGGCGGCGCGGCGCGCTTTGCCGAGGGTAAGCGCTTCGTCCTGGCGATGTGCATAGGCGTTTATCAGCAAGTGCAGCCGCCGCTCCATGTCGTCTTCACTGTCGAACTTAGCAACGCCCTTCAACCGAATCTGAGCGTACAGCGCTTCAATCTGATTATCGGCGCGCTGCAGACTTTGCCAGCTGTCCTGATAGTCATTGAGCAGGGGCAGCAAGTTTTCCAGCGAATCATCAACCACTTCCATAAACGGTGTGCCAAACGGCATGTCCGCAGGCAGCAACTGACGGCGACGTAGCGCGTCATCCAAGGTTCGCTGTTTGGCTTCCATGTCACCGATCTGTCGACCCACCAATTGCAGCTTGGCGGACAGTTGCTGGACGCGTTCGGTGAAGGCGTCGCTTGATCGTTTAAGTTCGTCTTGAGCGGCTTCCATCTGTGCCAGTTGCTCTAGTTTTTCCGGCTCTTCGGCGCTTAAGGTCTGGCTGCGGCGGAAATCTTCCAGCGCCTTTTGTGCGTCCAGTACCTGCTGGTACAGCGCCTCGGTTTGGGTCTTGCTCGCGGCGCGATCGGAAGCAACCGCTTGCTGAACCCTCAACTGCTTGAGTTCTTTTTCAAGACGCTCTTTTTGATCGCGTAACGCCGCGCGATCAGCCAAGGCTTGCAACGCGGGCGGTTCGATGTGTGACAGATTGATCGTCAGGCCTGGCACTTCGAAGCGCTCGCCTTTAAAGCTGTCGAGTATCCGTTCCAGTGACTTGACCCACGCGTCGCCATCATCCAGCGCAATGCCTTGTTCGCCAAGCGGCAGGCTGAACAACGCACTGTTGAACAGACGCATCAAACGCTCAACGTCCGGTTGCGAAAACTCTTCGCGCAGCCGCGCATAGCTATTGTTATCGGCGTGATCGAGCTGCTGCTTCACCGACTTCAGGCGTTTTTCCAGATCGCGCAAACGCTCTTCCAAGTCCTCGGCGCTGAACTGCCGCGACTGGGCCAGCGCGCCGGCTAATTCATCGTGAGCGTCTTTGGCCGCCAGCAGCTGCTGTTCTAGCATCTTGACGTCGTTGACCAGTGCAAAGCGGTTCTTGAGCACCGACAGCTCACCGATCCAGCGCTGTATTCCGCTGATCTCGCGTTCAAGGCGCATCAGTTCTTGAGTGCCGCCGCGCTGATCGTTTTGCAGAGAGTCCTGCTCGTTACGGTAATGCTCGGCGTGAATTACCAGTTCGTCTTTGCGCGCGCTGGAATAGTCTTGCCAAGTGCCTAGCAGTGAATCGAGAAGCGGCGAAATACGATGCAATTTTCCGCGCAATGCTTCTCGCTGTTTAACGCCGGCAGACAACGATTCGACCAACGAACCCGCCAGCACCAGCGCGTTGTAA
The DNA here is from genome assembly GCF_034350045.1 of Pseudomonas sp. CCI4.2. Classification (NCBI taxonomy): domain Bacteria; kingdom Pseudomonadati; phylum Pseudomonadota; class Gammaproteobacteria; order Pseudomonadales; family Pseudomonadaceae; genus Pseudomonas; species Pseudomonas sp. CCI4.2. Next base: position 371,871 of record NZ_CP133781.1, on the reverse strand, counting down.
TCCTGTTCCATCCGGCGCACGTCGCGGAAGGCTTCTTCGCATGCGGCAATGTAGTCGACACTGCCCGAGCGCAGGCTGTGTTCGAAGGCGTCCAAAAATAGCTGCTTGAGTTTCGCTGCTGTGATTTCGCGCATGTGCAGCAGGTTGATAAACAGAGCGCGGAACGTCTTTAGACTCTGTTCGCTGGTGGACCGTAAAGGGATCAGCGTCAAGTCCAGCGGGATCGATGTATGGCCGCCCACTAGCAAGCGGCGTAGCTCATCGGGTTTCAATTCGTACGCTTTCAGGCCTTGGCTTTCCAGATTACTGAACAACTCTTTTTGCCGCAGGCAGGTGTCGTTCTTTTGGTAATGCGCCAGGTCCAACTTGCCCGCGTAAGCGAAGAACTGGTGACCGAAACCGCCGCCAGGGCCGCGACCGACCACGCCAATCACGTGTGGGCCGTGGGGTAGGGCTACTTCCACCAGGATATAGCTGGTGTCGGTGGCAAAATAAAAGCGTCGAGATTGTTCGAGGCTGTACTTGCCGAAACTCATGTCTGACATGCGTGCCAGAATCGGAAATTGCAGGGCGTTGATAGAGGCGCTTTTGCCCAAATTGTTTGCGCCGTACACCGACAAGGGGTGTTCCAGCGGGAACAGGCCGAGGCTATAACCCGCCGTGTTTAAAAGTGCAAAGCGGCGAATGCCGTAGCGTTCCTGGCTCATGCATCCATCTCCTGTTGTTCGGCGGCAATGGCTCGCGCCAAAGCTTGCGCTTCGGTTTCTTCCGGCTCGTCGAACGCGGCGAGGTCTAGCGGATCTTCTGTATCGAGCAGTGCGCCGTCGTCGTCTATCAGTATCGGCGTCGGCAATGGCAAGACGCTGTGCAGGCTGGCCGCTAGATCGCGGTCTTGCTGCACCGACAGGCATACATCCAGAAAGCGATGCATCGGCGGCAAGAAACGGTAGATGCCGTTTTCCTCACTGGCGAACCCGAGCTGGGTCATGCGGCGCATGATCTTTTCTTCCAGCTCTTCTTGGGTTTGCACTTCAGCTTGTACGAACAGATCGCGGTATTTCTCTAGTAGCGTAGGTAACTCATCGCGGCCCAGGCTGCCACCGTCCAGCACGGCCACCGGGTCACGACCCTGGTCAGCCAAGTGCTCGACAATAATGAAGGTGAACAGCGCCAATCGTTGCGCGGTCTTGTTGACCTGAGCTGCTGCGAGGTCGGGTACGAAGTAATAAAAACCGCGCGTGTCGCAGACCAATTCGTAGCCCAGGGCCTTAAACAACGTGCGGTATTGATCCTGGCTATTGGACAGCTGCGCGTACAGCTCAGGGTCGCGGCGGCTGACGTGATAGCCCTTCAATAGCTCACGAAAAATCGGCGCCAACTGGGACATTTCGGATAGATCAATATGCATGAGAGGTGCTCGCAGAATTCTCTAGGTGCTCATCTCGGCTAGAGAGCAGGGCGAAGGAGCGCAGGCTGACCTGGTGCTCCTGAGTGTGATAATCGCGACGATCCAGGCGTTCGCGGCTGAAGCGTTTGTCCCGTGAGAGGCGCGAGAACCAGTACAGCAATTCGTCGGTGGGACCGTTCGGTTCTTGTTCCAGTAACCAAACCATCAGGTCGGGCAGTGGCAATGCATCTTCGCAGCGCTCCAGCATTTCTTTAACGGTGCGTGGAGCCCGGGGTGGCTCGCCCTTACGGGTGCTGACGTTGGCCGTGGGAAACTTCGCCGGTTTCGGTTCGAAACGGGCCAAGGCATAGACATAGGCTTCAACCTGGCTAGCACTGCCCAGAAACGTGCTTTGCGGCCGTGTGAACATAGGCATGGCCGCGTGGGGCACCGCATCGATGCCGCGTTTGCGAATCGCCGACAACGCCAGCGCTGCGCCACGGGTCACGGCGTTATGCCGACGCGCTTCTTCGCGCAGCGGCAATAACAGCTCCCGCGCATGGCGCAAGGTCAACTGAGCGCTGGTCTGCATCTCAAGGATGCGCGCATGCGTGCGCAGCAGCATGTCGTCATCCACCAGATGGCCAAGGCGCTGCTGTTCAGTGAGCAGGCGCAGCAGGACGTTTTCGACCTTGCGCACGCCTTGTTCAAACGCGCCATCGGCGTTAACCAACTGGATCATCGGTTCGATGTATTCGTCCCAGGTCGCCAGTACCTCGGCATACCGTTGACGAAGAGGAATCTGTCGGTCGCTGGTCTTGGCTCTTTCGGCCACTGCGATCAACGCCTGTTCATCATTGGCGAGCTTCTTCAGAACATCGCGCACGCGCATGTCGAGCAGGCGCAGTTGACGCGCTAGATCACTGGCGTCGCGAATATCAAAAGCGTCCTGGATGTAACCCGCCAACCGCTCCAAATGGCGCAGGTAGGCTTCAATTTCCAAGCACAAACCCAGGCGATGTTCGTGCCGCAGGTAAGACAGAAAGTCGTGAATCTGAGCGTTCAGTTCAAAACGGTTCGGGCTTTTGGCCACCGGAACCAGAATGTCCAGACGAATCCACACGTCCAGCAGGTGGGTGATGTCCTGCGGCGTGCTGTCCAGTTGCTGAGCCGCCAATTGCAGGCGCAACTCGGTCAGGCTTAACGTGCCTTGGTCGAAGTGTTCGCACAGTGGCTCTAATAACGCCCAGTGCTCGGCAAGGGCGCGCAAGACGCGCTTAGGTTCGATCATCGGATGGCCGGCTGTTGGCAAATAAAAGCAGCGATTGTACTGCATCGGTCGGTCAACATTTCACCCCTGGGTGATCAACTGCGGCGGGAATCGGCGAAGGGCGGTAGAATCCTCATCTTTACTTATCCACAGATGGCCGACCTTTGCTTAATGAGTCCCGCCGCCGCGCTTATCTAAACGCCATGCAGGTGGTCAACTGGCTGCCGCGCACTGCGCTTCCCTTTGCGGCACCTTCGCGCCCGGAATTACTGGCACCGTTGCCTCCGCCTGTCGAACCGGGCATCAAGCAGCTGTCTCCGGCGTCGGTGGCAGTGGCTCCCGCAGCTGTTGCGCTCAACGCCAAGCCGGTGATCGAGCCCCCAAAGGTCGAAGTACCCCGTCCATCCTTGGCCAGCACGCGAAATAACGCCGTGATCGACGTTGCACAAGCAGCATCCGCGCCGATCAAAGCGGCGTTTGTTGCGCCGCCGCGTTTTGCCTTGCAATTGCTCCGGGCCGGCCGTTGTCTGCTACTGGTCGAGTTACCCACAGGCGAAGCGTTTCAAAGTCGCGATCCGGCGTACCTGTTGCTCAAGGACATGCTGCGTGCGGCGGGTTTGCGCGATAGCCCGCGGATCATTGGCGAGCCGGTTCGTTGGCCACTGTTGGTACGTGGGCAGCTTGACCAAGGACCTGAGTCTGCGCGTGATTTCGTCCAAGGCTTCGTTAGCGCTCGTTTGGAAGATGAGCCCTGCGCTTGCCTATGGCTCATTGGTTTGCCGTCGATCAGGTTTGCCGGCGAAGCCAACGCCGAATCTTACAACCGTGAACTGCAGGTCGAAGGGCTTGGCAGCGCCTGGGCCTTGCCAGGTCTGGAACTATTAATGGACGAGCCGCAACGCAAAGCTGATGTCTGGCTAGCCATGCGACGGCTGATGACACGATGGAAGACGATTGAATGACTAACGCTTCGAAAAACACTGGCGCAACGGCCGACTCCTTGACCTTTCGACGTATGACTGAGGCCGACCTGGACGCGGTATTGAAGATCGAATATGCGGCGTTCACCCACCCGTGGACCCGGGGTATTTTCCTCGATGCGCTCAAATCTTATGAAATATGGCTGATGTTCGAAGGCGCTCAGCAAGTCGGCCATGGCGTGATTAACGTCATCATCGATGAAGCACACCTGCTTAACATTACCGTCAAACCTGAAAGCCAAGGCCGGGGTTTAGGGCTGCGCTTATTGGAGCATCTAATGTCCCGTGCCTACGAGCTTAATGGGCGCGAGTGTTTTCTCGAACTCAGGGCCAGCAACCTGTCGGCCTATCGTTTGTACGAAAGTTTTGGCTTCAACGAGATTGGCCGCCGCCGCGATTACTACCCAGCAGCGGGTGGCCATGAAGATGCGTTGGTCATGGCCTGCACCTTGTTCGAGTAACCGTCACTCAGGATTTCGAGGTTGTGGTTTACCGTCCAGCGGATCGATATCCGCCAGTTCGGCCTCGTCCAGACCGTCGCCACCGCCAATATCATTTTCGCCGACGATACTCAGCTCCCAATCCGCCGGAGTGTCGTCGCCCGCTTCGTGAGGTGAGCGCGCTCCGTCCTCGTCGATCAGGGTTTCCGGGCTCATGTCGTCGTCGGTTGAGTGGTGGTCTGAGGTCGAGGCCCCGGTCATTCCCGCTTCTCGGACACGCTCATCGGGGATCTCGTGGGCAAGTTCCTCTTCAGGTATCAGATCGCCGATGCGAGCGGTAGGCTCATCTTCCTCGAAGTGAAGTTCTTCCATTGAACCCATTCGGTCTTCATTATCGTCAATCGGTTCCGGCTGCGGTGAGCCATACGGGCGACGTGATTCAGTCATGGCAATTCCTCGTGTTTTGGGGCCTTATTAACGTTGACCGATCACATCCATGAAGATTCCTTTTGTTCTTTGATCCGGCCGCGGTACATCCACGTGACCTGAACGGCTGTGCGCCAGTCAAAGCTGGGCATCATCTTCGAGGCGTAAACACATGAACGAACTACAAGACCTGATTGACAACAACGAGCGCTGGGCCGATGCAATCAAGGATAAAGACCCGGAGTTTTTCGCCAAGCTGGCTCGCCAGCAAGCGCCGGAATACCTGTGGATCGGTTGCTCAGATGCCCGAGTGCCCGCCAACGAAATTGTCGGCATGTTGCCAGGCGATCTGTTCGTACACCGCAACGTAGCCAACGTGGTGCTGCACACCGACCTCAATTGCCTGTCGGTGATTCAATATGCAGTGGACGTGCTCAAGGTTAAACACATCCTGGTGACCGGCCACTATGGCTGCGGCGGCGTGCGTGCATCGATGCAGAACTGCCAGTTGGGGCTGATTGACGGATGGCTGCGGTCGATTCGGGACCTGTATTACGAAAACCGCGCACCCTTGGCCGCGTTATCGACCGAAGAAGAGCGTGTCGACCGATTGTGTGAGCTGAACGTGATTCAGCAGGTGGCGAACGTCGGTCACACCAGCATTGTGCAAAACGCCTGGCACCGGGGGCAAAAGCTGTCGATCCATGGCTGCATCTACGGCATTAAGGATGGGCGTTTCAAAAGCCTGAACGCCACCATCACTGGTTTCGAGCAGTTGCCGCCGCAGTACCGGTTGCGTCCGTTGGGAGAGTAACGGGATATCGCGTGTGTTCAGGGCTCCACGAGCGGCGACTCGGCGTCGAGCTGGAGGGATGTTGGCAGGCCGTGAGAGGCACCGTTGAGTGTCTTTTTTGCACGGTACATGTCTTCATCGGCGTGCTTGAGCAGCTGTTTACCGTCCACGCCATTCTCAGGGTACAGCGCGATGCCGATGCTCATGCGCGCGCTCATGACATGGCCATCGACCTCTAATGGCTGATCCAGTGAGCGATGGATTTTTTCGACCACGAGCGACGCATCTTCCGCTCGTTGGATGTTCCCCAGCAGCAGCACGAACTCATCGCCACCCATCCGCGCAACGGTGTCTGATTCGCGCACACAGCATCTCAGGCGTCGGGCAATTTCTTGCAGCAGCAAATCGCCCACCGCATGGCCCAAGGTGTCGTTGACCTGTTTGAAGTTGTTTAGGTCGAGGTACAGCAGGGCGAATTGGCTTTGTTCGCGTCGCGCTCGAGTGAGCACCACTTGCAACCGATCATGAAAAAGCCCGCGATTGGGCAGGCCGGTCAATAGATCGTTTTGGGCCATGTGCTGCAGCCGCGCCTCCATTTGCTTGCGGTCAATGGCCGCAGCAAGCTGAGTGGAGATGAATTGCAGCAGCTCAAGATCCTTCTGGGTGTCCCGTAAGCTACCCGCTTCGCTTCTGATGACCAGTGCGCCAATAGTGCCGCGTTGAGCGAGCAGTGGCACGCCAAGCCAACACAGTAAATCGGTCTCCACAACGTTGTTTAACAGCGCGGAAATGGCGTCGGTGGTCTCCGAGTTCAGGCACCGGGATTGTCCGGTACGGACCACCTCGGTACTCAGGATTTGGGCGACGGAGTTCGGCGTTGTCGGCTGGTCCAGCTCATCCATGTGGTAGGCGAAACTCAACTCGCCGGTGTTTTCATCACGCAGGGTTATGGAGAAGCTAAGGGCAGGCAGCAGTTCGCCAACGATCTGATGACTGCGCTGAAACAGCGTCAGTAAATCTTCGGCGGCGTGAGCGGCTTCAGAAATCGAATACAACGCTGCTTGCAAGGTTTCAGCCTGTTTGCGCTCCGTGATGTCACGCGCGACGCCGATCCGCAGTTGATCAAGCTCTGACCAGCGCGCCGACCACATGATGTGAACAACTTTGCCGTCTTTACGCACATAGCGATTTTCGAAGTAGGACTTGGCATTCCCCGACGAGACCTCTTTGGCAACCGCCAGCGTACGTTCGCGATCTTCGGGCAAGACCATATCTATCATCAATCGCCCGACCATTTCCTCAGGGGTATAGCCAAAAATTCGTTCGCACGCAGCGCTGGCAAAGGCAAAGCGGCCACCCGTGTCGACAACGCAGACGGCATCGAGCATCAGGTCGACCAAATTACTCAGCGGCGCGTAGTTTTTCTTCATTGAGGCGGCGACTTATTGAATAGTGAGCAGCCAATATCGGCATTCAATTGGGTAGGCTGCTACAGAAAGTCGTTAAAGCAAAGCACGATCTTTTGGATGTCGTTAGATTAAGTGCTTTGACGCGCAGGGCAGCCGCTTAATGGGGCGCCAAGTGAGCGTTTTCGCCAACTAATGGGGGGCACCGAAGTATCAATAAGACAGCCCGCACCCAAATGGATGCGGGTTTCGATTGCTTGGAGGCGGTTAGAAGGGTTACGCCAGTGTGCGGCCCGTCAGACGTTCTAGCACTCGAAGCGGCGCTTGGGCGGGATGTTGCATGTGTTCGACTGGCAGTAAAAACGTTTGCTCCAAAACGAATTTACCGCTCATGGCTGCATGGGGCACCTGATCGGTGAAGACCATCCAAGTCGTGCCTGAGGCAAATCGATGTTCCTGGTGCGACGGTTGAGTCTGGTATTCCTGATCGGCTTTCATGTGGTCATGCAGACGCAGCATGTAGTGATCGTAGGCGCTGCGCGGGCTTTTGGTGATGCCCAACGCGTTCATCACCGTACTGGCGCCCCACAAAGGTTTTGGCAATGACGCCAAATAGCGCTGTGCAACCGCCTCGAACTGATCGCCAAGCCGCCATACGCGAGGTTGATTCTGCGGATTGACGTTGCTGAAGACACGAAGAATGCGTTTGCCCGACGTCGGTGACGACGGGAAATTATCAACGTGCAACCGAGTGTCATCCTTGCGCCACGAGCTAGCGCGCCCAGAGATCTCCACTGGTCGAAAGCTGGTGCGAGCTTGTTGCAGGCTGTCTTCGTAATGGCCGAGCAGGTTGGTAGTCAAGGTTTTGGTCGACATCGCGAAGCGCGTCATCATCGACTGTAGCTGGCGCTGTTCAGCTTCAGTGCCCTTGCTGCCTTTAAACGTGCCGTTGGCGGGTGTTAGGCTGACGTTCTTGATGCCCTGAATCACAGTGGATTTGAGCAGTGTACGTTCATCCTCACGAACGACGAATGGCAGTTGAGGCAGAAGGACAACATTGCCCGACTCCAACGCCTCAAGGGCGAGGGCTTGGTCGGCACTGCTAATCGGTTGGTCCCACGACCTGATTGGTAGACTGACAATTGCAGTCATGTTACTTGCCTCCGGAGTTACGCTTGCGCTCGCAGTCACAGGGAATGGCTATCGCGTGAGTGCGTCAAAAAAAGTTGCCACCGCCGCTTAGCAGTGATGTAACAAGCTATGTATCATTCGGTGTAGCCTACAAATTAGTCGTGCAAAGGGCAATTGATTTGCCGCAACCCTTTGCAGGATTCGACAGACGTCGTCTGCAAGCAGGCCTTGCCACCGTTGTGTGTTCAGTCTGCGGAACGATCTAAAAGGCCTTTAAGAAACCGAAAAACTCAAGGGCGCTGATGGCCTCTAAACATGGTGAATTATGCCCGGAGTCCTATCATGTATCCTGTGCGACGGCGTAAGTAACGTCTGACTGTTGCGTCAGATGGGTCACTGGCCTTAGAGCGATTCAACAGTGAGGGGTGTGTGTAATGAACGGAAGTGGCCTGACCAAGGATCTGCTCCATCTCAGCCTGTACTTGGTAACTATCGTTATCTGGATGCACCTTTGGCTGATTTGCGTGTTCAACGCCAAAGGGCCCTTAAAGCGTTTTTTGGCGCCCATGCATTAATTATCTGCGTATTGGGTGTTCCGGCAGTGGCCGCGCTGCTGTTCGGGTGTGCGTACGGTATTTTTGGCCGTGAAGGCATGGTCGGTAGCCTGGTCATTGTCGGACTGGGATTCCCCATTGCCGCCCTTATGTTCCTGCGCAGACAGGCTCGACACGCCCACTCGTAATACGTGTTTATCCCGCGCAGCTCTTTGAATGCGCAGACGGGCTGGGCCATAATCGCGCCTTTATTCGTATCGGTAGTCCTTATGAAGCAGATCACCCCCGCCGACCTGGATGCGCTCGCCGCTCAGGCCCAGCAATCATCTCGCCTGCGCGCCAACCGCAATCTTCATGTGGAGCTGAGCGACCCAATCCAGCGCCTGGCAATCGCCATGGAGCCTGGCACTTACGTTCGTGCGCAACGTCACCCCCATACGTGGGAATTGCTCTACCCACTGAGCGGTCGTTTCGTCGTCTTGAATTTCGATGACGCCGGTGCTGTGATCGAGCGCACCGTGCTGGGCGAAGATTGCGCTGTTCTGGAGATTCCTGCAGGTTGCTGGCATGCCGTGCTTTCGCTGGACGTCGGCGGGGTGATCTTCGAAGTGAAGCATGGCCCGTACATGCCCGTTGCCGAAGAAGACTTTGCCGACTGGTCCGGCGCCGAAGGCAGTCCGTTGGCAAGTACCCTTATGAGTTGGTACGCGACGGCGCAGATTGGCCAGCATTTTTCGGGCGTTTAACCTTCAGGACTCAGCGACGCAGGGTATCAATTCTGCTGTTTTCCACTCGGTTTTGGGTCCGGTTTTTAACATGATCCATGTCAGTGACGACGGTCAGCGGTTCAGGTATTCTGCGCGGCTTCGGCGACCCCACCACTTGCGGTAAGGGTCCCAGGTCCTCAATGGACAGGAGCAATTGCATGACCGATAGCCCGGCGCCTGTTCTGGTCGAAGCCACCCATTCGGCGGCGAGCCTGCGCGAACGGATCAATTACAGCATCGCCGTTCTGGATCTCAAAGGACGCGGCTTGTTGTTGATCGGGGGGCTCATCGTATTGGCCTGGATCTTCTCGGGCATTTACAAGGTTCAACCGGACGAGCAGGGCGTGGTGCTGCGCTTTGGTCGTTGGGCGGATACCACTGACTCTGGCCTGCATTACCACTTTCCTTTCCCCATCGAAACCGTGCTGTTGCCGAAGGTGACTCAAGTCAACCAACTGCAGCTGGGCACTGCTAGCACCGCGTTGACGACGGGTAATAGTGGTTCGCGGGACAAACAGATGCTGACCGGCGACGAAAACATCGTCGAAGCCGATTGCACAGTATTCTGGCGAATAAAAGACGCGGGGCTTTACCTGTTCAAAATCAGTGAACCCGAGCGCTCGGTTAAAATTGCCGCTGAAAGCGCTTTGCGCGAAGTCATTGGCCGCACGCCTATTCAGGCGGCTATGTCCGACAAGCGCGCACAAATTGCCGATGAAACTCGGGAGTTGCTCCAACAGTTGCTGGACAGTGAGCAAGCCGGCATTTTGATCACTCAGGTTCAGCTGCAACGGGTTGACCCGCCACCGCAAGTTATCGACGCCTTCAACGATGTTCAGCGTGCGCGTGCCGACCAAGAGCGCGCGCGTAACGAAGCCGAAGCCTACGCTAACGATGTCATCCCCCGTGCGCGCGGCGACGCGGCGCGAATCACCCAAGACGCCGAGGCCTATAAATCCCAAGTCGGTAACCTGGCCGAAGGCGAGGCCAAGCGCTTCCTGTCTGTGTATTACAGCTACGTGCAATCCAAAGACGTCACGGCTTGGCGTTTGTACATGGAAAGCATGGACGAAGTGCTGAAAAAAGCCTCCAAAGTCATTATCGATTCTTCAGGCAAAGGCATGTCCGGCGTAGTGCCTTACCTGCCGCTTTCCGACCCTGGCAAGACCGTGCAAAAGGACGCCAAATCGTGAGTTCGACGCTGAAGTGGCTTCTGGCAGGTCTAGGCATCGCCGTACTCTGGGCCTTGGGTTCATCGGTGTATGTGGTTGATGAAACCCAACAAGCACTGATTATTCGATTTGGTGCGCCCATGGGCGTGGCCGGTGCGCCGGGGCTGAAATTCAAAATCCCGTTCAGTGACTCGCTGGTGTTCTACGACAGCCGTTTGCAAATGCTCACCTCGCCTGCCGAACAGGTCATTCTCGGTGACCAGAAGCGTGTGGAAGTGGTCACCTACACTCGCTTTCGGATCAGCGACCCGCTGCGTTTCTACCAGGCGGTGGGCACCCTGGACCAGGCCAATGCTCAACTGACGCAAATGGTCAGCTCGTCGTTGCGCCGGGAATTAGGCCAAGTGTCGCTGCGGTCATTGCTGTCGGACGAGCGTCGGCCGGAAGTTGCGATTATTCAGAAAGACGTTGCTGACAAGGCGCGCGCGCTGGGCGTCGACGTCACCGAAGTGCGACTGCACCGTGCCGATTTGCCGTTCGAGGCCAGCCAAGCGATCTACGACCGGATGAAGTCCGAGCGTAACCGTGAAGCGAAAGAACTTCGCGCCCAGGGCTTCGAGTGGGCGCAACAGATTCAGGGCAAAGCCGACCGGGACCGGACCGTGTTGTTGTCCGAAGTGCAGCGTCAATCGGCAATTACCCACGGCGAGGCCGACGCCGAGGCTAACCAGGTGTTGTCGGCAGCGTTTAGCAAAGACCCCGAGTTCTACAAGTTGTACCGCTCGTTGCAGACGTACCGGCAAGCGTTGGCCGACAGCCAGCCGATGTTGGTGTTGACCCCGGACGCCGAGTTCCTCAAGCAGTTCCGTTCGGGCCCTGCAACGACGCCCCACAAGTAATGACGCGAGTGATCAAGCTCCATGGTGTTTGAAGGTTTACTGCACGCGCTCAGCATGATTTTCCAGATCGGTTTGCTGGACCTGATTTTGTCTGGAGACAACGCGCTGGTGATTGCGCTGGCTTGCCGTGGGCTGCCGGCCGAACAGGTCAAAAAAGCGGTGATGATTGGCACCAGCGGCGCGATCATGTTGCGCGTCTTGCTGACCACCCTTGCCGGGTGGTTACTGCTGGTCCCTTTTTTGAAAATCGCCGGCGCCGGTTTGTTGATCTTCATCGCCATCAAGCTGTTGATCGAAGAGCGCATGGATGACGACAGCAGCCCTGTCGAAAACGTTACGACTACGTTATCCGGTGCCGTGGCCACCGTGCTGATCGCCGACTTGGTGATGAGCATGGACAACGTCGTCGGTCTCGCCGCCGTCGCGCAAGGCAGTGTGTTCTATCTGGTACTGGGCCTGTTTTTAAGCGTGCCATTGCTGATGTTCGGCAGTATCCAAATCGTCCACGTGCTTCGACTCAATCCGATGTTGGTGTCGGTGGGCGGCGCATTGCTGGGGTACGTTGCGGGCGATATCGCCGTGTCCGACCCAGCAATCGTGGGCTGGGTCAACACCCAGTCTCCAGCGTTGAACGTGATGGTGCCGCTGCTGTGCGCGGCGTTCGTGGTCCTGCAAGCGCGCATCATCCGCGTCCGGCGCACCCAGCTTCCGAGGCCGGCGCCACGCCTGCGGGTCATCGCACCGGTGCCGGAACCCGTGCGGCCGCGGGTGATCGCCGAATCGCCACTCGACAGCGTAATGGCCGTCGCCGTAGTGGCTGCCGTCGAGGTCAGCGAGCCGCTGCCGATTGACGTGCCCGAGGGCCCGTTGGCCCCATTGTCTGAAGCGATCACGCCAACCCCCGCACCCGTGCGCCCACGTCGTACCCTTAACGGCCCGGCACGCATTATATTGACCCTCTGTGCGATCTTTACGGTGAGCTGGCTGGTTTACAGTTTTATCGGCAGCATCGCGAACGGCTTGCTTCCCAAGCCTATGGCTGACAGTGCTTACATTTGCCCCGGTTCGATTGCCACCATTTACTATCGCCCCGGTGGCAGCTCAATCCGCATCGTCACCGGCGACGGTGAAGCGTCTGGTTATGTGAGCCTGCAAAAGATATTGTGGGAAAACCCGACAGCTGCCGTCAGAGATCTTCACCTCTCGCCGCCTACCGAGCTGGAGAAGACCAACAACAATGTGGTGACGGTCAGCGGCGGTAGCTTCTCGCAGATCCAGTGTGTCCGCCCCCATTAACCGCCATGCCTACGCACGTCAGGGATAAAGGCGTTGCGCGACGTTAACGGCGTCATCGACGCTCAGGGCGCATAACGTCTCTATCGGCAATCCGGGAATGGCGGCTCGCACCAACACCTGTTGAACGGGCGGTTTCAGGCGTGCAAACAGCAAATGCTTATCCTCACTGATGAGCGCCGTGCAGAACTCCGTTAACGCTTCCACGCTTGAGCTGTCCAGATCCGGCGACTCTTCCAGGCTGATAATCAAGGTATGCACCGTGTCCCCGGCGGCGGTGATGTAGTTGCGTATCTGCGCCAGAACCCGTTCGGCATTGGCAAAGAACAGAGCCGTGTCGGGGCGCAAAATCAAAATATGGCTAACCGCTTGTGCGTTCGGATGCAGGGCGCGACTGACAAAATCATGACCATGATTGAGCTGGCCGAGTATCGTCACCGATGACTCAGACATCCGTCGCAACATCATCACCAAACTGACCGCGATGGCGGCGAGCAAGCCATCCATCACCCCCAAGGCCAAGACCGCCAGAACTGCGGCGATGACCACCGTTCGGTCACGGTGCAAGATGAAGTTAGGCGCAAAAACTGAGGGCCGCAGTGTGTGGCTGACGGCTTGCACGACAATCGCTGCCAGTACCGGCTCGGGTAATAGCGCGATACTCGGCAACAGCGTCAATACCACGATCAATAAAATCAGCGCTGCACTCCAACCTGCCAGACGGGACGTCGCACCTGCCGCCTCGTTTGCCGACGTCGCCGAATACCCCGCGCCCACCGGCATGCCATGGAACAGACCTGACAGCAGATTGGCGGCGCCCAATGCCAGCAAATCACGGTTGGGCGAAACATTGTCGCCATACTTCATTGCGAAGCTACGGATCGAACCATAAGACTCTGCGTAGAGGATCAGCAGCATGGCGACGCTCAGCTCACCGATGCGCAGCCATTGCGCGTACGACAACGAAGGCAGTGTCGGGGCGGTCAGTTGCAGGTCGATAGTGCCCACCAGACCGACACCATATTGCGCCAGATTCAACCATTGACCGGCGGCAATGCCGATGACGATCACCACTAGGCCTCCGGGCAAACGTGGTATCCGGGCGAACAGCAGCAGAAGCCCCCACGCCACCAGCGCCACTGCCCCAGCAGCCCAATTCCATTGGCCGATTTCGCCAAATAATTCCGCGAGGAAACGCACTAGGTCACTGTGTTGCGGGTGAACGCCCACCACACTGGCGACCTGTTTGAAAATGATCACAATCGCCAGGCCGAAGGCAAAACCGCGCAACACCGGCTTAGCGATAAACGCCGACATGCTGCCTGCTCGTGCCAGCCCGGCGAAGGTGAAAAACAACCCCGTCACGAGGACCAACGCTACCGCAATCATCAGCCTCAGGCCGTTGTCCGGTCCAGCCATGGTAGCTGAAGCGGCGGCCAGCACCGCCGCTGAAGACGAGGTGGCGGAAACGATAGCAAATCGACTGGTACCCATTAAGCCGTAGCACACCAGCCCGGCGAACAAGGCAATGACCCCGGCTTGTGGGGGCAGGTTGGCGATACTCGAGTATGCCACCGCTTCTGGCAGCAACAAGCCCGCCAGCGACAATCCGGCAATGATATCGGGCCATGAAACACGGTCTAACAGGCTGGTTTTACCGGGATTTGAAAGGGGAGCGGGTGTTGACATCAATGTCGCCTCAATCACGCCATGCCGGAAGGCAAAATACGCGGCCATTATGAGCCACGCGGGGCCAGCAGGGACGGCTAAGTTACGCAAGAATTAGCCTGTTTTTGAGGCGTTAACGGCGATGTCCTAAAGTGTTCGAAACCGAGCCGGTTTTGGCTGGAACATACCCGGATGTTGACGAATAATGGCGCCATGGCCGAACCAGCCTGTGGGTCGGCTGATGGGTAACTTTTAGCGTTATGGAGACTTCCATGCTTGAACTCAGACCGAGCTGCGAACACTGCAATGTTGCACTACCTGCCGACAGTGCCCAGGCGATGATTTGCTCGTATGAGTGCACGTTTTGCGCGGACTGCGTGGATAAGGTGTTGGGCAATGTCTGCCCCAATTGTGGTGGCGGCTTTGCTCCGCGCCCGGTTCGTCCGTCCCATGTCGATGTCGGCGGCAGTACGCTGGCTCAGAACCCCATGAGCGCGGTGGTTCGGCATCGTCCGGTCGATCCGCCCACGCAAGCCCAGTTGATCGCAACCATTGGCGCCATCGCTGCAGAACATCGATGACCCACGACGGCCAGTTGCTTATCGAGGTCTTGTTCGTCCTTTTGCCGGATAGCGTTCTGTTGGATTGGGCTGGCCCGGCGCAAGCGTTTCGGCTGGCTAACCAGTCCCTCGGACGGATGGGCAAACCTCCCAGTTTTGCGGTCCGAGCGGTGGGGCCGCAAACGGAGATGCGTTCTTCGGTTGGTATCATGCTCGCGCACATTGAGCCGCTGCCGCAAACCCTGCGTCATCCCACCTGGATCATTCTGGTTGGAAATACCGACGAAAGCTTCGCCCCGCTCAACGCAGCCTTCGGTTTACTCTAGTGCGGGTATTACCACCGGCATCGACCTTGCGCTACACATGGTCGGACAGGTCTGCGGCGCACCGCTGGCCGCCCGCATCGCTGAAACCATGGTCGTTGCGTTACGCCGAGGTGTGGACGACCCGGCTATTTCTCCCTTTCTGAAATATCGACACCATATGCACCCGGCGTTGCATCGCCTGCAAGACGCAATCAACCAAACCCCTCAGGCAGACTGGACGCTGCAGGCCATGGCCGCCGTCAGTTGCACGTCGTCCCGACACCTGACGCGCTTGTTCGCCCTTCACTCCGGCATTTCACCGCTGCACTACCTGCGCAGCATCCGCTTGGCGGTGGCTGAGATTGCGTTGATGTCCGGAAAAAACGTCACACAGGCAGCCGAGATAGCCGGGTTCAAATCGGACACGCAATTACGCCGCAGTCGCCGTAGCGTGGGCGGTTGATTACCTAAAGAAGTCTGGTTCGCTGCGTTGGAAGTATGGTGTCCATCGGCCGATCAAAATAGACTGGCTCGCAGACCATAAGGGGCCGATATGCACACCGACTTTCCGACACACGTCAGTTACCGCGCTCAACGTGAACAGTTTTTAGCGGCGGCGACGGCTGCGGGCGCGAGCCTCACTGAATATTCGCACCCGCTTCCAGGCCCCTTCGGCGAGCCGTTAAGCACCGACGTAGCGGTGCTCGGCGATCCCGGCGCCTCTCGCTTGTTAGTCGCAATCAGCGGAACCCACGGGGTTGAAGGCTTCTACGGCTCCAATTGCCAGGCTCAATGGCTACAACTGCTGGGCGGTCGCCCACTGCCCTCTGACACGGCCATCGTGATGATCCATTTGATCAATCCATGGGGCACCGCTTGGCTGCGCCGGGTCAACGAAGACAATATCGACCTGAACCGAAATCATCTCGACTTCAATCGTCCACTGCCAGCCAACCACGCCTACGCCGCACTTCATTACATCTACGCGTGCACTGAATTGCGCGGACCGCTGCGAGAACGCGCCGATGCGTTGCTCGATGAGCAGGTCCAAAAACACGGCTGGCCGACGGTGATGTCGATTGTCGAAGGCGGCCAACACAGTCATCCGGATGGACTGTTTTACGGCGGACTGTCGCCCAGTTGGTCTAATACAACTCTGCACGCCATCATCCAGAAACATCTTTCAAACGCCAAAACAGTCATGTGTTTTGACCTGCATACCGGCGCAGGTGCTTACGGTCATCCGATGTTATTGACCATCGCCGAGCGGGCCTACTTCGCATTAGCCGATGCCCAGGCGGCCTACGGTCCTTGGCTCTACACCCTGCTGACCGGTGCCGAACATTTGAGTGAAACCGGAATCGCAGCCACCGCAACCGGTTACACCTCGCAAGCCCTGATCGATGCGTTGCCCCAGGTTCGCATGATGCCCTTCGTCATCGAATGCGGCACCTATCCGGGCGAAGTTGTTCATCGCCACCTGCGCGACGATCAATGGCTGCACCTGTACGGTGATCCCCTTGATAACGTCGGACGAGACATCAAGCTCGGTCTGTTGGAGCAGTTTTATCCGGCGGATAAAGACTGGCAGGAAATCGTCTGGGTCAGGACTCGACAGATTTGGGAGCGTGGGTTGCTGGAATTGAACTCGATCAAATAACAATGAATAAGGAACATTCAAATGTGCATGATGGAAACACTCCGCGGCCTATGTCTGTTAAGCAGTTGCGTCTTTTTCGGCAGTGTTGGCGTGGCGAATGCCGGACAACAAGAGATCGATACCCTCGTTAAAGACGCCGCTCAGGATGTCATGCAGCGGTATAAAGTCTCTGGATTGGCCATCGCAATCACCGTGGACGGCAAGCCGCAGTTCTACAACTATGGCGTTGCCTCCAGAGAAACGCAGCAGCCGGTTAGCAACAGTACGCTGTTTGAAATAGGTTCGATCAGTAAGACGTTCACGGCAACCCTGGCGACTTACGCTCAAGCCAGCGGCAAGCTACTGCTGACTGATCGCCCAAGCGCCTATGTGCCTGAACTCAAGGGCAGCCCGTTTGACAACGTGACACTGATCAATCTGGCGACGCATACGGCCGGCGGTTTCCCACTGCAGTTTCCCGATGACATACAGAACGCCACGCAGATGATGGCGTACTTCAAAGCATGGCAACCGACGTTTGCCCCCGGCACCTACAGAACCTATGCCAACCCAAGCGTCGGAATGCTCGGAATGACTGCCGCCAAGAGCATGGGAATGCCTTTCGACCAAGCCTTGGAGCATCGGCTGTTTCCCGAACTCGGCATGCCCAACAGCTTCATCACCGTTCCGGCGAACAAGTTGCCCGCCTACGCTCAAGGCTACGACAAGAACGACAAGCCCGTCAGACTCAGTCTTGGCGTGCTCGGCGCCCAAGCCTACGGGGTGAAAACGACTTCCAAAGACATGATTCGCTTCGTCGAAGCCAACATGGGCCTTGCAGAAACGAGTCCATTGCTCAAGCGCGCGATGGCCGACACCCACACCGGTTACTTCCAGTTGAGGGCCATGACGCAGGACCTGATCTGGGAGCAATACCGCTATCCAGTCTCACTGGACGCATTATTGGAAGGCAACTCGAACAAGATGGCATACGAGAGCAACGCCGTCACAGCGCTAAATCCGCCTCTGCCGCCGCAGCAATCTGTCTGGATAAACAAGACCGGATCAACCAACGGATTTGGTGCGTATGTGGCGTTCGTGCCAGCGAAAAAGCTCGGTATCGTGATGCTCGCGAACAAGAACTTTCCCAATGAAGCCCGAGTTCGCCTGGCTTATCGCATCCTGACTGAACTTCAACCCTGACGGTCATTGGATGGACTCGTCCACGCCGAGGCGTCAATGCGCCACGGTGGCAGTCTAAGAATCCAACGACAATGCGGACTTTTTAAGATGACGCGCTGTGATGCCGGGATACCTGAAAAGCTCAGGTGTAAGGGATTAGTTGGATTTTTCCACGGCTTTACCGACAAAGCCCAGTTCAATGGGCATCTTGATATAAAACAATGCGACGTCTTCGATGGCCAAACGCTCAAATAGCCGCTGGTCCTCCTCGTCAGTCATTGCCAGTCGTACTTCCATCGGTTGATCGGCCAGCTCGAAAAAGTGAGCTGAATGGATCTTGCCTGTGTGCCCAAACCCCTCGATGCCAGACACCATTGTTGCGCCACGCAGACCCAGTTCTTTTGCCAGGTCGACAATCCATTCCCCGAGCATTTTCCCGTCATGGCGACGGTTCTGCTGGGTGTAGAAAATCACTTGAAAGCCATTCATGGGGTCTTCCTTCAGCGTCCGCTGATGAGTTGAAAGGTCAGCAATCCTAGTGCGGTCATCGCAAGGGAGCCGAGTACATGCACGGCGATCGAACTGAGCGCCCAGAGCAGCCGCCCTTGTTGAATCAAAATAATGGTCTCGGCCGAAAAAGTGGAAAACGTGGTCAGACCACCGCAAAAGCCGGTGATGACCAGCAGTCTCCACTCGGCACTGAGGGTCGGGGTTGCCGCAAAGAATGCCACTGCCAGACCGATGATGTAGCCACCGACCATGTTGGCGACCACCGTACCGGGGGGAAGCGTCGGAAACACCGAGTTGAGCTTCATGCCTAATTGCCAGCGCATCAACGCGCCTACGGACGCTCCGAAAGCGATGGCGAAAATTGACTTCAGCATAGGCGTAACGCTCCCGACCATTGGAGAGCAGGCTGATGCCAGGGGCGCGAGGTTTTATCGAAGGGGAGCTGGTAGGTCGTATTCAAGGGCCTGTTCTCATAAGGAACAAGGCGCACACCTACGCGCCTTGTTCAGGATTCACGTAGGCATCATCAGCACAAGGCGGTTAGAGGAGGAATGCCATCTCCTGCGTGCATCCTATAGCACGGCGGGGAAATGTATCAAGGTATTAGCCGGGAGCGCTCCCGGCTTTGTTGCTGGCACTTAATGATCTGCCGCGATTAACCCTCGGAGCGCTTGTGTCGCCCGGAGAACATAGTCTGTTTGAACTGCTCGCGTTCTTCGGCCGTCATCGCTTCCCATTTGCGCCAGTCCCGACGACCGTGCCAGCCACCGCGCCCACGGAATCCGCCAAACAAGATCCGGCTGAGCAACAGCAACCCTAACGCATGCCCATAGTCGATCACTCGCCCACCTGTGAATAACTCTGGAATCACCCAGTTCCACAGCGCCATGACCACCCAGCCCAGCATGGCCACCGCCACGATCCCCAACAGCACCCGTGCCGCAATTCTCAGTCGATATTTCATGTGTGCTCTCCGTTACGAGTCAAGTTCGTCATAAACCGTTTGCAGCCGACTGCGCAAATGCAGGACGGCATAGCGCTTTCGTGCCAATAAAGTGTTCACCGCAACGCCGCTTTGCGCCGCGATTTCCTTGAAACTGATACCCGCGATTTCGTGGGCGATAAACACATCGCGCTGATTCTCTGGAAGTTCGTCCAACGCATCTTGCAAGGCGTTAAGTACAACCGAGCGGGCGAATACAGCGTCCGGCCCGGCGTCCATCGACGGCAGCGCGAGGTCCAGTCGATACGCCTCATCGTCGCCATCGAGGTCTTCGTTCATCCCACTGATGGGCAGTTCTTTCTTCTTGCGAAACCGATCAATAATCCGATTTCGCGCCACCCGGAAAAGCCATGCACTGGCCTGCTCAATCGTTGCCGGAAGGCGATAGGCTTGGACGAACTCATAAAACACGTCCTGCAAAATGTCCTCGGCTTCAGTGGCGTCGCGCACCCGCCGCCGGATGAAATTCCCCAGCTTGGTGCGTTCGCGCAAGACAGTCGCGGTGATGTCGCTGTTTCGATCGGTCATCAGGTTCTGGCTGTGCGAGGGGTCCATGACATTGAAGACGTTTCATCGGCGGAAATATTGTAAGGGGCGATGTTTTATTGTTGAGGATGGGCGAGATGGGAGTGGGGTGACTGAAGAATAGGAACTCCAGAAACAATAAAACCCGCAGTGGGCGGGTCTCAGCGATACGGCTCAAAGCGATCATGGCTGACGTCGATACAGACAGGTACAGCCCAAGACAAACTCCGCTGAAGCGGGGTTTGCTTCGTTCAGTTATTTCAACAGCATTTTATGCAGTGACGCTGATGGTCTGGCCAATGGCCTGGCCGTTGCTGTCTACAGACGGTGAAGACGTAGGCGTTGCGGTTGAGCTGCTGGCGGTGCTGCTTTGTGCTGAATGGTGGTGGTGATGATGAGGTTTGCTGGTTGCCGTGGTGTTGCTGGCAGTTGTGGCAGTCGTGGCAGTCGTGGCTGCGGTCGTGCTGGCAGTCGCGGTTTGCGTAGCTGCCTGGCTCGACGCCGTAGCTGCCTGAGTGGAAGCGGTGGCGGTTGAAATCGAAGCTGAGATTGCACCAATAGACATCGTTACCTCCTGGACACTTGGAAAGCCTGGGCAAGTCGTAGCAAAGCGACGAGGTGGACAAGTAACCAACTGTTATCTCTGAATTTTCGACCATTCAGACGGGCCTGCTACGGGAAATCCCGCAGCCGACCAAAGGTAACATCGGCGCTTTGTCAGGTTTGTCAGCCTCAGGTCAGGCCTGAGTAAAGTTTTTTCTACACGTTGTTCAGGTTGGTTTTTTGTCATCAAAAAACGGCTGCGCCATAGCGTTTTTGTTCGGGTTCTAAGCCTGATCGCTGATCTGCAGCGACGGTCGCACGACAGGCTCGACGCATGGTATCGGTTAGGGCTCGCAGCCAATTGTCGATATCAATTATTGTGGCTACAATAAATAAATGCAGATTACTTATGACCCAGCCAAAGACGCACGAAACATTGAAGAGCGTGGACTCCCATTCGCACAGGTGCTGGAATTCGAATGGTCTACTGCGTTGATCGTGGAAGATGAGCGATTTGACTACGGAGAGTGCCGCTACCAGGCAATGGGATTCATAGAAGATCGACTGTATGTTGTGGTGTTCACCCCTCGGGGCGATGCAGTTCACGTCATCAGTTTTCGTAAAGCCAATAAGCGGGAGGTCAAAAGCTATGACCAAGAAACCCAATCCTGAAAGGGTTGATTCGACCAACCCAGAGTGGTCCGCCAAGGATTTCGCAAAGGCCAGGCAGGCTAGTGACGTGCTGCCGTATTTGTTCGGCAAAGCCCAAGTGAAAGAGATGCTTCAGCCAAAGCGTGGACGTCCCAAGTCAGGGATCACCAAAGAGCATGTCAACTTGCGTCTTGATCCAGAGGTCTTGGCGCAGTTCAGAGCATCCGGCCCGGGTTGGCAAACACGCATGAATGAAGTCTTGGCCGACTGGCTTAAGACACATACGCCCAACGAGGTGAAGGTGTGACTGTTGGGTTTGCCAAGTGGAATACATGTCAGGTTCCAAGCTGCTGAGAATCGTGCTTGGCTGAAGCGCTGCTTTTTTCCTAAAAAGCGATTGCCATCCATTGAGCTTTTGCCAACTCGCCACGAGCCTGATGTATTTCGTTCAGCGCGGGTATGAACTCATCATCCTTCTGGCTCGTGGTGATAAGGCGAGCCAGGCCAAAGACATTAGGGCCGCGCTCAAGTTGGCCCGCGATCTTTAGGAGACCGTCATGATAACTATCAAGCTGACCAAATGGGGTGCTGTGGACCATTTGAAAACCAATGCCGACAAGCGGTACTGATTCTAGAGGCCTTCCCCAGAAACGGCTGGACGACGGTTAAGGGTTTTCCAGGGGCGCCGGTATGAAGCCCTGCTCTCTCAGTGATTTGATCACGCCTCGAATCAGATAATTGTTCGAAAATCCCATCGTGTACTGCCTGGCTCCGGGATTAAGCGGAAGGAGCATTCCCTGATCGACGAGTTTCTTGATCAGATACGTTACCTTCCTTTGTGCCTTTGTCGGCCATGGAAAGCATCGCGTAATAACGCTCGCGATTGTTGGAAAATACGGCCGTTGGATTTAAGACACGACCTCCCTTGTTTACGTTGAAGCCATATTTCATCAAGAGTGCATAGGTGAGCAGCCTCACAACCCGAACATTGCCAATGGGGTGTATCCATCCAAACCTGTGGTGCGCCAGTGCAACTTTCATAAAGTCATATTTCGGAGAATCTTCACGATTCACGAATTCCACCAGATCCTGCATACAAGCTTGAACCTGGATGAAATCTGGAGGCAGGTGTTCAGATTGAGATATTCGAACAGCTCCGTTGCGATAAGCTCCGGGCGTTTTGTCGCCTTCTCGCAGAAGGTCATCGACAGTCATCGCATGTAACTCTCGAATCATTTGCTCGGTCAGCGCTACGCCTGGCTTCATGATTCGCTCGATGTACTCCATCGCTTTCTCGATATTGGCCACCTCGCGTAACTGATCTGTATCTTGAGCCTTGCCTCCACCTTGCTTTCTGTGTAGTCGGCCAAAGTAGTGTGGTTGCCTTTTATACGGGCCGAACCAAGGCTTTCCAGTGTGGAAAAGCGATTTGAGTTGATAGAACACCTGCGACGGGGTATCGCCCTCGAGTCTCAAGCGACGCAGATGCTCCAGCGCACTCAAAACATCAAGACCATTTACCGTCAGGCCTTACGCGGAATTAAAGGCCGCCGATAAGGGCGCCGCTTGATTTCTTTGCATTTCATAGTGTGTATCCCCTCTGTTCGATAACTATCAAAGGACACACGTGGGGATACGCGGAGGGGATAGATCGGGTGAAAAAAGAGAGCCAGCCAGAAACAAGAAAGCCCGCACGAGGCGGGCTTCTTGTTGTTTCATGAGCATCGAGCGATGCCATGAAACAGTACTTGGTGGTACACAGTCATTTGAACTGGGTCGTTAAGTGGCTGTATTTAAAGGGTTTTGTTCTGTGTGTGTTTTATAGGGATACACCGGGGGATACACGGCGCTCGCTGCTGGTGGCTGTTTCGTCATCACAATGCTCTCAACGCCGTCCTGGCAATCCCCACCACCTTCCAGATGAGCGGTACTCCGCTGGCGTCTCGATTGTGGCGGTTTCACCACAATAGCTCGCTGGTACCGATGACTTCCTCTGAATCGTGGAAGGCGTAGTGGACGAACTCATATGGATTGCGACCTAAATTAATCCAATGCTTTTGGATGATTAGCCTACACTGGCTTGTGAGCGCCGGGCCAGATTTACCTCAGGCAAGCTCATCAAGTCGTAAATAATTACGGCTTCCTTATCATCTGAGGCGAGAGTCATTTGGGCTGACTTTTGTTAGGATTATTTTAAAATGATTTCGACACTGGAACTACGACATATTGTGGAGCAAAGCTTCCTGCCAAACCGCTTTGAATGCACTCTCTCGGCCGATTCGTCTTTGACCGTGCGCGTTTTTCAAGAAGGTGGAGACAGGGAGAGTCTGGTTGTCACCGGAATCACCACTGCGTCGCTCAATACCAGTCGTACTATTTCAAGTTTCATTGCGGAACTTCAGCAAGACCTTGAAAACGCTAGCTCCTCTCATAACCATCTTGAGCCAATAGGCACAGGCTATTCAGTTGCAGCACCCTACCTGGTGAAGTGACAATCCTACGACGGATACTCCCCTGTCATCCCTCTCACTGCCATGCCCTATCTATATCAACCTCACTGACGAAGGAATAAGTGAGGTTGCGGCCTATTCCTGTGAATCTTGTTCGAAAAGGGTCGAAATCAATTTTTTGATGTCGTCTTGTACGTCTTTCGGCAGGCCGTCCAGCTCATGCAATACCTTAGTGTCCATAATGGTCATGCTATCCGTTGGCCGTACTTTCTTGACTCCCGTCACCACAAATAAAATATCCACACCTGCTTTTGCGACTGAAGACAGATAGGTGGCATTCGGAAACCGCGCACCTCGCTCGTACATGCCCTGAGCGTTTGGTTCTATTTCACCGATAGTCGCCAATGCTTGCTGCGAAAGGCCGAGGCGTTTTCGCTCTTCCTTCAATCTTGCACTCATACCGTGCATGGGAATTCCTTCTAGCTCGTCTAGGTATTTCTATGAGTGTACGAGCGATTGGCTAGTGTGTGAACCGCGCACATGGTTATCACAAACTTCACATCTTTCCACTTTGTATATAACTCCCTGGTCTATCGGTAGGGGTGCGCTAAATATCATCCGAGAGATCCCGACGTACCAATGGTTCATCAGGTCGTGACTCAGGCTCTACGCAAAGCTTCATCCCGAGCGCAACCGCAGACGTATGAGACTTACCCCGGAACCCTTTCTTAATTCCGTACAGCACCTGATAAGTCGTAGCAGGATCAAGGCCATGAGTTCGAGCAAAGTCCGAAACGCTAATTCCCTGCGCTCGAAGCCAACTCCTTGCCTCTTCAGGCGTCCGTATAGTCATTATGTTTCAGTTCCAATCTGCATAATTTGTGTCCAGCCGAGTCAAAAGGATTTTTCATACTCGTGAATTGGTTGACCGATGGACATCAGAGGAATTCAAAGCGTTTTGGATGAAAGTGACATTCTATTTGACGTCTATGATGAGGATGACATCGACTTTTGGTCCGCACGAAATAACAGGGAGGTTTTCCGCTGTCAGACCCAGAACGCGCTTACTGGTTATCTTCAACTATGAGCGACAGCGCCGACCTTGGCGAGCAGCTGATCGGTTGGAATGGGCGGTGGTTGATGATGGGCAATCTTGTCGTCTGTTATACGTGCCTGGCTTCGCAACCCGCGTCTCTTGCAGGAATGTCTTTTACGAATCTTCCGGGATGCATAGCGGGCAGGGACAAGCTTTATCCGTAGCGCGAGCTGGCTGAAATCCTTTCTGAGTTCCCGCCAATGCTTGATTGATTAAGTACATCAATTGTCCCGCCGGCGGGACACACCGTCTCGCGCCGCTCCTTTTTTCTCATGCTTTGTGGGGCTGATTGCCTGTAATACGGCTTTTACAACTTCTGACAAATGGTTCAATACAGTTCAACTTCGTTAGCTAAAATTGAGTGAATAGTAGAAGCTGCGGAAGACACATGCTGGGTGCGAAGATGAATATCACTATGCTTAGGCGAGCAGTGCGCTTGCGGATAGATGCGATTCTTGAACAAGCGAACGAGGATGATCGTCTGTACGAGAAGGGTGTCGCGGATGGCTACATTGCCGCACTGGTGGATTTTAAAGGGTTAAGCGCAATTGAAGGTGTTTCAATGACGGAGGATGCCAAGCAGGCTTATCTAAAACAGTAGCTCAGGCAGGCATAGGTTGCGAATTTGTCGCTTATGCAAGACTAGGAAAAGGATTACTTCATGGGCTTTTTAGTAACGTACAAAATAGGAGGACGCATACGCTTGGTATCGGTGGTTCCGATCGCGTGAGCGACTTTGACTTACAGTGGGTGGTGGCACTTAATGTCTGTGCAAGGTCATCACCGGCAGAGGCTAAAAGGCTGGATCTCACGCTGGATCAGCTCCTAAGGGAGCGCCTCACTCATGCTGGCGTGTCTGATACCGAGATCAGCCAATAGTTGAGAGTTCCAGTAGGGGATGTTGTCTAACGCGGATAGTCGACGAAGCATGTCGACCTGAATGCGGAGTACAGACGATGTCCGATGAGAAGTACCTTCATCAACTGAATGTGTCAAAGAGCGCAAACGAAGACGTAGGCGATCGATTGATCACCTGGAACCACCGGTGGTCAATGATGGGTAAATTCGTCATCTGCGATTTTTGTCTTGTGTCTTGTGGGGCGAAGGACGCTGCTAAACCGTTTGTGCATTTATCCGGATGCAGATCCTTAGCAACCAGTCTTTATCCTTGGCGAGAGCTCGCCAGTATATTGTCAGACCTTCCGCCTATACTTAATTAACTTGATGACCGCAGCGCCAGCAGTGTTGTAAGCCTGCTGGTTCTCAGCTTCCCCGTATCCATCGTCGTAACCTTGCCCGTAACCAAGCGGCGCCCGACACCGGCTTGTCCGTGGATACTGCTCCTTGGATGCCGCGTGTAAATATTACGGAAGTAGCTGTTTGCGCATGGGGGGGCTGTATCGAATAGAGCGGTGCTGTCTATCGAGCTTGAAGCGCCCAAACGGACATGAACGTGTTCCGCCTCATAGCTGATTTCAGCACCGTGCTTCGTGGGCGCTGAAACCTGCCTTGTGGCTTAGCTGGGCCTCGACATGATCGGCAGAGAAACCATGTTCGTTCAGCGTGGTGCTGGCGATATGGCGGAAGCCGTGGCCGGTCTGGCGACCTTCGTAACCCAAGCGGCGCAGTGCCATCAGGAAAACCGTATCGCTGCGCGACTTGGTGCGATCACTCCGGCCAGGGAACAGCAGAGGATATGAGCCGGTGAGTGCCCGCAGTTCCGTTAACGCTTCCACGGACTGGCGGCAGAGCGGCACCAAGTGTTCGAAGCCCTTTTTGCGGCCTTTGCGATCTACTGAGATCGTCCAAAGCTTTTTGTCGAAATCGAATTCAGACCATTGCGCCTCGCGCAACTCGCTTGGACGCACCGCCAGCAGGGTAAGCAGACGCAGACCAAGCTGTACGTCTTGGGCGTGCGGATAGGATCGAATGGCGCGAAGGAGGGCGGGTAGTTCTTCAATCGAGACGTGGGCGTAGTTTTCGGCTTTGCCAGACGAGAGGAAATTGTGGACGCCTTCCAGTGGATTATTTACGGCACGGCCAGTTACTCGGGCCAGGTCGTAAACGTCCTCGCAGTAAGCACGCACCCGGCTCATTTGCTCCAGGATGCCTTGCTTCTCAAGTCCGCGTAGAAGATCCATCCATTCCATCGACAGAATTCCAGTGTATCGACGCTTTCCGAATTCCGGGAATACATGACGCTCAAGGGCGCCCATCACACGCTTGGCCGTACCTGCGTCCCAGTTGCTGATGCGGGAAGTGTGCCATTCGCGGGCTAGTGTCTCGAAGGTGTCGTTTGCGGCCTCAACCTCGGCAGCCTTGCGCTCCTGCTTGGTCGCCATCGGGTTTTTCCCTTCTGCGGCGTCCGAGCGAAGATCCGCCGCTTTTGCCCTTGCCAATGCGCCGCTGATTTCGGGGTAACCGCCAAGCCCAAGCCAGGACCATTTGCCGTCCGACTTCTTGTAGCGCAATTGCCAAGACTTCTGTCCGTCCGGTTTTACGCGGAAATACAGGCCGCTGGCGTCCAGCTCGCGATATTCCTTCGAATCGGGCTCTAGGCCGCTGAGAGCCTTGTCCGACAAGGGGCGCCGCTTGATTTCAGTGCGTTTCATGGCGTGTATCCCCTCGGTTCAATTATTTTCAAAGGATGCACGTGGGGATACACGGAGGGAAGAGATAGGGGGATACAAGGAGAGATAGCCAGAAACAAGAAAGCCCGCACTAGGCGGGCTTCTTGAGGTGGTTTATAGACTGCTGTAGACGTCTGTAAACCGGTACTTGGTGGCTACACAGGGACTTGAACCCCGGACCCCAGCATTATGAATGCTATGCTCTAACCAACTGAGCTATGTAGCCAAGTGGCGCGCATTATTCGCGGATACGGGAAATGTGTCAAGCGTTGTTCTTGAAAATTTATCCGTGCGATCAAGCGGTTAGCCCTCGCTACGGTTAAACCCCACATTTTTCCACGCTCTCAGCGAGCAATCGCGCAGCCTCTATCTCTTCAATTCGTCAAAACTGCTCGGCATTCAACCCGTACAACGACTCGCTCCCGGCACGAATGCTGTGTTCCAGGCTTAATATTCGCGGCAGCATCCGGCTGAAGTAGAACTGGGCCGTGGCGATTTTTGCGCCATAGAACGTCTCGTCTTCAGTTCGTTTGCTTTCGGCGACGTGGGCCATGCGTGCCCAGAGGTAGGCGTAGGCGACGTAGCCGAACAGGTGCAGGTACTCGACCGAGGCGGCGCCGATTTCGTTGCGGTTGCTGTCCGCCCGTTCCTGTAACCAGTCGCTCAGGTTTTCCAGGCGTTCTACCGCGTCGAGCAATTGCGCCGAATAAGTCACGTTTGGTTGGTCGGCGAAGGTTCGAATTTCGGCGGTGAACTGACGCAGCGCGACGCCTTTGTCCATGACGACTTTGCGCCCTAGCAGGTCCAGCGCCTGAATGCCGTTGGTGCCTTCGTAGATCTGGGCGATGCGCACGTCGCGCACCAGTTGTTCCTGGCCCCATTCGCGAATGTAGCCGTGGCCGCCGAGTACTTGTTGGCCGTGGATGCAGCTCTCCAGCCCAGTGTCGGTGAAAAACGCTTTGGCGACGGGTGTGAGCAGGGCGACCAGCGATTGAGCGTCTTGGCGCTCTTGGGCGTCGTCGGAGAACTTGGCGAGGTCCAGTTGTTGCCCAACGTAGCTGGCAAACGCGCGGCCGCCCTCAGTCATGGACTTCATGCTGAGCAGCATGCGGCGCACGTCCGGGTGGACGATGATCGGGTCGGCGATTTTGTCCTTGGCGACGGCGCCGGTCGGGGCGCGGCTTTGGATCCGTTCCCGGGCGTAGGCAACGGCGCTTTGGTAGGAGGCTTGGGCGCAACCAATGCCCTGAATACCGATGGACAGACGTTCGTAGTTCATCATCGTGAACATCGCCGCCAGCCCTTTATGCGCCTCGCCGATCAGCCAGCCGCTGGCGCCGTCGAAGTTCATGACGCAGGTGGCCGAGGCCTTGATGCCCATCTTGTGTTCAATCGAGCCACAAGTGACTGCGTTGGGCTCAGCCAGCGAGCCGTCGGCGTTAACGCATATTTTCGGCACCAGAAACAGCGAAATACCTTTAGGCCCGGCCGGTGCGTCGGGCAATTTGGCCAACACCAAATGGATGATGTTTTCGGTTAGGTCTTGCTCGCCGCCAGTGATGAATATCTTGCTGCCGCTGATACTGAAACTGCCATCGGCTTTTGGTTCGGCGCGGGTGCGAATGATGCCCAGGTCGGTGCCCGCATGGGCTTCGGTCAGGCACATGGACCCCGCCCAGCGACCTTCATACATCGGCGGCAGGTACAGGCTTTTCAGGGCTTCACTGGCGTGGGCGTCGATGGCCAGGCACGCGCCGGAACTGAGGGCCGAGTACAGCGCGAAACTGGAGTTTGCGCCGTAAAGCATTTCTTCAAATTGCACAGCAAGCATTTTCGGCATGCCCATGCCGCCGAACTGATCGTTGCCGGACAGGCCGACCCAACCGCCTTCTATATAGGTGGCGTAGGCCTGCTTGAAACCGGCGGGCGTGCTGACTTGGCCCGCGTGCCATTGCGCCCCTTCTTCATCACCGCTGCGGTTCAGTGGGGCGATCAGCTGTCCGGTGACTTTGGCCGCTTCTTCAAGAATGGCGTCTGCGGTGGAAGCGTCGACGGTTTCGGCCAAGGCGGGCAAGCGTGCCCACAGCGCTGGGGCGTCAAATACTTCGTGCAGGACAAAGCGCATGTCCCGCACGGGGGCGTTGAATTCAGGCATCAGGTGAACCTCGTTTTAACAGTTAAAGGTTCTTGGCGGTTTCGCGCAGCACGAACTTTTGAATTTTGCCGGTGGAGGTCTTCGGCAACAGGCTGAACACCACCGTGCGCGGTACCTTGAAGCCGGCCAGGTGTTCGCGGCAGAAGCTGATGATGTCGGCTTCGCGAACGTGCTCGTGATCGGCTTTGAGGGTAACAAACGCGCAGGGCGTTTCGCCCCATTTCTCGTCGGGGCGCGCAACCACAGCGGCTTCGAGTACCGCTGGGTGGCGATACAGCACGCCTTCGAGTTCGATGGTGGAGATGTTTTCGCCGCCGGAAATGATGATGTCTTTGAGCCGGTCCTTGATCTCGACATAACCGTCGGGGTGACACACAGCCAGGTCGCCGGTGTGAAACCAGTCGCCTTCGAACGCTTCGGCGGTGGCGCTCGGGTTCTTCAGGTAGCCCTTCATGATCGTGTTGCCACGCATGAATATTTCGCCGATGGTCTCGCCGTCGCGTGGGGTCGGCTCCAGGGTTTTCGGGTCTGCGACCATCAACCCTTCCAGCGTCGAGTAACGCACGCCCTGACGAGACTTGACCTGGGCGCGCTCGTCCAGTGGCAGCTCATCCCATTCGCTGTGCCAAGCACAAATCGTGACCGGGCCATAGCTCTCGGTCAGGCCATACACGTGGGTGACTTTAATGCCCATTTCTTCCACCGCGCCAATCACTTTGGCGGGCGGCGCTGCACCCGCGACCATGGCGTGTACCGGGTGATCGATGGCGGCTTTGGCTGAGTCCGGCATGTTGATCAACGCGTTGAGCACGATGGGCGCGCCGCAGAAGTGGGTGATCTGATGCTCATGAATCAAGGTCAGGATTTTTTGTGGGTCGACCCGGCGCAAAAACACATGCACGCCGGCCATGGCGGTAATGGTCCACGGGTAGCACCAGCCGTTGCAATGAAACATCGGCAACGTCCAGAGGAAAATTGGGTGGTTGCCCATGCTCCAGGTCATTTGGTTGCCCAATGAACTCAAGTAAGCGCCGCGATGGTGGTACACCACGCCCTTCGGGTTGCCAGTGGTGCCAGAGGTGTAGCTCAACGAAATCGCGTCCCACTCATCCGTTGGCCACTGCCAGGCAAAGTCCGGGTCGCCTTCAGCCAGCAAGGCCTCGTAATCCAGCGTGCTGACGGCCTGACCTTCGCCATACTCGGGGTCATCCACGTCAATCACCAACGGTGGATGCTCCAGCATGCTCAGCGCGGCGTGCACGACATCATAGAATTCACGATCAGTAATCAACACTTTGGCTTCGCCATGCCCCAGCATGAAGGCAATCGCCTCGGCGTCCAGACGTACGTTAAGCGGGTTCAAGACGGCGCCGATCATCGGCACTGCAAAGTGCGCTTCCAACATGGCCGGAATATTGGGCAGCATCAGTGCCACAGTATCGTTTTTGCCAATGCCACGACCTTCAAGCGCCGAAGCCAGGCGCCGACAGCGGGCATAGGTTTGCGCCCAGGTACGACGAATCGAACCATGGATAACAGCAGGATAGTTAGGGTAAACGTGGGCAGTGCGCTCGATGAAGCTGAGCGGAGACAACGCGATATGATTGACCGCCGCAGGGGCGAGCCCTTGCTCGAAGATCGACATGTAGAGGTACTCGGTTGGCTGATTGTTAGCTCTGTCGCTGACCCTTTAGGCATTTGCCGTATCGGGTAGCTTTAAGTCCGGCGTGTTTTATATATCAATCGTTGTCAGGTATGGAAGTAATACCTTAATCATATAGTATTTATACTATATGTATTTTTTTGCCACCGTTTGGCTGCCTTCGCAAGGAATGAGGCGGACATCCGCGTACTCATTTTACGACAGGGCATCTGATGACTTCCCCCCGGACTTTCCCTTTGCACACCTCGGTGCTGTTGAGCCACGACCCGCAACCCAGCCTATTGCTCGATGGTCAGGCGCGTCCGATTGAACTCAACCCAGCGCTGCTGAAAGTACTGGCGCAGTGGCCCAACACCGACGTAACGGCGCTGTTGCCGGTGAATCAATTTGCGCTGGTACGCGCCTGCCTGGAACAGCAACGGGCGATCGAAGACGTTGAAGCCTGTTGGGAGCAACGAATTTTTTTATGGACGTTTATTCCCGTTCCCCAGGGAAACCAGGTGTTGGCGCGCTGCCGAGAGGCCACTGAGCAGGTTGTGGCCGAGCGTGAAGCGGCCAAAGCGCGACGGCTGTATCGATTGATCACCGAAAACACCACTGATCTTATTTCCCGGCACACGCCTGAAGGTCATTTCATTGATGCGTCACCCGCGGCCTGGACGTTGCTGGGTTATTGGCCCGAGGAACTGCGTGGTTTATTGGCACAGGGTTTGTTTCATGGGCAGGACTTGGCGGGACTGATTAACCGGGCCCGGGATGCGCTGACCCAGGAGGGTTATCACACGATGACCTACCGAATCCGCCACCGCGATGGGCATTACTTGTGGTTCGAAACCGCCAGCCGGGCGATCCGCGAAACCTACACCGGTGCCGTGGTCGAGGTGGTCAGCGTGTCCAGGGATATCACTGCTCGAGTTCAGGCGGATGAGCGTCAGCGGCGTCTCGAAGATGAGTTGGCGCACACGGCGCGGCTAGTGACCTTGGGCGAATTGGCCTCTGGCATTGCTCATGAAATCAATCAGCCATTGGCGGCGGTCGTCAACTACGCCAGCGCCAGCCAGCGTTATTTGCAGGCCTTGGGCACTCACCCGCAGGCCGCCGAGCGGGTGGCCCAGGGTTTAGAGCACATCACCGACCACGCCAATCGCGCGTCTGAAGTGATCAAGCGGCTGCGGGCTTTTCTGCGCAAAGGGCGGCGGCAAATGCAGGCCTTGGACGCCAGCGAAGTGGCCCGTGGGGTGGTTCGTTTGTGTGGGTGGGAAGCGAACGATTGCCAAGTCACGATAAAAGAGCGATTGCCGGATAATCTTCCGCCGATCTACGCCGATAGAGTGTTGTTGGAGCAGGTGTTGCTTAACGTATTACGCAACGCCATCGAGGCCAACCGCGAGGCTCATCCCGGTCGATCATCGACCATTGTATTAGCGGCTGAAGTGGCGCGTGACGGGCGCATCGAGCTGAGTGTTCAGGATCAAGGACCGGGGGTGAGCGAGCCGGAACTGGAAAAGATTTTCACACCGTTTTACACCAGTAAAGTCGATGGCCTTGGCCTGGGATTATCCATGAGTCGCAACATCATCGAAGGGCTGGGTGGCGAGCTAAAGGCCCGGCGCCTGCCGGTTGGCCTGATGCTGCTGTGTTATTTGCCTCGCGTGGGTCCGTCGGCAACCGCATCAGGAGTGAGTGAATGACCCGCGTCGCGGAGCAAGTGGTGTATGTGGTCGATGACGACCAAGGCATGCTCGACTCGACTGTCTGGTTGTTGGAGTCGGTGGGCCTCAAAGCGCTGCCGTTTACCAGCGGGCGGGCTTTTCTGGAAGCGTGCGATGCCGAGTTGAATGCGTGCGTGTTGCTGGACGTGCGGATGCCGGGTATGGGCGGCCTGAATGTGCAGGAAGAGATGCGTGCGCGGGACCTGCGTTTGCCCGTGATTTTTGTCAGCGGCCACGCTGATGTGCCAATTGTGGTTCGGGCGTTCAAGGCCGGCGCCCATGACTTCATTGAAAAACCGTACAACCAACAGCTGTTGTTGGACAGCGTGCAACAAGCGCTGCAAAGCGCGGATGCACACCCGTCAGACGCTCAAGGTCAGGCGGCATTGCAAGCGCGCTTGCTGACGTTGACGCCCCGCGAGCGCGACGTATTGCTGCCGCTGGTGCAAGGCTACACGACCCGGGAAATTGCGGAGCAACTGGGTATCAGTGCAAAAACCGTGGATCTGTATCGGTCGCGGGTAATGAAACGCATGCAGGCCGAGCATCTACCGGCATTAGTAGGCATGGCAATAGTGGTCAAGTTGGTCAACCCACTAGCGCTGCGTTCAGGTGGCAATTGAAGGGCTAACCGTTCCGTATTAGCGGTCTGGTTCTTGCTTCCAAATCGAATATATCGGCGATCCGCCGGGTTTTTTGCAGTTGGCGCCTCCATGGCCACAAGCGATGGGAGGGTGTCCAAATGAGAGGTTTAAAATGCTGACGCTTTTGTCCCCGGGGATCCGCCTGCTAGGGCGTTTTGGATTTGCTCGAAAGTTTCAGCTGCTTTTCCTATTGTTCATGCTGCCGTTGGTGGGCAGTTTATGGATGATCGGCCAGGATTATCGCGACAAGTTGGCCCTAATATCTGGGGAGCGCGCGGGTGTTCGGCAGTTATTGGCGCTAGATTCGCTGGATGATCTGTTGGCGGCGCAACGCGACCGAGCCGCACGTTGGAAGGCGGCCGATATTCTCCACGAGCCGACCCCGGCGGCACGTGAAGCGATGGCCGCACTCGATGCCGCGAACCCTGTTGTGGGTCAGGCGCTCGTGCAATTGGGCATTGATTTGCACAGCAATGGTGCGCAAGCCGACACACTCAATCGTTACCAGACGCTACAAAATGCCACCACGGGTTTGGATTCTGCGGCCCTACGCACGGTAGGCTGGTGGCCGGACGGATACGAGCGTTTCACCACGGCGTTGACCGCACTGCAAAACCTGCGTGAACAAATCGTTTTGGACAGCGGCCTGAACATCGACCCATGGCGTGAAACCTATGTGTTGATGCAAATAGCTACACAGCAAACGCCGGACCTCATCGAGCGTGTTGGTCGGCTGGCCAGTGTCGGGCAAACGTCGATCTCGTCCGGCCAGTTCACCATGCAAAGCCGCTTGCAGATGCGTGACCTGCGCAGCCGCCTCAGCGACGCGCGTGATCAGCTGAACAAAACTGGCGCGTCGTTGGAAGCCAAACTACCGCAAGAAATGCAGCCGTGGTCCGACCAGTACCGCAAAAGCCAGCAGCGGCTGGACAG
This sequence comes from Pseudomonas sp. CCI4.2, assembly GCF_034350045.1. Taxonomy (NCBI): domain Bacteria; kingdom Pseudomonadati; phylum Pseudomonadota; class Gammaproteobacteria; order Pseudomonadales; family Pseudomonadaceae; genus Pseudomonas; species Pseudomonas sp. CCI4.2. Next base: position 337,484 of record NZ_CP133781.1, on the reverse strand, counting down.
TGAATTAAAAGTGCTGGATGACGGGGTGTTTGGCGGCAGTATCAGCCTCAAAACCGATGGTTTCGAGCGCAGCATTGACGCATTGCTGAGTGACCTGGCCGCATTGCGCCACCAATCGTTGGCGTCATTGGATGATCGCTTGGGCTATTACCACGACCAGTCCATTAAGCAGTTCATTCCAGTCGCCGCCGTGTTCGGTTTCTTGCTATTGGCGGCGCTGTATTTGTTTGTGTGTTTGCAGGCTTCTATCCGCCGCAGCGCCAGTGGCATCACGACCCTGGCGCAATCGCTGCGTGACGGTAACCTCTGCGTTCAAGTGCCGGTGGAAGGGCGCGATGAACTGGCCGCGATCAGCACCGCACTCAACGTCGCGGTGGTGCAATTGCGCACCAGTCTATTGGGTGTCGATCACGAAACCCTGCAATTGAGCGGCGCGGTACAAACGCTCAATACCCAGTCCAGCCGCACGCTGAACGAAGTCGAAGATCAACAGCTACAGATCAGCCAGATCGCGACGGCGGCCACCCAATTGGCGGCGACCTCCCAAGGCGTGGCGAAAAGTTGCGAGCAAGCATCTGCCAGTGCCCAGCACACCCGACATGTGGCAGAAGAAAGCAGTCGTGACAGCCTTCGGACCACCGAAAGTATCCAGCAGCTTAACCAGCGCCTGACCGACACGGCCGCAGCGTTGGGACGTGTCAGTGAGCAAGGGCAACAAATTCAATCGGTGGTGGACGCCATTCGCGGTATCGCTGAGCAGACTAACTTGTTGGCACTCAACGCAGCCATCGAAGCGGCGCGAGCTGGCGAGCAGGGCAGAGGTTTCGCAGTGGTTGCCGACGAAGTGCGCAGTCTTTCACAGCGCACTCAGGCGTCGACTGCGCAAATCGCGGGTACCGTCGACAGCTTGCGCAACACCGTCAGTCAGGCCGTGGGGCTGATGGACGCGGCGTGCGGTCAGGCCGTCAATGATGCGGCAGCGGTGACCGGGTTGGGCCAGCGTTTGGGTGAGATCGCCAGTGCAGTGCAGGGCGTAACCGACACCTTGGCGCAGATCTCCACGGCGGTCGAAGAACAGGCCAGCACGGCGGATGAAGTGAGCAGTAATATTCAACAGGTCGATCAAGCTGCCGGGCGCTTGCTGGATGGCGCACGGGCCGTCAATCAAGCGGCCGACATGCTCAGCAAAGGCAGCCGGGCGCTGAGTGACAATACCGCGCGTTTTCAATTGAACTGATCGCGTGGGCGTAGGCCTTAACAGAGCGCCCTCAGCGGGTGGAGGCGCCTGGAGGTCGGATGAATGTAACCAGGATCGCAATCGCAACGGTGTTTGTTGTCCTCTGTGCCGGTGCGGGGTTTTGGTTCGCGAGCGAGCCGGAGATGCCTGTCCTTAGCGCTGCCGCCCGCCAGAAACCGATGGTCGAAATCGGCCCTAACGTCATTCAGCACGGCGCTCAGCTGGTCGCGCTGGCCGACTGCGCCGTGTGCCACAGCGCCAAAGGCGGCGCATTGTTGGCCGGTGGCCTGAAACTGCAGACGCCCTTCGGCGCGATCTACTCCACCAACATCACCCCGGACGACGAAACCGGTATTGGCACTTGGTCCCTGGATGCGTTCAAGCGTGCGATGCGCAATGGCGTTTCGCGGGACGGGCATTTGCTGTACCCGGCCTTTGCGTATCAGCACTTCACCCGATCCCGTGACGCCGACATCGCGGACATTTACGCGTACCTGATGAGCCGACCGCCGGTGCACGCCATCGCGCCGGACAATCACCTGATCTTTGCGCTGAACATTCGTCCGCTGCTGGCGGGCTGGAACCTGCTGTTTTTGCATCCGGGTGAAGTACCTGCCGACCCCGCACAGAGCGCCGAGTGGAATCGCGGACGCTATCTGGTGGACGGCCTCGGGCACTGCGGCGCCTGCCATTCGCCGCTGAACCTACTGGGCGCTGAAAAGGCCGGCCAAGCGTTCGCCGGTGGTTCTATCGATGGCTGGGACGCGCCCGCGTTGACCCGGTTATCGGGCGCGCCGGTGCCGTGGACCCAAACGCAATTGGTCGCCTACTTGCAAACCGGTTTAGCGTCCGAGCACGGCGCGGCGGCTGGACCGATGCGGTCGGTGAGTCGTGAACTAGCCGAGGCGCCCCGTGGGGATGTCGAGGCGATGGCGGCGTACCTGCTGTCGCTGCAAAACCCTGCCTCACCGATGCGCACGGCCGTGGAACAGGCCAATCCGGTCATCGCGCCCTCGCAACAAAGGGCGCATGCGTTATTTGTTGGTGCGTGCGCTGCCTGCCATGAGGCTGGCGCGCCGATGTCGGCAATGGGCGGCAGGCCGTCGTTGGCGCGAGGTACGGCGATCAATGCCGACAACCCGAACAACACGGTGCGCATGATCCTCGACGGCAATGGTTGGCAAGGCAGTGACGCCGCGCACTTTATGCCCGCATTTGCGGACAGCCTGACCGACACGCAAATTGCCGACCTCGCTCATTACCTACGCGCGCGTTACAGCGCCCAGAGACCGTGGAATTCGGTGGATGAAACCTCGGTCGCCAAGATTCGCAAGGAGACCCCAACGCCATGACCACGCTTACTGTGAACGGCGTGCAGCACACGATTGATGTCGATCCGTCATCGCCGCTGCTCTACGTGCTGCGTAATCAGTTGCAACTGAACGGCGCCAAATTTGGCTGCGGCTTGGGTCAGTGCGGTGCCTGTACCGTGATCGTCGGCGATAAGCCGGTGTTCTCATGTTTATTGCCGGTGTCGGCGGTGGGCGAGCGGCCGGTTCGCACCATCGAGGGCTTGGGCACTGTCGAGCATCCGGGTCCGTTGCAACAGGCATTTATCAACCAGCAAGCCGCGCAGTGCGGATACTGCATTGCCGGAATGGTGATGCGCGCCCAGGCACTGCTCGACAAAGTGCCAACGCCCAGCGACGGGGACATTCGCGAACACCTGCAACCCCACCTATGCCGATGCGGTACGCACATGCGGATTCTTGCAGCGGTCCATGAGGTGGCTGAAGCAAACGCGGCGACTAATGCGCAGGCGCCGTCATGAGGCCCGATGACGCGCAAGACGTATTGAGCAATCCCGGCCGCAGGCACTTTTTAGTTGCCAGTTCGCTGCTGGTCAGTTTTTCATTGCTGGCGAGTTCCCGGGTATTCGCCGTAACGTCGACCACCGAAGCTGGGACGTTCACCACCAGCACGCCGAGCCTGCCGGGTAGCTTGAAGACCGAGCCGAACCTGGATGCGTGGATCAAGATCGATGGGCAAGGGCAGATCACGGTGTTTACCGGCAAAGCTGAATTGGGCACCGGCATCCGCACGGCACTCATTCAGATTGCCGCCGAGCAGTTGGACGTCGCGCCACATACCCTGCGACTAATCACGGCCGATACCGCCCAAACCCCGAACGAAGGCTACACCGCCGGCAGCCATTCGATTGCCGACAGCGGCACGGCGATCTTCCACGCAGCCGCTCAAGTGCGTAGCCTGTTGGTGCAAGCCGCCGCTATCGAGTGGGACGTCGACCTCGAGACGTTAGCTGTGAAAGACGGCATCATCACTTCATTCGACGGCCGTCGTATCAGTTACGGCGAGGTGGTGGGGCGGGTCGAACTGCACCAGGCGGCCAGCGCTGTTTCCGCGTTGAACGATCCGAAAACCTTTGCCGTCATCGGCCAATCGATGCCCCGAGTCGATATTCCCGGCAAGGTCACGGGCGGTCCCAGTTACGTGCAGGACATGCGCCTGCCCGGCATGCTCCATGCGCGGGTGGTGCGTGCGCCGTCGATTGGCGCGACCTTGGTCAGCCTCGACACCCGCGAGGTAGAGAAGATGCCGGGGGTGATCAAGGTCGTGCGCGACGGTAATTACTTGGCGGTGGTGGCAGACGATGAGTGGCGAGCCATTCTGGCAATGCGCGCATTGACCGCCGCCGCCACTTGGACACTCGGTCCGCCGCTGGCTGATCAGACGACGATTCATCAGCACTTGATCAATTCTCCGATTCAGGAAATACCGGTCGCTGATCAGCACGGTCCTGCCGCGCCAGCGGTTAAAACCGTGCGTGCGCGATACAGCAAACCGTATTTGACCCACGGCTCCATCGGACCGTCTTGCGCAGTGGCGCACCTCGACCGTGACCAGCTCACGGTCTGGACCCACACTCAAGGCGTTTACCCCATGCGTGCGGGTTTGGCGGAAATGCTGTCGATGCCGCTCCAGAACATCCGCTGCGTTCACGTCGAAGGTTCCGGCTGTTACGGGCATAACGGCGCCGACGACGTTGCCGCTGATGCTGCATTGATTGCACGCGCATTACCCGGACGTCCGGTGCGCGTGCAGTGGATGCGCGAGCAAGAACATACCGGCGAGCCGTTCGGTCCGGCCATGACTACAGAGGTTGCCGCTTCGCTCGACGCCGCTGGAAGAATCGTTGATTGGACCTTTGAGGTCTGGAGCAACACCCACAATTTCCGCATCGCGAACGCCGGGCGTTTTATCCCGGCTTCGCTGCTGTCCAAGCCATTTACCCCCGCACCGCCCCAACCGATCCCAATGCCCGAAGGCGACGGCCAACGCAACAGTGTCCCGCTGTACACCCTGCCCAATCTGCGGGTGCAGTACCACTTTCTGCCGATGATGCCGATCAGGGTATCGGCCATGCGTTCGCTGGGCGCTTACCACAACGTCTTCAGCATCGAGAGCTTCATGGATGAACTCGCATTGGCAGCTAACGCTGATCCGGTGGCGTTTCGCTTGGCGCACCTCCACGATCCACGAGGGCGCGACGTCATTACGCTGGCCGCGCAAAAGTTTGGCTGGCAACCCGGCGTGAAGCTGCCCACCGGACACGGCGTCGGCTTTGCGTTCGCCCAATACAAGAACCTGATGGCGTATTTTGCCATTGCGATGGAAGTGTCGGTGGAACCGAAAACCGGGAGTGTGCAGATAGGACGGGTTGTTGCGGCGTGTGATTGCGGGCAGTTGGTCAACCCCGATGGCGCGCGTAATCAGATCGAGGGCGGCATCATTCAAGCCGCAAGCTGGGCGATGTTCGAGCAAACCACTTGGAACGCGCAAAACATCACCAGCTACGATTGGAGCACTTACCCGATCTTGCGTTTCTCGTCAGTGCCTACGTCGATTGAGGTTCATATGATCGACCGCCCTGGCATGCCGTTCCTCGGGGTTGGCGAAGCGTCGCAAGGCCCAACGTCCGCCGTCATAGCCAACGCCATAGCCAACGCGACGGGTAAGCGGCTTCGAAACACGCCGTTGACCGGGGAGCGGTTGAAGCTGGCGCTGCAGGCGCCGGACGTACACGGAATCTGATCAAGCGACGGTCTTTGAGCGTCCGGCCCGCAAAAGAACGATAACCCCCAAAATGGCGGACAGAATCGAGCCCATAAGCACGCCTACCTTCACCTCATCTACCAGATGCGGAGCACTTGAGAATGCCAGCGCCCCGATGAAAAGGCTCATCGTGAATCCGATACCGCACAAAAGGGCGATCCCATACAACTGAAACCAGCCACAGTTTTCGGGAAGCTTTGCCAAACCTAATCGAATGGCCAGTGCTGCCAGCCCGAATACCCCAAGCTGCTTGCCTACCAATAGCCCTAAAGTGACCCCCAGCGGTACTGGGTCGATTAGATTATTGGGCGAAATACCAGCAAGGGATACGCCGGCATTGGCAAAGCCGAAGATGGGCACCACGGCGAACGCGACCCATGGATGCACTTTTTCTTCGAGGTAAAGAAGGGGCGACTTGCGCTCGCTATTTGGATCGCCCAGCGGAATGCAAAGGGCAAGAATAACCCCCGCCAGGGTTGCATGGATGCCAGATTGAAGCATGAAAAACCACAGCAGGGCGCCAGCTACCAAATAGGGAAGAAGTCTTCTCACGCCGCAGCGGTTGAGTATTACCAGGAAAACGATAACAGCGAGTGATGCCAGCAGCATGCTGATGGACAGGCCACTGGTATAGAACAGGGCAATGATCAGTACGGCGCCGAGGTCATCAAGAATCGCTAACGCCGACAGAAAGATTTTCAAGGAAAGGGGAACGCGCTTGCCGAGCAGCGACAGTACGCCTAAGGCAAACGCGATGTCGGTAGCTGCAGGAATGGCCCAGCCGCCCATGGTTTGGGTGTTGCCCCAGTTGACGGCGAGGTAGATCAACGCAGGAAACACCATGCCGCCCAGTGCGGCGAAACCGGGAAGCGCGCGCTGGCTCCAACTTGACAGCTGGCCGGCCAGCATTTCACGCTTGATCTCAAGACCCACTAACATGAAGAAGACGGCCATTAGGCCATCATTCACCCAGTGCTCAATCGACAGCCCCACGATTTTGATATGCAGAGTCGAAAAGTAAACGGCAGACCAAGGCGAGTTCGCCACGATCAGCGCCGCCAGAGCAGAGGCCATCAGGATCAAGCCACCTGCTGACTCAGCGGCGAAAAAACGAGAGATAAACGCCAGGGCGGAGGGTGATTCAATAGGCTCTTGGGTGTTACGAACACGCGAAGGATCAGAACTCATAGGCACGGCAGCTCCGCGTGGCGGCCCGACCTACGCATAATTAAACCTGCCTACCGCGATTTTGCGGCGACACCCAAGGCGGCATTCTACACCAGAGGCCTCCCATTGGGTTTCGCCAATGACGGATCATCGGATGCCCAGTCGTCGATCCAGCGAAAGTGATCCTGCGCCACGCGCGACGATGAGCAGCAGCAGACCCGCCCAGGAAAGATGCGTCGGCCAGGCGTCAGGGTACACAAACACCTCAATGACAAATGTCATGCCCAGCAACGCCAACGCTGACAGTCGGGAAAACAACCCCAGCACCAGAAGCACCGGAAACAAGTGCTCGCTGTAGGCTGAAAGGTGCGCAGCCAGTTCTGGAGAGATCAACGGCAGGGCGTATTCCGTGCGGAACAGTTCGTAGGTACTTGGTGTGATCGTCAGAAAGCCACTGACTTTGGTTCGTCCTGACATAAAGAAAATAGCGGCAATCGACAGACGAGCTATCAACGCCAACAGCGAATCGCCAATCAGCGACTCCAGTCGGCCTGCGACGCGGTTCCAGAGTCCACGCAGGGATCTATCGACAGCAGATGGGTGGGTGTGGATAACGTCCATGAGGTGCTCCATCGGTTACGTAGGTACGTTTTTAGAAAGGTCGACCTGAATTCGCCGCGACGAATGCGTCAGCGCTCACCAAGCGGATGATCAGGTTTTCCAGGTTCAAGTCAGGCTCGACTGCACTGGCTCGATCGGCAGCTTTATCGAGGGGCAGGTCTGCCGCGCACGCATCGAGAAAGGCACATTCGGCAGCACTGGCAGCCTGCCAATGAACGCCGCCAACCTTGCGCGTCAGAAGCGCACCTTCGCCCTGCCAGGTGAGTTCGTCAGGCATCTCCAGCTGTTCACGATTGACACGCCAGATCGTGTACGCCGGACAGTCAGGTAACCAAACCCAGCGGCAAGCCGCACGGGGTGTAAGTCGGCTGTTGGCCAAGTCTGTCGGCGACAGTTGGGCCAAGGTACTCATTTCCAAGACGGGTTCATCTTTGGCGCAATGCACGTGTGTCCACAGCAGATCTAGAAGGGCGACGTCGCCCAGATAGGGCATTTCTCGTGCGTGCTCAAAGCCGTCGAGAAAATGCGGAAATTCGGCCCCGTAGTGCAACAACCGGGCGTCCGTTGGCGGCGAAATTCGGGCATGGATTGCGGCGGCGCTCCGGAGCCAGTCGGTGCCCACGAGTCGTTCTATGGTCGGGAAGTTGGCGAGCAACGCGTCGGTTGCACCTTTGAGCACTGTATTGCGATAAACCGCAAAACCGGGCTGTTGGGTAAGCGCTTGCATCTCGGATGAATCGGCACCGTAGAGTGCTTCTACGAACGCATCTTGAAAGTGTTCGAGGGATGGCTTCATATCGCCAGCCCCCGTTGCAGGCTTTGCCCAAGATTCAGGCGTGATTGCGCTCTGTCGCGTTCGGCGAGCAGAACATCGAAAGCAGGGATATGGTCGTCACGTTCGATCAATGTGGGGCGCATACCGATTCTATTAATCAAGCGTTCATACAAAGACCAGACATCCTCAGCGATGGGCGCGTCGTGAGTATCGATCAATAACGTTGAATTTCCCGGATCCTCAGTGTGCCCGGCCAGATGTATCTCCATGATTGCCGTGGCCGGAAAAGCATCCAGATAAGTTGCCGCATCGAAGCCCAGGTTGTGGGCGCTGATGTGTACGTTATTGACATCCAGCAGCAAGCCGCAGCCAGTCCTTTTACTCAATTCAGTCAGAAAATCGACTTCGCTGTAGTCATGACCAGCAAGGTGTAAATAGTGGGTCGGATTTTCAATGGCAATACGACGTCCAAGGGCATCTTGTGTGCAGTGGATATTGCTTGCTATGCGCTGCAATGCCTCGCTTGTGCGGGGAAATGGCAACAGGTCAGGATGGTATTGACCGCGCCAGGCGGACCACGCCAGGTGCTCGGAAATCAAGGCGGGTTGAATGCGATCAGCGAGCGTGTTCAAGCGCTTTAAGTGCTCTGCATCCGGCGGACAATCGGCCGCCAGCGAGAGTGATACGCCGTGTAATGACAGCGGGTGCCGGTTGCCAATTGCCTCTAGCCACGCCAAGCGGGGGCCACCACCGACCATGTAGTTTTCCGGATGAACTTCGAACCAGAGCCCCTCAACCGTGCAGTCGAGGGCGTCCTGGTAGTGAACCGGTTTGAGGCCGAGCCCGGCCCCCATCTGGAATTGATTCTTCATGATTGGCGTGTGCCCCGTGGTGCAGAAGTTACATAGGTGTCAGAGTGCCCATGCCTTTTGGGGTCTTGATGGACGTGCACGTACCCGCTGGAACGTTTTTCCAAGAGTTGGCCTGGTAATCCATTTTGGCGGTGCCTGCACAGGTAGTGCCTGCACCGGCTTTGCAATCGTTATGACCGGCCATCGAGACGCCGTAGCATTTTTCCATGGCGCCAGCAGCAGCAGGGGTCTCTGCGGCCATAGCACCGGCTGCGAAGGAAGAGAAAGCAACGGCGAGGGCGGCAAGTTTCAGGGTGTTCATGGTTATTTCTCCGGACAATAATGAGCGGTCGTCGTGTCAGTGCGAAAGTGCGCTGTGCTTGCGATCCGAAAGGTAGTTCGCTGACTGTTCATATCCGGTTACAGCAATCGCAAAAAATTTCTCAGGTGCGTGAAAATAAATCCGCTGATTGCCTTACGCCGTTCAACGCAAGCATGATCCGCTGCCCGTTACTGGCATTGCCGTTATGCAGGTATGAAATATATTTACCCTTCGTGTAACCAGGGCGGACGATGGAACGAACTACAGATAACAATACGTTGCGCAGCCGGGAGCTCCATCTCCAAAGCGTGTTCCTCGCCGGTTTAAACGGAGACGAACGGGCTTATCGCGTATTCCTGTCTGAGTTAAGCGGTCATTTACGTGGCTTTTTGCGAGCGAAACTTCAACGACAACCTGATGAAGTCGAGGATTTGCTGCAAGAGGTTTTGCTCGCTGTTCACAATGGGCGCCATACGTACCGAGCCGATCAGCCTCTGACAGCGTGGGTTTTTGCTATTGCGCGCTACAAGCTCACTGATTTTTTTCGAAGCCGGTCACGCCGTGAGGTGTTCAACGATTGTCTCGACGATGTGTCCGAGCTATTTGCCGAGCCCGAGCTTGAGCCCGCGCAGGCCAGTCGCGACCTGAGCAAGTTGCTGGAGCAACTGCCTGAGCGTCAGCGTCTACCCATCGTGCATGTGAAGCTTGAAGGGTTGTCGGTGACTGAAACCGCACAGATGACAGGTTTGTCGGAGTCCGCCGTAAAGGTAGGCATACATCGCGGGCTCAAGGCGCTGGCGGCGAGGATTATAGGTGCACGATGAAAACTGATGATTTTATTACCATGCTCGCCTCGGGCATTACCCCAGTCGACCGGAATACGCTGGCCAAACGCTTCGGCGTCGCTGTATTGGTCGGTTTAGCGGCGGCTACTTTGCTGGTGGCGATGAAGCTGGGTATTCGCCCAGATCTGGCTGAGGTGTCGGCAACGCCAGTCTTCTGGGCGAAGATAGCGTTTCCTTTGTGCCTGATGATCGGTGCGCTAAGTACCGTGGTGCGGCTGGCAAGACCTGGGATAACGGCTGGCTCGGGACAACGCCTGATCGTTGCGGCGGTTGCAGCGGTGTGGGTCGGCACCCTCTATGTTCTCCTGACTGCTGCGCCCGGTGAGCGTGTCGAAATTGTCCTTGGCAAGACATGGCGGGTGTGCGCGTTGAACATTACCCTGCTGTCGATTCCGGGCTTCATCGCGGTTTTCTGGGCCCTACGCGGGTCCGCGCCCACGCGCCTGGCATTGGCAGGTGCCTGTGGCGGATTGCTGGCCGGTGCGATGGCTACGCTTGCCTATTGTTTGCATTGCCCAGAAATGGAAGTTCCATTTTGGGGTGCCTGGTATTTGCTGGGCATGTTGGTCCCGGCAGCTATCGGCGCGTTACTCGGGCCGCGCTGGCTTCGCTGGTAACAAAAAAAACCCCGTATCGGCAAGCGATTACGGGGGTTTTTAGGTTCGCCAAGCGCCGTGGAATTCCACGGAATTTGTCAGACGTTAAAGCGGAAGTATGGCGTTCAAGCCATTGCCGTTACCGGGTTTCACAACTCGCGGCCTCAAATTGTACCCGGTAGCGTACCCGGTTTAGAAATTGTACATTGTCGCTGGCAGCTGCCTTGTATGATTGTCGCGAAACTGCACACCACTTGATCACTTGGTTGCATCTGCGACCGGCAGCGATCGGCCAAAAGTGGACGATCACGGAAACCTGCTTTTGCCCAGCACCACCCGGTCAAGTGACTACGAAATCAGGGTTGATTTATTAGGGCTCGCGAATGAAAGTTTCGAGAGGATTTTTCTGACTCGAGGATTTGTCTCTCTAAAGTTGATAAAATCCAACAGATCTGCATTATTCAATTTAAGGAAGTTAGGTCATATGCCAGAGAGCCTAGAAAAGAGAAAGCGGCTAACTGCCGCAGAGAAACAAGACCGAGTTGATTTTGCCAGTAGGGAGGCGCGGACTAAAGAATGGTGCTCAAACCAAGCCTTGCGAGCGAATAAGCTTCGCTCTAAGGATAAAGAGTTTCATGGTTTAGAGCGAGAGTTCATAAATTTGCAAAGCAAAATGCTGCGCGATTATGAAATATCAAAAGACATCAAGCATCCAAGGGACGTTGGTACAGTTAGGGAAGTACTGCTCAGAGCTTTCTTTCTAGAAAACAAGCTTTTACCTCGGCGTTATGCCGTATCAGATACGAGCGTTCGCGTTGCGTCAACTAGCGGACACTTGAGTAACGAAATCGATATACTTTTCTACAACTTCTTCGACTCTTTTACGCTCATGCAGCGGCAAGACGTCTACGAGGTTTTACCTGTAGAATATTGCTATGGTGCTGTCCAGGTTAAGTCAAGACTCTCTAAAAAAGAATTAAAGAGTGCCATTGAGAATATTGCCTCATTCAAGCGGTTGCGGAGGCTAGATGCCAGTCCAAATTTTGTAAGGCAAGAAGATAAAATCCAAGAGGAAGGATTTGGAATTATATTTGCTTATGACTCCGATATGGACTGGTCTGATCTAGTATCAGAGCTTAGGCTTCACGCACAAAACTATGATAAGAGCGTGCTACCTAACGCAGTGTTCATTCTTTCCAAGGGATATTTCCTGTTCGGGAATGAGAATTTCGCTAGCGCTTATAATTCTGATATCAAGGGATTTGACAATATACAGATATTTGGATACCCAGATCGGCAAGGATATTGTCTGTATCAGCTTTATGACATTACTTTCGGCTTGCTTCGTAGAACTCGGACGCAAGAAGCATTTCCCCATCAGTACTTTAGGCTGCCCTTAACAGCTGGCGACTACTCGTACCAGTATAATTTTGGTAACTTTGCAGAGTTTGGACAATGCGAGGAGCATGGGGACTTTTCAAGAACCTATACTCCTGAGAAACTAGAAAAATTAATTACCTGGTGTCAGACTGCCGAACCGATTAATTGGATCGAAGCCACAGATTTAGCGTATGGCAAGCCGGGCGATAACATTGAGGCCTATGAGAGGCAGCCGGGCGATGTCAGAATCTACAATCCTGAGGGTTTGGCGCTTAGCGACATTTTGGTTACTGATAAGGAGCTAATGTTCGAAGGCAAGGAAATTATTACCAAAGCGCTTTCTTTCGATACAATAACAAGTTGCGGGTTGAATATTTTAATCCCTTACTACTACCAGATCACGCAAGATCTAGTTCAAGGGTGCTCCAAGTGTAAAAAGGGCGCAAAGGCTCGGATGGCATCGGTAGCCAAGGACTAACACATATCCGAGCTTGCGCGGTCGCTCCTAGTTTTCTGCGCATAGGGACCGTCCGCTTTGGGGCGATTTCTGCCCTCAGTGAAAGGCGGCTTTGGGTCGAAAGCGGCCCTCGCTGACCGACAACTATCATCGCCTCCATGCTGACAAACTGCGACCATGATCCCAGTGAAATCACCCGGTGCGTACCGGCAATCAACTTGCCAAAACAGTCGTGAGCTATCTCGCCCTCGCCCTCGCCCTTTACCGTTGCCGTTGCCGTGATTTTCAACGTTGCCGGAACGAGAAAATTTTCCAAGTAGCCGCTCATGGCCAAAGTTGCATTGCAACGTGGCACTTTGCAGAAAATACTTAGCTTAAACAGGCTGTTCAGTACGAATGCAAACGGGTAGTCAAGTCGATGAAATCTTGTCGGCGAGCAGACACTGGGACAGTCCATGACAGCAGGGCGGCTCATTAGACTGCATCGCGCCCGTAGCGAATGGTCAGGTGTTTTCTGCTTCTGACAGGGCCTTGGCCACTACGGCAGGTAAGCTTCCGGGCGCCCTTATACGCATCTGCTTGTTCAAATTAAAACGACCGAACACAACCGTGATGTCAGAAACCGAGACGTCAAACTCTCGGGCGAGAAACTTAACCATGTGGTCAGTCGCCTTGCCTGCTACGGGTGCGGCGGTGACGCTAATCTTGAGTTGACTTCCTTTCGACTTGCCGATGGCATCCTTTTTGGCGCTCGGAGTTCCAAGTATGTTCAGGACTAAAATCTCTCCATCCCACCCACAAAACGAGGACATCTCAAACCCACGGCCGGATTTCTTTTTGGTAATTGCTTTTGCTGTCTTCACATGGATCCTGCGTAGTTCGGATAAAAATGCCTTATTATAAATAGACATCAACGGGTGCAGAACATTTTTGGCGAATGTGCGCTGCTGATCTGGAGTGCAGTGTTCACGAGGAGGGTGGAAGTAAAAAACGGTTGGGCACCATTGCAGCAATTTCTTTTGCGACGGTGTTTAGCAGTGTAGAGGGTAGCGCGTGGCTGGAGGAAAGACGAACGCCTGATTCTTGCCGCCCAGGCTATTGTGACCGGCAGAAGTCGACCTAAAGCACCCGATCCGGCTCCTTAGATAGTTCATGGCGTTTCAGCTCAGCGGCAGTACCCCTCGATGGCTTGGGTAAACTTTTTAGACACGCCAGTTACGTAGAGGTTGGTAATGTCGATAACTATGTCCGCGCGTGCATATAGCTCGCTGAGTACGGGCTGACGGAAGTCTGGGGCCAGGGTTTCTAGGTCGGCTGAAACATCGCGAGCGTTGCATAGGCAAGAGTAAAGGCCCAGTCGCAATCCATAAAAACCCATTCGTCACGATCCGCCTTATTGAGCTTAGAATTTGAAATGAAAAAGGATGTCAATATGAGCGGCAATGCCTCCAAGAAGAGCACCCTTAAGCCCCACCCAACAAAAGATGAGATCGTCCTGTTGCCTGCTTTTGAAGGGCTGCAACTTGGTCAGATCGTCATACTTGAATCACATGATCAGTTTACAAACGCCCTAGAAATGATTCAGGCTGCTGGGGTGGTTGGTTTCGATACCGAGTCGAAACCAATATTTATCAAAGGAGGAAAGAGCGAGTGGCCACACGTGGTGCAGATCGCCCTGAATGACCGGGCTTATATTGTCCCTATCGGTACCACCACCAATTGAGTTCCTGACAGCCGTTCTTGGCTCGAAAGACATCGTCAAAGTCGGGTTTGGCTTGAAGTCTGATCGAAACCACCTGAGGCGGAAGCTCGGAGTTCTGATCCAAGGTGAGATAGAATTGACTCAATCACTGCGCGCACTCGGGTATCGGCAAAGTCTAGGCGCCAAAGCCGCTGTTGCCGTGGTGCTGGGCCAGAACCTGAACAAATCTAAATCTGTCACCACTTCGAACTGGGCAATGTGTCCACTACAGAAGTCTCAGTTGCTGTATGCGGCCAATGATGCTTTCTCAGCACTGAAGATATTCTTGGCACTTGGCTCACCACTTAAACTGAACCACACCAAAACCGAGACAATTCAAGGTACATGTGCGCATGTGATCAGCCCATAGACCGCAGCCGACCCACGCTGCAGATGGTGATAGGCAGAAACCGGTTAGGTGCAGACGGTCAGCCCTAAAAATAAATCTGTCCCTATTCGATCACTATCTGCCGATAGGGATCCCACATTTGAAAAAATACGATTAATTTCTTTTTTTGTTTTGTGAGGTTTGCTCAGTCATAGCGAGATCCTTGTTGAGTGTGGTTTATGAGGCGCTGGCAAAGATGTGGTAGGGTGCACAATAATGATAGGTGATTCATTCGAATGTGAATGGGAGTTCCCGTTCGCATTCGTCCTTCAAACGGTCGAACAATTTTTTAGGGCTTTTTGCATCTTGATGGTCAGCTAGATCTAAATAGTAGTTAAGCTCGTTATGAACATAGTAGATCAACCATTCTCCCGTGAGTGCACTTCTTTTTCGCCTTGATGCGATCCCACCATAAGCGACAGCATCTGATATTCGACTGGCCATAGCTAAGCGATATCTTTCCATGTCCGTATCGTCCTCTTCGGCCATGAATACCTCGTGTAGTTTTTCCCTGAATAGTCCGTGTTTAAGCGTGTAATCGCCAAACCACTTGTTGTGAATATTTTGGGCAAGGTGTCTCGAGTCGTAATAATGCTTGTGCCAAAATCTGCCCAGAATGGGGCCTCTAAATTTTTCAGCTGGTTTAGTGCCCGTAGGACAGCTAGTTGGTAGCTTCTCTAATAGAGCGATCTCATCTAGTACGGAGAACTTGTTTATCCATTTAAGCGAGGACAATAATTGAAGCTTTAGTGCTAGATGTTGACTCATTCGGTGTGAATAGGGCTGCGACAAGGCAACGCTTTTCTTAAGCAGCAGTGATTCGTATCTATGAAGTAAGGGCATCAGATTTTCTCCAGTCGGAATCGCCCCGGACATTCTAGATCATCCAATGACTGCTTTTGGCCGCTTTCTGCCCGTCGCGACAGACCTCATTAGGTCGTTCTCTGCCGGCCGTCATTACTGCGTGTGTTGGTCAAGTCCATGCGATTACGCAATTGTTGCACAGTGTTCCATAGGGTCGGATACCTAGGCCTTTGTGTAGTAGCGTTCATCTTCTGACAGCGCGTCGGCAATCATGATGGCGTATCGGTAATGACCTAACCCTAGGCGCCATAGCGTTTGCCCGATCGAGGCCGCACTAGGGGGTAGCGGCGCTTTAAGCCCGTATATGCGATGCAGAGGCTGATTGTGCAGGTGCAGCTATCCCCTCGTGCGCTTAACAGTATTTGCTCACTTCCTTTTCGGCGGAACGTCGCTAAACATCCAAGCCGCAATGCCCAGACATAAGGCCGAAAATGCTTACGCTCAACTGGTGGCATATGGCCTGCGTGGTAGCATGGAAATTCAACTATATTGGGAAGGACTCCATGTCAAACGTAAAACTACTCACGGGCTTGATCTGCGCCATCGTCTTGACTGGCTGCGCATCTGAACCGCCGAAAGTCAGAGAGACCGTATCAGGTAAGCCTGAGGGGGTCTTCCGCAATACATCCGTCGAGGATGCCCGGTATGCGATTATCAACCAGTGCGCCAACAAGGGTCTGTCGGTTGAAGAGTCCACAGGAAACCAAGTGGTCTGTTCGAAGGAGATGGAGGGATCTCAGGCTATAGCTACTCAGGTTGTGCTTGGGAATAGCTACAGCACGACTCCCCAAGTCAAGGCACGCTTCGTCTTCGCTAAAAAGGGCACTGACACTCGCGTGATCTGCTATGCGTGGTATGAGACGGTTATGGCGCTGGGCCAAGTGAAGACTATGGAAGCATCGAGCAACACCGATTTCAATGGCTTGATGTCCTTCCTAAGTAACGCTGGCGCCGAATAGTCTTAGTCGGTATAGGCCCGCCGATTAAGCGGGCCTTTCCTTTACAGTTCATCCCCCTCGTCATCAACAGGCAGTGCCTCAATACTAGTCATCAACTCTCGGTCAAACAGGTTGACGGCCTTCCTGTGCTGCCGGATTGCTTTTAGCTTGGCACTGACTCGACCTCTCTCAGCTTCGAGGTTGTGCTGTCGAAACTCAGCGCGGCGAATCGCAGTACAGGCAACACATGATCGGCTCGATGTGTACCTGAGAGTTGCACCGCACTGGCAGCACCCTCGACCTATTATAGGTGCTTGCCTGGCTTGTTTGATTGTCATATTCCCTCATTGGTGTGTCGTTTTGCATGGGTGTGGGTTAACCGGGGCAGCACAACAACGCCACCCGGTCGTTTGATGCTGTCGTACAGGCGGTGTGCCTTTGGGTCCTTTCCAGCCGATTTGGGTGGTGGGCGGGGGCGCTGAACCCCTCAGGCCGAGATTCGCCCGAATCTGCCATAGCACCGTTGCGAAGTGAGTGGGCGTAGCACGGATGGCAGGGTATTCCTGACCTACAGAGGCAATGATGTACGAGGGGGGCGTTGTTTAAAAAAGTATTCCCACATTCCCACACCCACCACACCCTATATAGGGTTGTGTGGGATTTGTGGTATCGGATTTGTCGATTTACCACAAACCACAAATTGCCGGTTTTGGGGGCGTGTGGGATCTGTGGGAGATCAGGTTAAAGCTCATCCCCCTCGTTCACAGTCGGCTCATCAAACGGCTCATCCCCGTCATGGATAGCCTGCTTTGGGTAGTACGTTTTGGGCAATCTGTACAAACCGTCAGTACCCTTTTCGATAAAGTTTTTGTTATCAAGGTCCTGTATTGCTTTGCACACATTATCGCGGCGCCGATCCCTCTTGCCGTCCACCATCTCCAAAGCATTAACCCCCAACTGTATGAAATTATCATGTGTCAGCGGCTGATGTTCGTTGATGATCTTGTGCATCGGAATTTCATACCGTCCCTTTGGCACTCTTGCCTCACGCACTGCTGCTGGAATTGAATCAAGGAACTGGACAACACAGCTAGATTCGGGTTCGCCGTCCTCATCCCGTCCAAGGTCGACTTGCTGCAACATGAACGCGAACTTTTTCCCCTGAACACCGTTTTTGATTTTCGTGGCCTCGATTACCCTTGTTTTGCCATCCTTATCTTGGGTGATGCAGAACTCGGCATCGACGCCAGCCCTCATACCTGACCAGCCCCGTGCGCCTGCCGCCTGGTTCTTGCCCGAATGGTGAACCAGTAGAACAACGCTGCCCGTTTCCATGGATATACGTTTAGCGCTATCGATAACTTTGCCCATGCTTTCGCCGGTGTTCTCGTTGCCCCCTGCCATCACGGATGCGAGGGTATCCATGATAATTAGGTCCGCATGTCCAATGCCCTTGATAAGCGCCAGCACGTAGTTGTCATCAAGCAAGTTTGGCGCCTGGCAAATAATAGTGAACTGTCCGTCTAGCTCGCTTTCCCGAATTCCTGCATTTTTCAGGTAGGCGTGATAGCGCAGTGCAACCCCGGAGGCATCTTCGGCGGCTATGAATACGACCTTACCCTGTGCGACTTTGCTTCCGCACCACATAGGAACCCCTCGAGCAATAGCCATAGCCATGTCAATGGCAAGGAAGGTTTTCCCCGCAGTGCTGTCACCGTAGATCATCGATATACCAAGTCTTGGCAGTAGGCGTTTGATTAGCCATCGATAGGGCGGCTTCGATCCGTACTCCCCAATAAGCTGCGGGGTCATCGCGGCTACAAGTGCGTCAATATCGGTATGGCGCTTGCGGGGGTTTTCCCATCCGTTCTCTTGGGCACGCCCAAATACATACGCAACGGTCACACCTCCTGGCGTGTCCTTTCCGCTTCGCCAAGCGCTTTTAAAGTCGTCCTCATTGAATTGATCGGGCTCGGTCTTTGACCATTCCTCAGCAATATCCCTGGCGCAATCCCATCCGGTCGTCTTGATGGCGAAAAGGATTTTCACCCATTCCTCGTAGGCACAGTCGGCCGGAATTGCTTTTAGTGCTGATTTCAGCCTGTCGATTTCCTCGGGAGTCTCGGGGGAATTGTTGTCGGTATTTGCTAAAAAATCGTCATCGTCGGTAGCCTTTGCATCCCCCCTCGAACCGGCCATACGTTCAAGTCGGTGGCGTAACTCGGATTCAAGTGTGGGCAACCTGCCGTCAAAATCATCATCGCCGAAAGTGTTTTTGAGCACATGCCCAGTGACGGTTACATATCCCTTCTTGGTGAATATCTCGAGGGGTTTCCCCTGTAAGTGTTCGGCCTCGCCTTTGTAAAATGCCCGGATACCCTTTTGGCTTGGGGAAAACTCAGCATATGTCAGGTCAACAAGTTGCGACACATCGCCAGCAATGTCTCCTGATTCAACGACGTTATCAAAGTCGAGCGCAACGAGTCCAAGACTCGAGCTAATCGCAATCCCGATACCGGCGTAGTCCTTGTTGGAGTTGAATGCTGCAATCGCTTCGTCAAACGTTCCAAGGTTGTCGGCGTCACTTGGGTCATCCGCCGAGGCTCGCGGCTTTCCCGTCGTTGGGTAGTAGGGCGGCTTATGAAGTTTCCCGTTCCCTTTCGGCTTTCCCCACCCCCATACAACCCAACGCCGATGAGTCTTTAACTCAGCAGGAATGTTGGCAGGATGAAAGTTTTCACGGCATTCCTTAGTTAGCTGTCGGCGTCTCTCGACTGGCGCGGTAGTCATATTTCCCCCGTGATGGCGTCCATGAGGCTTGCAGGCTGTCGATATGGTCCGGCGAAGGGTGTTGTCGATTGCGCCGCAGTTCGCCCGCGTGGGTTATATGTCTGTGTCCAGGCGTGCAACATCAGCCCCCCGGATCCATGCACGGGCTCTAGCATTGTCAATAACCGCTTCTTGCCGACCCAAAGCCGAACCGTCAGGCCGTCTAAGACGGACTGTCGTACTCTTCGGGCGGCTCCCTCGACGTTACCTGAGCCGGTCAGTTTATCCAGCCACGAGGCGAGGGGCGTCACACCAATGTAGGACAAGCCCGAAGTATCATGCCCGTTGGGGGAAGAGTTTTGTGGGTCGGTAAACTGTGCGCGCGTTGCCCCGCCTGGCTGGCGGCCTGTACCATCGGCGTGTGTGTATTTGATTCGGTGCTGCTTTTTGGAGTGGTACCGTTTTTTTTTGTTCACGGTCATCCCCTCACATGTCAGCCGGGACAGGAATTTTCAGGGACTCTGCAAATTTCAGGATGGAATCGCGGGTAATGGCACTGCGGCGAGCGCCCAACTTCACAAGCTGCAAATGCCCTTGCTTGACGAGGCGATAGAGGGAGCTGCGGGATGTGCCTAGAAGGTGAACGGCTTCGTTGACGGGGTAGGCAAGTCGCTTGCCTTGGGTATTCGTGGTCATGGTGGCTCTCCTAATAGGAATAGCTCACCTGCCATATGAATTCGGTATGAATGCAGTTGACTAGCAGGTGAACTAACTAAATAAATCCTGAACTCAGGAACATTTAATTAATTCACACCTGCTCAGCCCTATGCTGGTTCAACGTGTTGCTAGGGAACCGTTTACCCTACCGCGCTGGAACGTGGTGTGACACGTAGGGAGTTATGCGATTTCCATATCTCGATACTTAAAAATATCGAGCGATTCAAGTCACGCTGCATTAGTTTCAGACGCACTCTGCTGAAACCACGGGTGACTTGTTCAATACGGTTAGGAATGTACCCCCACTGTCCATGACGGGTCAAGTGATTGAATTTAAAGAATAATTACTGACTCGGTTAAACCGTGCCACCAATTAGGCTAAGTCGTTCTGCGAGCACAGAAATTTCATTATTCATGTGGTCGGCCATCCCGCCCAACAACACGAGCGTGTTACCGATTGCCGCTGGTACATCCTCAATGGCGGTATCAAGTGTCGGCTTGACTCCGGCCAACTGCGCCGCGATTGCTTGTAGCCTGTTGGCGATTGCCTCAACTTCTGGGTGTTGTGACAGCTTGCTAGAATGATTGTCAGCCATGATGTAATCCTTGTTTACGTTATGGTTATGGTTAGGGTGGGGGAGGGGTGGCGGCCCCTTCCTTGCCCGGTTTGCCTGATGCCGTTAGGCTGCGGTTCTCTTTATCGGTACTACGTTGCTCCCCTCGTTCACTGTCCAGGCGTCAAGCATGTCAGCCCATTGCTGCATCATCGTTGCTCGGTCATCCATGTGTTTGGCATGGTTGTAAGTACTGCGGACCTTGTTCGGTTCCTCGTGTGCAAGTTGGCGCTCAATCCAGTCAGACGAAAAACCCATCTCGTTCAGGCGTGTGCTGCCGGTTGTCCGTGTGGCGTGTGGGCTGTACCTTCCTGCCCAGTTCAGCACCTTGAGCATTTGCCGAAATGACGCCACGTCCATGGACTTTTCCTTGTCATCACGTCCAGGAAAAACGTGGACGTGCCGCCCGGTAATGCCCTTGATGCCCCGCAGCAACTCAACGGCCTGTATCGGGAGGGGTAGGACGTGTTCCTTGCGTTTCTTCATTCGGCCCGAGGGGATGCGCCATATCGCGGCATCAAGGTCGAATTCTGACCACTCAGCGTCTACCACCTCACTTGGTCGGCAAAGGGTTAGCCACATTAGGTTAAATGCCGCCATCGTTTCATGTCTTCCACCATGGCCGGCAACGTCCCGCAGCAGTTGACCTATCTCATCGGAAGAAAGGGGGCGTTTGTGTTGGGTCTTGTTCTTCGGAATGGCGTTCCTGACAGGATGAACAGGGTCGGCCTCTGCGCGTAGGGTCGAGATTGCCAGCTCGAATACCTTGGACATGGTGCGCTTGGCCTCGGCGGCTACTGTCAGTCCGTTTTTCTTTGCTGAGGTGTTGAGTACGTCTAGGATATGCGCGGGGATGATTGCCCTTATCGGCAGTGCGCCAATCTTGGGGAAGACGACACGGGCGAGCATGTTTAGCCGTCTGGTCTTGGTGATTTCCTCCCAGTCCCGAAGGGCTAACCATTCACGGGCTACGGCTTCAAAGGTCGTGGCGTTTTCCTGCTCTAGCTTGATGCGGTCTAGTTGACGATTTTGGGCAGGGTTAATTCCTTGCTTGACCAATGCGCGGGCCTTGATTCGCTCATCCCGTGCTTCTGCCAGCGTAAAACGCCGGCCGGCCTTCCTGGCCTTCGTTTCGTCGGCACTCTCCCCGGCAGGCGCAATGCAGTATTCGCCTATAGCGAACATGCTCTCCCTGGTGGTATCGCCTTCCCGGAGTTCAAAGCGATACCGCCATGCCTTTACCCCGTTAGGTTTGACTTCGAGGTGTAGCCCTTTGCCGTCGGATAGCTTGTAGGGCTTGTCCTTAGGCTTGGCAGCGCGGCACTGGGTATCGTTAAGCATGGTGCGGTTCTCCGGGTTTTTGGTCGTACCCGGTATTTTCATACCCGGTCAAAACCTCATACCCGGTAGCGTACCCGGTTTAATTTGAGCCGACAATGGACAGTACGATACACACAGAAACGACAAACCCCGCATTTGGCGGGGCTTATCAAGGGTTTGCATGTGTCGTGATGTGTCGGGAAATAGCAGTTCTGATTTAGACGTTAAAGCGGAAGTGCATCACGTCGCCGTCTTTGACAATGTATTCCTTGCCTTCCAGACGCCATTTACCGGCTTCTTTAGCACCGGCTTCGCCTTTGTATTGAATGAAATCGTCATAGGCGATGACTTCTGCGCGGATGAAGCCTTTTTCGAAGTCGGTGTGGATCACGCCTGCGGCTTGAGGGCCTGTGGCGCCGACGCGAACGGTCCAGGCACGGACTTCTTCAACGCCTGCGGTGAAGTAGGTCTGCAGGTGCAGCATCTCGTAGCCGGCGCGGATTACCCGGTTTAGACCCGGCTCTTCGAGGCCCAGGGCTTCGAGGAACATGTCTTTTTCTTCGCCGTCATCCAGCTCGGCAATTTCTGCTTCGATCTTGTTGCAGACCGGTACCACGATCGCGCCTTCTGCTTCGGCGATGGCGCGAACCACGTCCAGCAGCGGGTTGTTTTCGAAGCCGTCTTCGGCGACGTTGGCGATGTACATGACGGGCTTGGTGGTCAGCAGGTGGAAGCCGCGAATGGCGGTCTTCTCATCGGTGCTCATGTTCTTCATCAGACTGCGCGCGGGCTTGCCTTCAGTGAAGTGAGAGATGAGTTGTTCCAGCAGACCTTTTTGAATGACCGCGTCCTTGTCACCGCCTTTGGCGTTGCGCGTGACTTTCTGCAATTGCTTTTCGCAGCTGTCGAGGTCGGCGAAGATCAATTCCAGGTCAATGATCTCGATGTCGCGTTTCGGGTCGACGCTGTTGGAAACGTGAATCACGTTCTCGTCTTCGAAGCAGCGGACCACGTGAGCGATGGCATCGGTTTCGCGGATGTTGGCGAGGAACTTGTTGCCCAAGCCTTCACCTTTCGAAGCGCCCGCCACGAGGCCGGCGATGTCGACGAACTCCATGGTGGTTGGCAGAATGCGCTTCGGTTTGACGATGACGGCCAAGGCATCAAGACGCGTGTCAGGCATCGCCACGATGCCGGTGTTCGGCTCGATGGTGCAGAAGGGAAAATTCTCTGCCGCAATACCGGATTTGGTCAGGGCGTTGAACAGGGTGGACTTGCCGACGTTAGGTAGGCCGACGATGCCGCAATTGAATCCCATGATGTTTCCCCTCGGAGTTAGTCAAGCCTTCTGGCTGTGCAGGTTTTTCATCGCACGGTTCCATTCACCGGCGAAGATATCCGGCAGCACGCCGAGGGCAAAATCGATACTGGCGTCCAGTTTTTCCTGTTCGGCGCGAGGCGCTCGACCCAGGACAAAACCAGAGACCTTACTGGCATCGCCCGGGTGGCCAATGCCAAGCCGCAGGCGGTGAAATGTATTCTGATTGCCGAGCTGAGCGATGATGTCGCGCAACCCGTTATGACCGCCATGGCCGCCGCCTTGCTTAAGCTTGGCAACGCCGGGTGGCAGATCAAGTTCGTCGTGAGCCACCAGTATGGCGTCTACCGGGATGCGATAGAAGCCAGCAAGCGCCGCGACGGATTGACCGCTGCGGTTCATGAACGTGGTGGGAATCAGCAGGCGAACATCCTGACCCAGATGACTAAAACGCCCGGTCAGGCCAAAAAATTTGCGCTCAGGCACTAGGTTGACGCCTTGAGCCGCAGCAATACGCTCAACAAAAAAAGCCCCTGCGTTATGCCGGGTCTGTTCGTATTCGGCGCCTGGATTTCCCAGGCCAACGATCAGTTGTATGGCAGTCACGACAGGGGCTCTTCCTTGGAGTTGTAGATAACACCGCTATAGACAGCGGCAACAGCGGGCGAAATAAGCTCATTTACCATGATGCAAACTCCGCGACCTCACCCGCTTTGCCTGGCTATCGCTCGCGATGCTTCCTGAGCAACTCCGACGTTACCAAGTAATGAATTACTCGGCTGCAGGTGCTTCTTCAGTAGGTGCTACGCGTGGTGCGTGAACGTTGGCTACAGCCAAGTCGTTACCGTGCACGAGAGCAACAAACTCAACACCTTTTGGTGCTTTCAGGTCTGACAAGTGAACGATCGAACCAACTTCGGCGTTAGCCAAGTCGACTTCGATGAACTCAGGCAGATCTTTCGGCAAGCAAGTCACTTCAACTTCAGAAATAACGTGCGAGATTTCGCCGCCTTTCTTGATTGGCGCTTCTTGATTGATGAAGTGCACCGGTACGTGAGCGATCAGTTTCTGACCAGCAATTACACGTACGAAGTCAGCGTGCAGCACGTGGCCTTTAGCTGGGTGACGTTGCAGTGCCTTGATAACGACGTTCTGCTTGGTGCCAGCAACATTCAGTTCGATAACGTGGCTGAAAGCAGCTTCGTTTTCGAGCAGTTTGGCTACGTCTTTGGCGGTCATGCTGATGGATTCCGGGGCGTTTTCGCCACCGTAAACTACAGCTGGAACCAGGCTCGCGAGACGACGTAGGCGGCGGCTCGCACCTTTCCCCAGGTCGGAACGCAGTTCAGCATTTAAAGTAAATTCATTCATGGTGTTTCTCCAAAATAACCACATTCGCCCAGCGTTTGCGACCGGCGCTCAGGCGATATGGGCAAAAAAGCCCCGCCCCAACAATAGGTTGGGGCGGGGCGCTTTTCGACAACGAGATGCAGCGTAGGGCAGAGCCCTTAGCGGAACATCGCGCTGATCGATTCTTCGTTGCTGATGCGGCGAACCGCTTCGGCGACTACCGGTGCAATATCCAATTGACGGATACGTGAACAGGCTTGTGCAGCAGCGGACAACGGGATGGTATTAGTTACCACCAGTTCGTCCAGCATGGAATTTTCAATGTTCTCGATAGCCCGGCCCGACAGCACAGGGTGCGTGCAGTAGGCAAAGACTTTGGAAGCGCCATGCTCTTTCAGGGCCTTGGCCGCGTGGCACAAAGTGCCGGCGGTATCGACCATGTCATCGACCAGAATACAGGTGCGCCCTTCAACATCACCGATGATATGCATCACTTCAGAGTGATTAGCTTTCTCACGGCGCTTGTCGATGATCCCGAGGTCGACGCCCAGAGATTTGGCAACAGCACGTGCACGCACGACGCCGCCAATATCCGGGGATACGATCATCAGGTTTTCGAAGCGTTGGTCTTCAATGTCATCCACCAATACCGGGGAGCCGTAGATGTTATCTACCGGAATATCGAAGAAACCCTGAATCTGGTCAGCATGCAGATCAACCGTGAGAACACGATCGATCCCGACCACGGTAAGCATGTCAGCCACAACTTTCGCGCTGATAGCTACACGTGCGGAACGCGGACGGCGATCCTGACGGGCATAACCAAAGTATGGGATTACCGCAGTGATACGAGAAGCCGAAGAGCGGCGGAAGGCGTCAGCCATCACTACCAGTTCCATCAGGTTATCGTTCGTTGGGGCACAAGTCGGCTGGATAATGAAGACGTCTTTACCGCGAACGTTTTCGTTAATCTCAGCGCTGATTTCGCCATCGGAGAACTTACCGACAGAGATATCACCTAGTGGGATATGTAGCTGACGTACTACACGTCGAGCTAGATCGGGGTTGGCGTTCCCCGTAAAGACCATCATCTTGGACACGCGCACTACCTGCCGGCTGAGGGTATACCTGGATGAGTATAGAAAATGGCAGGGGCGGCTGGATTCGAACCAACGCATGGCAGGATCAAAACCTGCTGCCTTACCGCTTGGCGACGCCCCTGTAATTGATGCATCTGAGTGCCCAGCACTCAGTTCTTAGAACAGCTCTTGCAGCTTGCGATGCAACATCGAAACGTTGCTTCCCTTTGCTACAAACCCTGTAAGGGTCTCTGTTAGAAGGGCCGAGACTTTATCAGCTTCAGCTTTGTTTGGGAAGGCCCCAAACACACAACTTCCAGTTCCGGTTAATTTTGCGTCGACATATTTGCCTAACAAATTCAAAGCGTTACGAACAGCTGGGTAACGCCTCTCTACAACCGGTTGACAGTCATTTCGACTGTTTCCCTCAAGAACGGGGCGCACTTTAATTGGAGGAGTGTCACGTGTCAACAGCGGATCGGAAAAAATTTCTGCTGTACTTACAGATACTTGCGGCACAAGCACCAGATACCACGGTTCTTCGGGGTCTACAGGGGTCAATATTTCTCCGACGCCTTCGGCAAAAGCCGCGTGTCCGCGCACGAAAACCGGGACGTCTGCGCCCAATGTCAGGCCTAAAGCGGCCAGGCGATCTTCGTCCCAGCCAAGTTTCCAAAGGTGATTGAGGCCCAGCAGCGTCGTCGCTGCATCGGAGCTTCCGCCACCGATTCCTCCGCCCATGGGCAAACGTTTTTCCAGCCAGATGTCTACGCCGAGGTTGCTGCCGGACTGTTTTTGCAGTGCGCGGGCGGCCTTGACAATCAGATTACCGTCGTGGGGGACGTTAGGAATGTCGGTCTGCAGACAAATTTCGCCGTCATCGCGCACGGCAAAACTGAGTTCGTCGCCATAATCGAGGAACTGAAACAACGTCTGCAGCTCGTGATAGCCGTCAGCACGTCGCCCGAGAATATGCAGCATCAAGTTGAGTTTGGCCGGTGCAGGCAGCGTCAGGCGGTCAGGAATCATGCTCACTGCCCCAATTTGCGTGGCTGCCAGTCCTTGATCACTAGCGTGACGTCGAGGTCTTGGCCGTGCAGCTTGATGCGTTCGGGTAGCCAGTAGCCGTTCTGTTCCGAATAGCTCAGGTATTCGACTTGCCAGCCATCTTGTTCAAGGCTGGCGAGGCGGCTGTCACCGTCCAGCGTCAATTTGCTTTTGCTGTCGGGGGCGGGGAGGCCGCGCACCCACCAGACCAGATGCGAGACCGGTAACTTCCAGCCCAGTTGCGCTTGCAACAGGTCTTCGGGGTTGGAGGCTTCGAAGCGGCCCTGATTGGCAACTTCCAGCGCTACGGCGCCAGGACGGCCAGTCAAGCGTGCTGCGCCGCGTCCCAGAGGGCCGGAAAGGCGAATGTCGTAGTAGTCCTGGCGTTGCAACCAGAACAAGGTGCCGCTGCCCGAGTCTTTAGGGGCTCGAATGCCGACCTTGCCGCTGATTTGCCAGCCGTCGAGGCTGCTCAGTTGTACTTTATGCTCGCGCCATTGCGCAGGGTTGCCCTGGCCTTGTACGGCTTCGCGGTTAGTAAAACCGGCGCAGCCGGCGAGCAGGGTGATCAAGCTGAAAACGATAACGTGGCGCAAAAACATAAAATTAAAGAGTCTCGGATCCGGTCAGGCGCCGCAGAGTGCTGCGCAGAATTGGGCTGTCAGGTTGTTGTTCAAGGGCCTTGCCCCAGACTTTACGGGCTTCGCGTTGATTGCCTTTGGCCCACAGAACTTCGCCCAAGTGAGCCGCGACTTCATGGTCGGGGAAGCGCTCTAGTGCTTGACGCAGTAGGCGCTCGGCTTCGTCGAGGTTTCCCAGGCGATAATTCACCCAACCCAGGCTGTCGAGGACAGCCGGGTCTTCCGGGTTTAGGTGATGAGCGCGTTCGATCAACTCTTTGGCTTCGGCATAGCGCGTTGTGCGGTCTGAAAGCGTGTAGCCCAATGCGTTCAGTGCCATGGCGTTGTCCGGTTCACGCTTGAGAATGGCGCGAAGGTCGGTTTCCATCTGCGCCAGATCGTTGCGTTTTTCCGCCAGCATGGCGCGGGTGTAGAGCAGGTTCAGGTCGTCAGGGTATTGTTTAAGAGCCACCTCTAGCACATGGGCTGACTGGTCGAGCTGCTTGTTGTTCTCCAGCGTCTCGGCTTCGATCAAATACAGCTGAATCGCGTAATCGGGCTGAGTATCCCGGGCCGAGGCCAGCAACTTGGAGGCTTGGGCGGTGCGACCGTGACTCATCAAGATATCGGCCTGACGTAACTGAGCGGCCAAGTAGTCGTTGCCGGGGCCGACTTGGGCATATTCGACCAGGGCTTTGTCGGGGTCGTTGCGTTCTTCGTCCACGCGACCGAGGTTCAGGTGCGCCGAATCAACGTGGCTGCCGCGAGTGATCAGATCATCGAGATAACCGACAGCTTCGTCCCAGGCTTTGGCCTCAAGGCACACCAGCGCCAGCGAGTAACGCAACTCGTCGTCGTCCGGGAATTGCTGGACCAGGCTGGAAAACTCCACCTTGGCGTCTTCCATACGGTTTTGCTCGACCAACATCCGTGCGTACGTTAGGCGCAGACGTTTGTCGTCGGGGTATTTGTTGATGTTTTTTTGCAGGATTGGCAGGGCTTCTTTGCCACGGTCCATCCCTTGAAGAATGCGCGCGCGCAGTAGGATAGGTGCAACCTCACCGTCTGTCGGTGGGTTGTCTTCCAGCAACGTCAAGGCCTGCTGGGCATCGCCGTTTTGCTGAAGGAGCAATGCTTTGCCGAAAATCAACTGACCGTTTTTCGGGTATTTCTTAAGTAGGCGATCAAAGCTTTTCAGCAGGCCGGCGCGCGTATCGGCATCGGTTTCTGCCGCAGACAGGGCCAGAAAATCAAAATGCGTATCGCCTTTACCCTGGAGCACTTTTTCCATGTACGCCATGGATTCGTCGTAGCGACCGGCACGGGCCAGTTGAATCGCTGCGGCGCGCTGAGCTTCAAGGTTGGTCGGGTCGTCTTTCGCCCAAATCAACGAGGTATCAAGCGCGGCCTGATCGGCGCCCAAGTACTCGGCAATCCGGAAGGCTCGCTCGGAAACCCCCGGGTCCTGGGTAATAACCGCTTGGGTGACGTAGTTGTCCAGGGCAATGTCGAAGCGATTGCGCTGGCCAGCTAGCTCCGCCGCCAACAGGCTGACAACCGTCTCTTGAGAGAACGAGCTATAAACCTGCGGTTTGGCGGCAGGCGCGGGTGTCGTGTCTACGGCCGGCGCGGTGGCATCCGGGGAAACGGGAGCCAGAGCCTGGCAGCCGTTCAAAAAGACAAAGGCGAGAAATAACGCGGAGGATCTATTCATATATAGGGGAAGGACGACTTACCTGCGGTCAGATCATCATGACACAAGCCTTGGAGCAAACCCACAGCCCGTGCGAAAACTACTCAGCGTGCGATTGTCATGGGTGAAAACACCCCAGATTACCGGCATCAAGTGAGCAGTCCTATTAGGACAATAGTCTGCGGTGGTTGTTCTGAATCAGGCGAAGTAGGACAATTGCCGGCTTCACGTCACCATCAGCGACCTTGAATGGCCTTCCTTGCACTTGGTATTAACCATAAGACTGCCTCAGTCGATGTCCGCGAGCGCGTGGCATTTACGCCTGAGCTGTTGATAGAGGCGTTGCAGCAGCTCTGCCGTCTCACCGACAGCCGAGAAGCTGCGATCCTTTCGACCTGCAATCGCAGCGAGCTTTACATAGAGCACGACAACATTGCTGCCGACTCAATTCTGCGTTGGCTGGCCGATTACCACCATCTGAGCCTGGAAGAGCTGCGCGCCAGTGCTTATGTGCACGAAGATGATGCGGCAGTTCGTCACATGATGCGGGTCGCCTCGGGGCTTGATTCGCTGGTATTGGGCGAGCCACAGATTCTCGGCCAAATGAAGTCCGCCTACGCCGTTGCACGGGAAGCGGGGACCGTTGGCCCGCTGCTCGGTCGATTGTTTCAGGCCACGTTCAATGCTGCGAAACAGGTGCGTACCGACACCGCCATCGGTGAAAACCCGGTGTCGGTGGCGTTTGCGGCGGTGAGCCTGGCGAAACAGATTTTCAGCGACTTGCAGCGCAGTCAGGCGTTGCTGATTGGTGCCGGTGAAACCATTACGCTGGTCGCCCGGCATCTGCATGAGCTGGGCGTGAAGCGTATTGTCGTGGCCAACCGCACGCTGGAGCGCGCCAGTATCCTGGCCGCCGAGTTCGGCGCGCATGCGGTATTGCTCTCGGACATTCCCGCTGAGTTGGTCAACAGTGACATCGTTATCAGTTCCACCGCCAGCCAGTTGCCGATTCTCGGTAAGGGCGCGGTGGAGAGCGCCTTGAAGCTGCGTAAGCACAAACCGATTTTCATGGTGGATATCGCCGTTCCTCGGGATATCGAGCCCGAAGTCGGCGAGTTGGACGACGTTTACCTTTATAGCGTCGATGACCTGCACGAAGTGGTCGCTGAAAACCTGAAGAGTCGCCAAGGCGCTGCGCAAGCGGCTGAAGAACTGGTGACCATCGGTGCCAACGAATTTATGCTGCGCTTGCGCGAATTGGCGGCAGTGGATGTGCTCAAGGCCTACCGCCAGCAAAGCGAGCGTCTGCGTGACGACGAACTGCTCAAAGCTCAACGGATGTTGGCCAACGGCAGCAGCGCAGAAGATGTGCTGATGCAGTTGGCGCGTGGCCTGACGAATAAACTGATGCACGCCCCCAGTGTGCAACTGAAAAAGCTGACAGCCGAAGGCCGCCTCGACGCGCTGGCCATGGCCCAGGAACTTTTTGCCCTCGGTGAGGGCTCGACGGATAAACCCCCGCAATGAAAGCTTCACTGCTCAATAAGCTGGACATCCTCAATGACCGTTATGAGGAATTGACCGCACTGCTAGGCGATGCTGAGGTCATTTCCGAGCAAAACAAATTCCGCGCCTATTCCCGCGAATACGCTGAAGTCGAGCCGATCGTCACGACCTACAACCAATTGCTCAAAGTAGTGGGCGACATGGAAGGGGCACAGGCGTTGCTCAAGGACAGTGACCCGGACATGCGTGAAATGGCCGGTGAAGAAGTTCGCGACGCAAAGGCCCAGTTGCTTGACCTCGAAGGTCAGCTACAGCGCATGTTGCTGCCTAAAGATCCCAACGACGGCCGTAACGTATTCCTGGAAATTCGCGCCGGAACCGGTGGTGATGAAGCCGCGATATTTTCTGGCGATTTGTTCCGCATGTACTCGCGGTACGCCGAGCGTCGCGGCTGGCGAGTGGAAATTCTCTCTGAAAACATCGGCGAGCATGGCGGCTTCAAAGAAGTCATTGCTCGTGTAGAAGGCGAAAACGTTTACGGCAAACTGAAATTCGAGTCTGGCGCGCACCGGGTTCAACGGGTTCCCGAGACCGAATCCCAGGGTCGAATCCATACGTCTGCCTGCACCGTGGCGGTATTGCCCGAGCCCGACGAACAGCAGGTGATCGAGATCAATTCTTCCGACCTGCGGGTGGATACGTACAAATCCTCTGGCGCAGGCGGCCAGCACGTCAACAAAACCGACTCCGCTGTGCGCATTACCCACTTGCCGACCGGTATTGTGGTCGAGTGCCAGGAAGAGCGTTCCCAGCACAAGAACCGTGCACGGGCGATGTCATGGCTGTCAGCGAAACTCAATGATCAGCAAACCAGCGCGGCTGCCAATGCCATCGCCAGCGAGCGTAAACTGTTAGTGGGTTCCGGCGATCGATCCGAACGAATTCGCACCTATAACTTCCCGCAGGGTCGGGTCACGGACCACCGTGTCAACTTGACGCTGTATTCTCTTGATGAAGTTTTGGCGGGCGGGGTCGATGCAGTGATAGAGCCGCTATTAGCTGAGTATCAGGCCGATCAACTTGCGGCATTGGGTGAATAAATGACGATTATCGCCAGCTTGTTAAGAGCCGCCGAGCTACCGGATTCGCCGACTGCGCGTCTGGACGTGGAGTTATTGTTGGCCGCAGCGTTGGGGAAGCCTCGGAGCTTCTTGCACACCTGGCCTGAACGCATCGTCAGCACCGAAGCGGCGCTGATGTTTGCGTCCTACCTGGAGCGGCGACGAACCGGTGAGCCCGTGGCTTATATTCTGGGTCAGCAGGGTTTCTGGAAACTCGACCTTGAAGTTGCGCCGCACACGCTGATTCCACGGCCCGACACTGAGCTGTTGGTCGAGGCGGCGCTGGAACTGCATGCGACCACGCCGACATTGGCGCCGGTGACAGTGCTTGACCTCGGAACCGGCACCGGCGCAATTGCCTTGGCGCTGGCAAATGAGCGCTCGGCCTGGGTTGTGACGGCCGTGGACCGTGTGCCTGAAGCGGTGGCCTTGGCGGAGCGCAATCGTCATCGGTTGCACCTGGACAACGCCACCGTCTTGAACAGCCATTGGTTCAGCGCCCTCCAAGAACGGCGTTTCGATCTGATCATTAGTAACCCGCCTTATATCGCGGCCGCCGATCCGCACCTGTCAGCAGGCGATGTGCGGTTTGAGCCGAGCAGTGCGCTGGTGGCCGGCGTTGACGGCCTAGATGACATACGGCTGATCATTGCGCAGGCGCCGCAACACCTCGAAGCGGGTGGTTGGTTGCTGCTGGAGCATGGTTACGATCAGGCCGCTGCCGTACGCGACCTGATGGCCAGCGAAGGGTTTGAACGTATTCACAGTCGCATGGATTTGGGCGCTCACGAACGCATCACCCTTGGCCGTCGTCCATGCTGACTGACGCGGAACTGTTGCGTTACAGCCGACAGATCCTGTTGCAGCACGTTGATATCGACGGCCAATTACGCCTCAAAAACAGCCGCGCACTCATTGTCGGCCTCGGTGGCCTTGGGTCGCCGGTGGCGTTGTATCTGGCGGCGGCCGGGGTCGGCGAGCTGCATTTGGCTGACTTCGACACCGTGGACCTGACCAATTTGCAGCGGCAGATCATCCACGACAGTCACAGCGTCGGGATGAGCAAAGTCGATTCAGCCATCGAGCGGCTCACCGCCATCAACCCCGAAGTGAAACTGATCGCTCATCGCAGCGCATTGGACGCTGACACCTTGGCGGCTGTGGTTGCGTCAGTGGATCTGGTGCTCGATTGCTCCGACAACTTTGGCACTCGCGAAGCGGTGAACGCGGCCAGCGTCGCGGCCCGTAAACCACTGGTGAGCGGTGCGGCGATTCGCCTGGAAGGCCAACTGTCGGTGTTCGATCCGCGGCGCGCCGAAAGCCCGTGCTACCACTGCCTTTATGGCCACGGCAACGAAGACGAACTGACGTGCAGCGAAGCCGGTGTCATTGGCCCTTTGGTGGGGTTGGTCGGCAGCTTGCAAGCGCTGGAAGCGTTGAAATTGCTGGCTGGTTTCGGTGAACCCATGGTGGGGCGCTTGTTGTTGATTGATGCCTTGACCAGTCGTTTTCGTGAACTCAGGGTCAAGCGCGATCCGGCGTGCAGTGTCTGTGGCTCCGCGCATGACTAAAACGCCTGAAGCACCCATAGGGGTTTTCGATTCCGGGGTGGGTGGTTTGTCGGTATTAGGTGAGATACGCAGCCTGTTGCCCAATGAATCGCTGCTGTACGTGGCCGATTGCGGTCACATTCCCTACGGCGAGAAAACCCCGGAATTCATTCGGCAACGCTGTGTGGTCATGGCTGATTTTTTCCATGAAAAAGGCGCCAAAGCGTTGGTCTTGGCGTGCAATACCGCCACGGTGGCCGGTGTCGCCGACCTGCGCCAGCGTTATCCGGACTGGCCCATCGTTGGCATGGAGCCCGCCGTCAAACCGGCTGCGGCGGCAACCCGAAGCGGTGTGGTCGGTGTATTAGCGACCACCGGCACGCTACAGAGCGCTAAATTCGCCGCATTGCTCGACCGATTTGCCATCGATGTGCAAGTGATTACCCAGCCGTGTCCGGGCTTGGTCGAGTTGATCGAAATCGGCGATCTGGTCAGTCCGACCCTCCGCAACTTGCTACGCAGTTACGTCGAGCCCTTATTGGCTGCGGGGTGTGACACTATTATTCTCGGTTGTACGCACTATCCCTTCCTCAAGCCGCTGCTGCGCGAAATGATCCCGGAGTCCATCAGTTTGATCGACACCGGCGGCGCTGTAGCGCGTCAGCTTCAACGTTTGCTTGGTCAGCGCAACTTATTGGCGCAAGGCCCCGCTCAAGAAACTCACTTCTGGACCAGCGCCTCTCCTGAGTTGTTTAGAAACATATTGCCATTGCTATGGAATAAATCTGGCGATGTGCGATTCTTCGCAATGTAAAAAATGTGTCAAGGGCGCGGAGTTGAGCTGGAACTTAAGCGTGCGCCGGGATTTCTATAAAAAGTCTGTGTATTAAAAAAATTCCTGAAACGTTATGCAAATAGGGTGTTTCTGATGAAGCGACTGTTTTGTTTGGCTGCGATTGCGGCCTCATTAATGGGGCAAAGTGTTATTGCTCAAGCCGCGGGTCTTGAATTGTCAGTCGGAGAGACGGGGGAGTCGACGCAGACATACCGACTGGGCGTGCAGTTTGATTGGGACAAAAGCTGGTTCCAGTCCGACGTCGGGCGCCTGACGGGGTATTGGAACGGTGCTTATACCTACTGGACCGGGGACAAGACTTCGGGTAATAACAGCCTGTCGTTCTCGCCGGTATTTGTTTATGAGTTCGGTTCGGCAAGCATTAAACCGTATGTGGAAGCAGGTATTGGCGTGGCGGTTTTCTCCAGTACCCGCATAGAAGATCAGAAGCTGAGTACCGCGTTTTTGTTCGAAGACCGCGTCGGGTTTGGTTTGCGTTTCGCCGGTGGCAATGAAGTGGGCATTCGCGCGACACATTATTCCAACGGCGGTATCAAAGAGCCGAACGGCGGTGTAGAAAGTTACGCGCTGCACTACACGGTGCCGTTCTAGGTTTGAACGATGGCGGGAAATAACCCCACCCCTGCACAGAATTGGCTCTACAGGGGTGGGAGGCAGGTCGAAATACTTACCGATATGCTGTGGCTATTCCGCGGCGTTCGTTCAGGCAATCATCGGCCCCGGCCTCGAATTCGCGGCAAATCAGTGGGCGCTTTTCGTAGATGGTGCACAGCATGGTGTTGCGATCCAGGGCTGCGCACCAACCGTCATCCAGGCGCAACATGACCTCGCCACCCCAATCGTCGTTATCGATGTAACGGTCAGGCACGCCAGTGTCGGTGATCAGCATCACTTCCAGTTGGCAGCAGCAAGCCGCACAGGTCGAGCACGTGATGGCCGGTTCTGTTGGGATTTGAGTCAGTGGGATGTTAGTGGTTGTCATAGGCGCGCAGTGTATGCCGTTGCGCAGCACTCGTGTGACCGCCGCGACAAAACACCTCCTCTATAGCCAGACTCGATGCTTACAGATTTTTGCCAACTTCTGCAAAAGCGGAAACAACACCGCCCAGACAATCCCCAGCAACAACATGCTTGGCCAAAGCCCCAGCGGCAGTTCAACGCCGGCCATCTGTGAGCCGGCGTAATACGACATCGGCCCGCCGATAGCGCCTAGGACACTGGCGCGCCACCAAGGTTTGGCGGTCCAATTCAGGCAGTGGTTGAGTGTGATGGCCAAAACAGCCCATAGCACCATCAGCCAGGGGGGAATCAACGGCCCGTCAGTGGCAAAACTGAATACTCCGGCCTTCAGCAGCAGGCTGTCGATTAATGTGCCGATCAGCGCCACGCCGAGTATCAACGGACCTTCCGCCCGCCACGAACTTATCCACAGCAGATGCACCGCCAGCACGCCCCCTGCCAGCAACAGCCAAAGACTGTCTGCGCCCAGTACGCAGGCAAACCAACCGATTTGGAACAGCAGCGCGTTGGCTAAGCGTTTAGGCATCGAAGCGGCCCAGCAGTGGTTGCGGCATGGCGTTGGGCTTGGCTAGCAGCAATTGCGCAGTGCCGATGGTGCGTTCGAGAAAGCCGCCTTCGCAGTAGCACAGGTAAAACTCCCACAGCCGCAGGAAATAATCGTCGTAACCCAGTTCCATCAAATAGCCGTGGGCATGACGAAAGTTCTCGTGCCACATCCGCAGCGTCCGCGCGTAATGCAAGCCGAAGTCTTCCATGTGCATCAGGTTCATGTCGGTATCGCGACCCACCACCTCCAGCATCCGCTGTACAGAGGGCAGGGCGCCGCCCGGAAAGATATAGCGTTGGATAAAGTCGACGGTTTTTTTTGCTTGTTCGTAACGTTGCTCGCGAATCGTGATGGCTTGGATCAGCATCAATCCGTTGCTCTTGAGCAGTTGCGCGCACTGTTTGAAATAGGTCGGTAAAAACTGGTGACCGACGGCCTCGATCATTTCGATGGACACCAGCTTGTCGTATTCACCCGTGAGGTCGCGGTAATCCTCCAGCAGCAGCGTCACTCGATCTTGCAGCCCGAGCTTCAGGAGGCGTTTTTCGGTGTGGGCGAATTGTTCTTTTGACAGCGTGGTGGTGGTCACCCGGCAACCGTAGTGCTGCGCAGCGTAAATCGCCATGCTGCCCCAGCCCGTGCCAATTTCCAATAAATGATCCGACGGTTTGAGCGCGAGTTTCTGGCAGATCCGCTCCAGCTTGTTCAACTGGGCCTGCTCCAGGGTGTCATCGGCGCTAAGGAACTGCGCGGCGGAGTACATCATGGTCGGGTCGAGAAACTGCTCGAACAGCTCGTTGCCAAGGTCGTAGTGCGCCGCGATGTTTTTTTGCGAGCCTTTGCGGGTGTTGCGATTAAGCCAATGCAAACCGTGAATGAACGGTCGACTCAGTTTGGCCAGGCCTCCTTCCATTGCATCGAGCACTTCCAGGTTGCTGACTAACACGCGAATGACTGCAGTCAGGTCCGGAGTCGTCCAATAGCCATGGATAAACGCTTCCCCCGCACCAATCGAGCCGTTGCTGGCGACCATGCCCCAGGTGGCGGGATCAACCACCGTGATTTGCCCTTGCAGCAGCGCACCGACTGCGCCGAAGACGTAGCGATCATTGCCTTCAGTGACCACTAATTGCCCGCGTTGCAGCCGTGCAAGTTGACGCAAGACGCCGCGCCGGAGGAGGCTCGCCGTCAGGCTGTTGGTGCTGAAATTAGCCGTTATGCTGCTACTTTTCATGGCGAGGATCCTTGGGTTGCGCGGCGGCAATACGAAAGGCAGCGTCAGCAGCCTGATGGGAAAAAATCGGCATTCGTTTTATGAGCAAACGTAATGCTTGCCAATAAATCGCCAGACAGGTCTTGGCCGTCATCCAGGGGAATTCGAGCAAATAACGGTGCAGGCTGGCGCGGTTCAGGGCTCGGCGTTGCAGGTTGAGCGTCGCGTCGAACACCTTGAGTTCGCCTTGCCAGTCAGCCATGTGCACACCCAGTTTTTCAGCCGGGGGGCTGAAGCTCATGCGGTACTCCAGATCCCGGGGCAGAAACGGCGAAACGTGAAATGCCTTGGCCACTGCGAAGTGCTGATGCCCATCGCCGTCGGCGGGTAACACGTAGTGGTAATGCTCGCCCCAAGGGGTATTGGTGACTTCGCACACAATGGCTGCCAGTTGCCCGTCGCCCTCATGGCAGTAAAAAAAACTCACCGGGTTGAACGACAGGCCCCAACTGCGGGCTTGGGTTAACAGACAGATTTTACCCAGCGGGGTATGGCCTAACGCTGCGCCCACCAGCTCGCGCACAGCGTCGATCAGCGGCACGCCGCGCCCGGTGTAGGTCTTCAAATAATCAGTTTGTCGAAATGAAAACGGCGCGAATCGGCTGCTACCGGCCAACGGCGACAGCGCGAGTACCCCGTCTTGTTCTGCCAGGTCCAGATACAACAGGCCAATCCGGTACCGAAAGTCATGGGCTTTTGGCGAGAACCGCCGATGAGCGATCCAGCCACTGTAAAGGGCGCTGTTCACAGCAGTTCCCCAAATGCCTGAGCCACCCGCAGGCCACTGACAACGCCGTCTTCATGAAAACCGTTGGCCCAATAAGCGCCGCAATAATAGGTGTGCTGCGCGCCAAACAGTTCTTCCCAGCGTGCTTGAGCCGCGACGGCCGTCAGGCTGTATTGCGGATGGGAATAGCGGTAGCGAGCGAGAATTTTGCTCGGGTCGATGGCCGCCGTCTGGTTCAGACTGACGCAAAAGCGGGTGTCGGACTTCAGCCCTTGCAGGATGTTCATGTCGTAGGTCACGGCCGCCAAATGCTGTTCGTCACCGCCGAGGCGATAGTTCCAACTGGCCCAGGCCAAGGGACGTTTCGGCAATAACTGGATGTCGGTATGCAGCACCACATCGTTGTCGGCATAGAGCAGGGCGCCCAGGATTTCCTGCTCGACTGCTCTCGGTTTCGCCAGCATCTGCAAGGCTTGGTCGCTGTGACAGGCAAACACGACTTTATCGAAGCGCTCACTGCCAGCTGCGCTGTGAATCACTACACCTTGCTCATCGCGCTCGACCCGATGCACAGGGCAGTTCAGGCGGATTTTGTCTCGGAACGACGCGATCAACGGTTCGATATAGCGGCTGGAGCCGCCTTCGACCACACACCATTGCGGCCGATGGTTCACCGAGAGCAAGCCGTGGTTTTTGAAGAAACGCACAAAGAACTGTAGGGGGAAGCTCAGCATGTCCGCGAGGGACATCGACCAGATCGCCGCGCCCATGGGCACGATGTAGTGCTCGGTAAACCGTTGGCCGTAGCCGCCGCTTTTCAGGTAAGCGCCCAAGGTGGTGTCGGCGGCGATGCGCTGCATGTGGAGGTCATTCAGCGCCTCGCGATTGAAGCGCAAGATGTCGCGCAACATCAGCCAAAACGAGGGTGAGCAAAGGTTGCTGCGCTGGGCGAACAAGCTGTTCAGTGAATTCCCGTTGTACTCGACGCCGGAGCGTGGGTCGCAGACCGAGAAGCTCATCTCTGTTGCTTTGAAAGGGACGCCCAACGTGCTCAGCAATCGAATGAAATTGGGGTAAGTCCAGTCGTTGAAGACGATAAAACCGGTATCGATGGCATGCTGCGCGCCGTCTACGGTGACGTCCACTGTGTGCGTGTGACCACCCACCCAATCAGCGGCTTCAAATACACTGATGTCGTTGCGCCGGTTGAGCAGATACGCGGCGGTCAACCCGGAGATGCCACTACCAACGATTGCAATTTTCATGGGATGACCTTTTCCGTGCTCGGCGGGCGAACCATGCGTTTGCCGACCGCAAGTTGCAGACGTTTGGGCAGCATCGCCATCAGTCGCAGGCTCAGAATAAAGGCGGCAGGGAAGGCTATTTCCAACGGACGATTGGGGCGCTGCAAACGCTCGGCAATGTGCCGGGCGGCTTTGTCCACCGGCCAGCGCATCGGCATCGGAAAATCGTTGTTGGCCGTCAGCGGCGTGTCGACGAAACCAGGGCTGACAATGGTGACGTCAATGCCTTCATGGGCCAGGTCGATGCGCAACGCTTCGAACAGATAGCGCAGACCGGCTTTGGAGGCGCCATAGGCTTCTGCTCGGGTCAGGGGCAAATAGGTCACCGAGCTGGCGACGGCCACCAAGTGCGGTTTTTTCCCCCGGCGCAGCAACGGCAATGCTGCCTGAACGCAATAACTGCTGGCGATTAGATTGGTCCGCACCACCCGCTCGATCATGGCCGCATCGAAAGTGTCGGTGTCGACGTATTCGCAGGTACCAGCATTCAAAATTGCGGTGTCCAGTGCACCCCAGACTTGAGCGATGCGCTCACCAATCTGTTTGATTTGCTCGCTGTCAGTGAGGTCGCCCGGTGCCAGCAGGACTTGCTGGGGGTAGAGTTGATCCAGCGTTTCCAGTGGCCCAAGGGAGCGTGCGGTCAACGCAAGGCGATGGCCGGCCTTGAGCAACTCTTCTGCCAGCGCCAGACCGATGCCACTGCTGGCGCCAGTCAGCCAAATTCTGCGACCGTTTGGATTGGGCGTCATGCAACTCTCCTCTTCAACCAGGATATGGCTCGGCCCATGATTGGCACGTGTTCGTAAAGCATGGCGCCCGCATCAAAGAAGTCGCGGTGCTGATAGACCTTGTCTTTCCATAACAAATGAGAGCAACCCTCGACGTGGATCAGGTGCCCAGCGTTTAGCCGTGGATGACGAAAGCTCATGGTCCAGCGCAGGTAACCTTTGCCTTCACGCACCTGATCGAATGCGTAAAACTCGAAGCGCAGTTGGCTGACGTTGCCGTACAGCTCGTCGAAGTAGCGCCGAACGTTACCAAGGCCAGTGACTTCGTGCAGTGGGTCGGTAAACACCACGTCATCGGTGTAAAGCTCGCCGAGTTGGTCCAGCGAATGCTTGTCCAGCGCAGCAAAGCTCTGAGCGAAGCGGCGTAGGTAATCACTCATGGAATGTTCCCCCTGGCTGACGGTGGGGCAGGTTTTTGAAGGCGGCCAGCGCTCGTCGGCGACTGAGGGCCAAGTCCACGATGGGCTTGGGGTAGTCGGCGAGGCCAAACAGGCCGCCCGTAGCGGACGGGTTGTGAACTTCTTTTTTGTTGAGATCAGCTAACTCGGGCAGCCACTGCTTGAGAAATAGTCCCTCGCCGTCGAATCGTTCTGACTGACTGAGCGGGTTGAAAATCCGAAAGTACGGCGCGGAGTCGGTACCGGTCGACGAGCTCCACTGCCAGCCGCCGTTGTTGGCTGCCAAGTCGCCGTCGATCAGGTGCTGCATGAAAAACCGTTCGCCCAAGCGCCAGTCGATCAATAAGTTTTTGGTCAAAAACATCGCAACGACCATCCGCAGACGGTTATGCATCCAGCCGGTATCGAGCAGTTGGCGCATGGCGGCGTCGATGATTGGCAGGCCGGTGCGCGCCTCTTGCCAGGCCGCTAAGTCCGCAGGCGCGTGACGCCATTGCACTGAATCGGTTTCGGGGCGAAACGCGCAGTGCCGCGAAACCCGTGGGTAGCCGACCAGAATATGTTTGTAAAACTCCCGCCACAGTAGCTCGTTGATCCAGGTAACTGCACCAGGGCTGCCGGTGTCGAATTCGCCATGATTGCTTCGCAGTGCCGCATGCAGGCATTGGCGAGGTGAAATGACGCCTGCTGCGAGGTAAGCCGACAATTGGCTGGTGCCGGGTTTTGCCGGAAAGTCGCGTTCGCTTTCGTAATAATTGATCTGTTGGTCGGTGAAAGCTTCTAGCCGGCGGCGCGCTTCTTCTTCGCCTGCGGGCCACAACTCGCGCACCGTTTTAGTCGGCGGCGTGAAACCATTCACGGTAGACGGCACCGGGTCGCTGGAAATGGGCAGGCCCGCTTGAGCTGTCGGGCGCTGAACCAACGGCGGAATGGACAGGTTCAGGCGTGCATAACAGACTTTGCGGAATTGGCTAAAAACCTGGAAATAATTACCCGACTTGGTCAGCACGCTTCCGGGTTTGAAGAACAGTTGATCCAGATAGTTGTGAAAATGAACGCCCGCATCTTGCAGGGTTTCGCCAACGGCCCGGTCACGGGTCATCTCGTTAACGCCGTATTCGTCGTTGAGGTGCAGCGCTTTCACGTTGTGTTGGTTGCACAGCTTAAGCAGCACGCCCGGCGCTTGATCCCAGGTGTCCGCGTGGCGGATCAACAGTGGGACGTTTATTTCCCCTAGCGCATGACTCAGTTGCGACAGATTGCGCAGCCAGAAATCGACCTTGGAGGCCGCATCATCATGGGCGAGCCATTGTTCGGCGCTGATCAGGTAGACAGCCATGGTCGGGCCGCGCTCCATCGCAGCGCTCAATGCGGTGTTGTCATGTAGGCGCAGGTCGCTGCGCAGCCAAACCAGTTGCATAGTCACTCCTTAAATAAGCCCGAGTTCGTGCAGCGCGGTTTGGGCGGCAAGGGGATCTTCGGCAAGCGTCAGTCCGTGGATCTCAGTGATAGATACGGACAGCTCGGTGGAATGGATGCATACCGTTGGTCCGGCAATCAGCTTGGGGCAGGCAATGTTGGCCAAGAGTTTGGGCAGCAAGCTCACGCTCAATGCTTTACTGGAATACAGCAGCAGTCCCCTGGCTTGCAGGTATTCCACCGCCAACGCCAGCTCACCAATGGGCAGCGGCCAATCAAACACTTCTACCGGGCAGTCGCTGCTACTGACCAACCAGGCGGTCAGCCACAGATGCGGTTCCAGGGGTAAGTCCGACTGATTGACCAACAACACAGGCGCGCCCTGCAGTTGGCGATTGTTGTAGTAGATCCGTGCGCCGAGCTTGCTGCGCAGCCAGGAATAGAAAAACACCCGCTCCAGTTGTGCGCCGAACTGGCCTTGCCAGCGGCGCTCCAGCTCCGCCAGCAAGGGCAATAGAAGCTGTTCACACAGGGTGCGTGGCGGGTACAGCGCCATTGCCTGATTGAAGGTTTCATCGACTTTGCGTTCAGCCAGCTGGCTGATGGCAAGCAGCAATGATTGACGCAGATTGTCCCAATCGTTCGCCGGGTCATTGGTGATGGGTTGCGGCGCATCAATCAGTTGCTTGACCTGACTGACTGACACCCCACGATTGAGCCAAGTGAGAATCAACAAAATCCGTTGTACGTGCTCGGCGCAATACAGACGATGACCCTTTGGCGTGCGTTGTGGCACCACCAACCCGTAGCGCCGTTCCCACGCCCGCAGGGTAACGGCGTTGACCCCGGTTTGCCGGGCGACTTCGCGAATGGGCAGCCAGCCTTGTTTCAAGGCCAAAAGGTAATCGGCGCGCATCGAGTCAGGCTGGGCGTCGAGCGCCTCGTCAGTG
The DNA here is from genome assembly GCF_034350045.1 of Pseudomonas sp. CCI4.2. Classification (NCBI taxonomy): domain Bacteria; kingdom Pseudomonadati; phylum Pseudomonadota; class Gammaproteobacteria; order Pseudomonadales; family Pseudomonadaceae; genus Pseudomonas; species Pseudomonas sp. CCI4.2. Next base: position 295,182 of record NZ_CP133781.1, on the reverse strand, counting down.
AGTTTTTTCATGGGTTAGATCGCATTGCGCAAACCGAGATTTTCCGGATGCGGTTGGAGGTAAACCTGCTGTGCCAAGTAGGCGTCCGGGTGCTGGCGCAAGTGATGTTTGAGCAGGGTGAGCGGCACCACTAAGGGCACCACACCACGTCGGTACTGACTGATCAGGCGCTGCATCTCTTCACGGTCGTCCTGACTCATGGTCTTTTTGAAATAACCATTGAGGTGTTGCAGGACATTGGTGTGGGTGCCTCGTGTGGCGCATTTTTTAAGGGCGGCCATCAATTCGCTGAAATAAAGCGGGGCGATATCCTGGGGGTCGGTTTTCGCCATGGAACCGAGCATTTTCCCGAGTACCCGGTACTGCGCCGGGTTGTTGGCCATGAGCTGGTATTTGTAGCGCGAGTGGAATTCGGTCAGCCCGCGACGGCTTAATCCGCTGCTCAGCAGGGCTTGCCAGTCCGCGTAAGCAAATACCCGAGTGACGAAGTTTTCTCGTAATACGGGGTCATTCAGTCGGCCATCTTCCTCAACCGGCAGGTTCGGCTGAAGTGCGCAAAACGCTCGGGCGTAGATGCCACGGCCGCGAGGACTCGGGAGGCCGTTGTCCTGATAAACCTTGACCCGTTCGAGGCCGCAAGACGGTGACTTCTGCATAAAGATGTAGCCGCAAATATCGTTCATTTGCGTGGCCATGTGTACGCCGTAGTCAGCCAGCGCCTGGGTTACGTTTAACTCACTGTGGACGCTGCCAATCGCTTGGGGTGCCTCTGGATCACCGATCAGTCGAATGGCTTCTCGGGGAATGCCCATGCCGATGGCGACTTCAGGGCATGCGGGCACGAAATCAAAATATTCATTCAGCGTTTCGGTGCACAGGTGGGATTCCTTGTGCCCGCCGTTAAAGCGCACTTCGACTCCCATCAAGCAAGCGCTGATGCCGATTTTTGGTTTGCTGACGGCGGTAATACTGGACATGACAAACCTCTGATCTTGCGTTGTACAGGTATAAGTTTCTGTACAACTTTAAAGCATCATAGGTTCGGTGCTGTACAAGTCAATTAATTTGTACAATATTTGTCACGGATTCAGAGCGGGGCTGGATGGGTAAGGGTTTTAGGGTGAGTCGCAGTGGGGATGATGCGATGGACTACTTCCAGCCCATGCGCCAGGTGTCGGCGTTTTGCAGGCTGAGCCAAGGTAAGCGCTCGGTGCGCCGAGTGAGAACCGCCTGCAATTCAATCTCCAGCACGGTGCCTTCTTCGTCGCAGAACAGTTCGGTCACCATAAAGTGTTTTTCACGATTGAGTGGATGGGCTGCTGTCCATTTCGACAGCAGCAACTTGCGAGGATTAACGTGGTTCATTCCAAGTGCTCAAGCAGGCGGCGAGCAGCTTCTTGGCCGCTAAGCCAAGCACCTTCAACGCGGCCAGACAGGCACCAGTCGCCACACACATAAACGCCTAAATCCGAATCGGACAAGGAGCCCCATTCATGGGCCCCGGCCGGCCGTGCATAGAGCCAGCGGTGGGCAAGGGTGAACGCGGGGGCAGGCATGGCACAACCGACCAACTCAGCGAAAGCGCCGTGCAGTTGTTCGATGACTGCTTCCTTGGGCAGGTCCAAATGCTGCTTGCTCCAAGCACTGGTGGCATGCAGAACCCACGTGTCGAGGGTGCTTGAACGTCCCGGTTTACTTCGGTTTCGGGCCAGCCAGTCAAGGGGGCTGTCTTGCACGAAGCAGCCTTCCATTGGTGTTTGCAGGGGGGTATCGAAGGCCAGCGCTACCGCCCAAGTCGGTTCCATCTGAACGCCAGCAGCGACGCTGGCGAGCTTCGGTGCGGCGGCGAGCAGAGTCGTTGCTTGCGGGGCGGGCAAGGCAATCACGACATGGCTGAAGGGACCATGGGTGACGCCGTCAGCATCCTGCAAACTCCAATGGTGTTTGCCGCGATACACCTCGGTGATCCGGCAGGAGAAGGTCACAGGAAGATCGCCGCGCATAGCGCGAGTGATTGCACTCATGCGGGGGCTACCCACCCAGCGCGTCTGTTCATCCGGCGAGGGGCTGAGCTTGCCTGAGTGGTAGTTATAGAGCTGAGGCGTCCATACCACGACGTGGCCGTTGGCTTGCCATTGCTGCACGACTTCAACGAAGCGCCGATCACGGGCAGTAAAGTATTGAGCGCCCAAATCCAGAGCACCCGCATCGCTGCGTTTACTCGACATTCGGCCGCCACTGCCGTGGCTTTTATCGAAAAGATGGACGGGATGCCCTGCGCTGTGGAGCGCCTGGGCAGCTGAGAGTCCGGCGATGCCGGTACCGATGATTGCGATGGGTACAGTCATAGGGGCCTCGTTACCTTGTTTGTACAGACTACGCCGTAGTTAAAACCTGTACAATCTTGTTTTTCGGTATAACTTGCTGGCTCGTGCTAATGATGCCGCTCGCTTGTTTGAGTCTGGCCCTTGATCAGGATTACTCAACTACCCGTACGTGTTGCGTGCGGCTAGGAAAAAGGTCGATGAGGGCCGCTATGACCTATGGTTGAGTCAGGGCGCAAGAGCCATCGCCATCGGGCATCCCACTGCGGCACGAAGGTGGAGGGCGGTAATCAATAGACTAACGATTTGCGATGAACGCCACGCGAGGAGCACGTCATGCACATATTGCTGACCGGCGGTACTGGTCTGATAGGACGTCAACTGTGCAAAAACTGGCAGGCACAGGGTCATCAGCTCACGGTTTGGAGCCGCAGGCCCGAAGAGGTTCGTAGGCTGTGCGGCGATTCTGTAAGGGGTATCGCCACGCTGGATGAAGTGGGTGCCGGCCCTGTCGATGCGGTTATCAATCTGGCAGGCGCACCTATCGCAGACAGGCCTTGGACGCGCAAGCGCAAAGCACTGCTATGGGAAAGTCGTATCGGCCTGACTGAGCACTTGTTGGCGTGGCTAGAGCGTCGTGAGCAGAAACCGTCGGTGCTGATCTCCGGGTCCGCCGTAGGCTGGTATGGCGACGGCGGAGAGCGTGAACTGAACGAAGAAACCGTGCCGGTCGCCTTGGATTTCGCCAGTCGTCTATGCGATGCGTGGGAGGAAACTGCACAACGCGCTGAGGCATTGGGAATACGTGTCGTCATCGTGCGTACGGGTTTGGTCCTGGCGGATGATGGCGGTTTTTTGCAGCGTCTTTTATTGCCCTTCAAACTGGGTCTCGGCGGGCCAATTGGCAGCGGTCGACAATGGATGCCGTGGATTCATCTTCAGGATCAAATCGCCCTGATTGATTTTCTGTTGAATCGAACCGAAGCCCAAGGTCCTTATAATGCCTGCGCGCCTTACCCCGTGCGCAATCGCGAGTTTGCTAAAACGCTGGGCACTGTTCTGCACCGTCCTGCGTTCATGCCATTGCCGACGTTGGTGTTGAGGGCGCTGTTAGGTGAGATGTCCGTGTTGTTACTAGGCGGTCAGCGTGCGTATCCGGCTCGACTGCAAGAAGCAGGTTTTACCTTTCGATTTACCGATTTGAACGCGGCCCTGAATGATGTGCTTGGCCGCCACTGACAAAGGATGTTGCATGACCGATCACGCGCTGTTACTGGTCAACCTAGGTTCACCGGCTTCGACCAAGGTGGCGGATGTCCGAAGCTACCTGAATCAGTTTCTGATGGACCCCTATGTTATTGACGTACCGTGGCCGGTTCGGCGCTTGCTGGTATCGCTGATCCTGGTCAAACGTCCCGAGCAGTCGGCCCACGCTTACGCCTCGATCTGGTGGGATGAGGGTTCGCCGCTGGTGGTGCTGAGTCAGCGTTTGCAGAAAGCGATGGTCAAGGAATGGACTCAGGGCCCGGTCGAGCTGGCAATGCGCTACGGCGAGCCGTCTATCGAGACGGTGCTGACCCGTTTGTCTGCCCAAGGGATTGAGAAAGTGACCCTCGCTCCGCTATATCCGCAATTTGCCGACAGCACCGTGACGACGGTAATTGAGGAAGCGAAACGTGCGGTGAAGGCTAAATCGTTGAATATCCAGTTTTCGCTGTTGCAGCCTTTTTACGATCAGGCTGAATACCTTGATGCATTGGTAGAAAACGCTCGGCCACAGCTTGAGCAGGCACACGACCATTTATTGCTGAGCTTTCACGGCTTGCCCGAACGACATCTTCACAAGCTAGACCCCACGGGTAGCCACTGCTTCAAAGGCGCTGATTGTTGCCAGACGGCTTCTGCACAAGTGATAGCGACCTGTTATCGCGCTCAGTGCCTGCGCACGGCGGCTTTATTTGCTGAGCGCCTGGGTTTGGCCGACGGCACTTGGTCGGTGTCTTTCCAGTCACGGTTGGGGCGCGCTAAATGGATCGAGCCTTACACCGAAGCGCGCCTTGCCGAGCTGGCGAAGAACGGCGCGAAAAAAATTCTGGTGATGTGCCCGGCGTTTGTCGCCGATTGCATCGAGACGCTGGAGGAAATCGGCGACCGGGGCAAAGAGCAATTTCGCGAAGCGGGAGGGGAGGAGTTGGTGCTGATTCCATGCCTGAACGACGACCCGAATTGGGCTGCCGCGCTGAAGACCTTGTGTGAGCGAGCACCGCTGATGTTGTAGTTTTCTATGCCGCTTCGCCAACAAGTTGGCTCCTTGAGAGACGGGACGGCGCCGGGTTGAATGTGAAGTCCATTCCCGAATAAATTCGGTCCCACCGGATTCGTGAGCGATTTCCATAGTGTGGGAGCAGGCTTGCCTGCGAAGAGGCCGGTAAGCGCGCCGCTGATGTCGACCTGATACCCGGTGCGCCTGCAATGACGCTTTCGTTGGCAAGCCAACTCCCACAGACGTCTGTGCAACGCCGAAATCTGTGGGACCGAATTCATTCGGGAAGGCGACGGGTCAGACGCAGACGATGTTGAATGTGAAGTCCATTCCCGAATAAATTCGGTTCCACACGGATTCGTGGGCGCTTCCCATAGTGTGGGAGCAGGCTTGCCTGCGAAGAGGCCGGTAATCGCGTCGCTGATGTCGACCGGAAACCTGGGGCGCTTGCAATGACGCTTTCGTTGGCAAGCCCCACAGACGTCTGTGCAATGCCGAAATCTGTGGGACCGAATTCATTCGGGAAGGCGACGGGTCAGACGCAGACGATGTTGAATGTGAAGTCCAATCCCGAATAAATTCGGTTCCACCGGATTCGTGAGCGCTTTCCATAGTGTGGGAGCAGGCTTGCCTGCGAAGAGGCCGGTAATCGCGTCGCTGATGTCGACCTGATGCCCGGTGCGCTTGCAATGACGCTTTCGTTGGCAGGCCAACTCCCACAGACGTCTGTGCAACGCCGAAATCTGTGGGACCGAATTCATTCGGGAAGGCGACGGGTCAGACGCAGACGATGTTGAATGTGAAGTCCAATCCCGAATAAATTCGGTTCCACACGGATTCGTGAGCGCTTTCCATAGTGTGGGAGCAGGCTTGCCTGCGAAGAGGCCGGTAATCGCGTCGCTGATGTCGACCTGAAACCCTGGGGCGCTTGCAATGACGCTTTCGTTGGCAAGCCAACTTGTATGTTTAAACTTGAAGGGGTGGGTGGGACCGAATTCATTCGGGAAGGCGACGGGTCAGACGCAGACGATGTTGAATGTGAAGTCCATTCCCGAATAAATTCGGTCCGGCGGGGTTGGTGCGACCTTGGCGCCAATCTCTGTAGATACTCTTGTTGGCGAGGCGCTCCAGAAGAGCACTCGCCATCGCGCTCTACAGCATCTCTTCCAGCTTTTTCTTGTGCTTCCAGCTGTCATTCCCTGGCAGCAACAGGTTCAAGCCAATCGCCACGACTGCGCATAGCGCAATGCCCTTGAGACCGAAGTCATTAGGGCCAGTGCCGGTGCCGATCAGCACGCCACCAATCCCGAAGACCAACGTCACCGACACAATCACCAGGTTGCGTGCCTCGGCGAGGTCGACTTTATGACGGATTAGCGTGTTCATCCCCACCGCAGCAATCGAGCCGAACAACAGGCACAAAATCCCGCCCATGACTGGAATCGGGATGCTTTGCAGCAGCGCGCCGAACTTGCCAATGAACGCCAGGCTGATGGCGAATATCGCCGCCCACGTCATGATTTTCGGGTTGTAGTTTTTGGTCAGCATCACCGCGCCAGTTACTTCGGCGTAGGTGGTGTTCGGCGGTCCACCAAACAGGCCCGCCACAGTGGTGGCTATCCCATCACCCAGCAAGGTGCGATGCAGCCCTGGCTTTTTCAAATAATCTCGACCGGTCACGCTGCCCACTGCAATCACGCCGCCGATGTGTTCAATGGCGGGCGCCAACGCGACTGGGACGATGAACAAAATTGCCTGCCAGTTGAATTCAGGGGCCGTGAATTTCGGCAGGGCCAGCCAAGGCGCAGCGGCGATTTTTACGACATCGACCACGCCGAAATAAAACGCCAGGGCGAAACCGACCAGCACACCGGAAATAATCGGCACCAGACGGAAAATCCCGCGACCAAACACCGCGACGATCACCGTTGTCAGCAGCGCTGGCATCGAGATCCACATGGCGATGTGGTACGGAATCAACTCCGCACCGTCTCCGCCCTTGCCCATGGCCATGTTGGCGGCAATCGGCGCCATGGCGAGACCGATAGAGATGATCACCGGCCCAATGACCACCGGCGGCAGCAAGCGGTCAATGAAACCCGTACCTTTGATCTTCACCGCAAGGCCGAGAAAGGTATAAACAAACCCCGCCGCCATGATCCCGCCCATGGTCGCCGCCAGACCGAACTGGCCCTTAGCGAGAATGATCGGCGTAATAAACGCGAAACTCGAGGCCAGGAATACCGGCACCTGACGCCCCGTTACCACCTGAAAACACAAGGTGCCAAGCCCAGCGGTGAACAGTGCAACGTTTGGGTCGAGGCCGGTGATCAATGGCATCAAGACCAAGGCGCCAAAGGCCACGAAAAGCATCTGCGCGCCGGACAATACGGTGCGCCAGAGTGGATCGTTGAATTCATCCGGCTTCATTAGCCTTCCTTCTGCTTGGTGCCGAATATCTTGTCGCCGGCATCGCCCAAGCCCGGAATGATGTAACCGTGTTCGTTCAAACGCTCGTCGATGGAGGCGGTGTAGATCATTACGTCGGGGTGAGCCTTCTCCACGGCGGCAATGCCTTCCGGCGCTGCAACCAGCACCATGGCGCGGATTTCCTTGCAACCCGCTCGCTTCAGCAGGTCAATAGCCGCAACCATTGAGTTGCCGGTCGCAAGCATTGGATCAATGATCATCGCCAACCGCTCATTGATCTCAGGAACCAGTTTTTCCAGGTAGGTGTGGGCTTGCAGTGTCGCTTCATTGCGAGCCAAGCCAACTGCGCTGACCTTGGCGCCGGGGATTAGGCTGAGCACGCCGTCGAGCATGCCGATACCTGCGCGCAAAATAGGGACAACAGTGATCTTTTTGCCAGCGATTTTTTCGACTTGCACCGTGCCCGCCCAGCCTTGGATTTCGTAGCTTTCCAAGGGCAGATCGGCGGTCGCTTCATAGGTCAGCAGCGCACCGACTTCCTGAGCCAGTTCACGAAAATTCTTGGTGCTGATGTCAGCACGGCGCATCAGGCCGAGCTTGTGGCGGATCAGCGGATGGCGGATCTCACGGATAGGCATAAGGAAAGACTCCGACGGGGGGCAAAAAAACGGCCTAGATTAATCTATTCAACTGTTACTGTCCGAAACGTTAGTCCAGAAATGCTTGCTCTGACCGAAGCGGATGCGTACCTTTGCCCGCTTTTCTTCCACCGCACCCAATGGAGAGCGCCATGTCTGCTGATCTCGACCATATCCGTCAAATCATGCGCGAAGCTGATTGCCTGTACACCGAAGCTGAAGTCGAAGCGGCCATCGCTCGTCTTGGCGCCGAGATCAATGCCACGCTGGCCGACACCAACCCTGTGGTGTTTTGCGTCATGAATGGTGGCCTGATCTTCACCGGAAAACTACTGACGCACCTCAACTTCCCGTTGGAAGCGTCCTACTTGCACGCCACCCGCTATCGCAACGAGACCACCGGCGGCGACCTGTTCTGGAAAGCTAAACCGGAAGTCTCCTTTATCGACCGCGACGTGTTGATCATTGATGACATCCTCGACGAAGGTCATACCCTCGGCGCGATCATCGATTTCTGCAAACATGCTGGCGCTCGCGCGGTACACACCGCCGTGCTGATCGACAAAGACCACGACCGCAAAGCTCGACCTGACCTCAAGGCCGACTTCGTAGGCTTGCCGTGCATTGATCGCTATATTTTCGGTTACGGCATGGATTACAAAGGCTACTGGCGCAACGCTGCCGGCATTTATGCGGTTAAAGGGATGTAAACCTGACCGCATGCTAGAGTGCCCGCCAGTTTTCGGGGACTCTCACATGACGTTGTTGATCCACACTGCCGCCGCGCTGCTCCTGCTGTCGAGCTTGCCGTTGGCGGCGGCGCCGAGCCAGAGCGGCGCTAAATCGATACCGATGCACGCTCAGTATTTGCCGCCCGACGATCAAACCCTGCGTGAAGGCAACCCCACGCAGCAGCAGTTATTGCAAATCACCGAATACTCGGTGGTCATTGGCAGCCAACGCGAATCCACGCAGCAACCGATACCGGTGACATCACCTGTGTTATTGCGCCTGAAAGGTCGGTCGATGAACAAAGGCGCAACGGTGTCTGAGGTTCTGCTGCATTTCGATGGCGAAAGCAAAAGCCTAAAAAAGCCCACCTTCGACGACCAAAGCCATACGTTATCGCTGTATTACCCCATGACCGACTACCGGGCCGTGATCGATTTGCTGCGCAACGAGAAGGTGTACTGCCAGTTTCTGAGTTACGCCAACGGGCATGTCTGGGCCGATTTACACACCACCGAGCTACATGCGCGTTGAGCGCCGAGGTGGGCGAGGGTTAAACTGCCCGCCCGTGAACTATCCGCGAATCAGTTGGAGTCAGCAGCAATGCGTAAAGATAAAAGGCAGGTGATTGGCGATGAGATCGGCGATGAACAAATCAAATTGTTCCTCGATTTCGAACCGGTCGATGCCACCTCGCCCTCGCTGCACAAACTGATCAAGGCCTACCGTGGCCTGCGGATTAACGATTTTGAGCGGTTTCTGGTGTTTTTCCTTGCGGCGGGTTTAGACCTTGATGGCAAAGATGAGCACGGTCAGGATTTCGTGGCGTTGGTCAAAGATCAACGTAACGCCGAGGAATACATTGAGCTGATTGAGCAGGCTCGCGGCTGATACTGTTGTTTAGCCCATAAAAAAACGCCCCTCAGGGCGTTTTTTTATGGTGGATACGATCAAGCAAAGCTTTCGGTCTCGTTGCTGATCTCAACCAATTCCAAACTCTCGTTGCTCTGGTCGTTGATGCGTTGATAAAGCTGCGCGTCAGTTTCCAGCGCCGTTTCACGTGCTGGGAAAATTTCCTTCAGCTTGGCGGCCCATTCGCCGTGAGCTTTGTCCGGGAAGCAGCGGTCAATCAGATCCAGCATGATTGACACGGTGACCGAGGCGCCTGGAGAGGCGCCGAGGAGGGCGGCCAGTGAACCGTCTTTGGACGATACCAACTCAGTGCCGAATTGCAGCACGCCGCCTTTTTTCGCGTCTTTCTTGATGATCTGGACCCGTTGACCGGCGACTTCGAGACGCCAGTCTTCGGCCTTGGCTTGCGGGTAGAAGCGGCGCAACGACTCAAGACGTTGTTCCATCGACTGCATCACTTCGCTGACCAAGTATTTGGTCAGGTCCATGTTGTCACGAGCGACGGCCAGCATCGGGCCAATGTTGGCGGCGCGAACCGACAACGGCAGGTCCATGAATGACCCGTGCTTCAGAAATTTGGTGGTGAAACCCGCGTACGGTCCAAACAGCAACGAGGTCTGACCGTCGACGACGCGGGTGTCCAGGTGCGGAACCGACATCGGCGGCGAGCCCACGGCGGCCTGGCTGTACACCTTGGCTTGGTGGTGTTTGACCACTTCCGGATTGTCGCAACGCAGCCATTGGCCGCTAACCGGGAACCCACCGAAACCTTTACTTTCTTCGACGCCGGACATTTGCAGCAGCGGCAATGCCGCACCGCCTGCGCCAAGGAACACGAACTTGGCCTCGACTTCACGGGTATTGCCGGTGTTGACGTCCTTGATGCTGACGCTCCAGCCCTGGCCTTTGCGGGTCAGACCGGTGACGCGCTTGCAGTATTTGACCTGCACATCCGGGGTGCTGGACAAGTGCTTGAGCAACTGGTTAGTCAAAGCGCCGAAATTGACGTCGGTACCGTTCATGACGCGGGTGGCCGCAATGGGCTCATCGGCCGGACGGCCTGGCATCATCAGCGGCATCCACTCCGCCAGTTTGGCCTTGTCTTCGGTGTATTCCATGGCTGAGAACGCATGATGCGTGTGCATCGCTTCAAAACGAGCCTTGAGGAACGACACGCCGCTGTCGCCCTGGACGAAACTCAGGTGCGGCACTGGGCTGATAAACGACTTGGAGGAGCCGAAGGTGCTTTTCTTGGTCATGTATGACCAGAACTGCTTCGAGACCTCAAACTGGGTATTGATGTGCACAGCTTTTTTGATGGAAATGGAGCCATCGGCTGCTTGCGGTGTGTAATTAAGCTCACACAGACCCGCGTGGCCGGTACCGGCGTTGTTCCACGGATTGGAACTCTCCGCAGCACCGGAATCCATCAGCTCAACGACTTCCAGCGTGAGGCTGGGGTCGAGCTCTTTAAGCAGCACCGCCAGGGTGGCACTCATGATGCCCGCCCCAACCAGTACCACATCGACTGTTTCGTTATGCGCCATTAACGCGTCTCCAAAATCTGCAGCACCAAATTGACGGCATACGATCCCGAGGTCAGCTGCCGGTCGTTGCCGGGGCGTGAATCCGAGAGTGCCCCAAGTAACTTATGGCCAGGATCGCCATGTCCGATTCTTCGCAATTTTTTGCATCTCAGCGGACGCCACCATTCGGGCTTTGAGTCCATATGAACTCACTTTCAGGCTCGACTGGCAATTCGACTATCGTCAAGGCATCCGTTTGTGCAACCAAATCCGTAGTGGACAGGCTTCAGGCTCCGGTCAGGGAGACTGCGCAGCAGCGGTCGGCCCCGTTTAGCAGGGCTGGATCAGACGTTAACGGTGCATGTAAAAACGCAGAACTATTCATTTGCTCGCCACACTCTTATGAAGTAGTGAAAACCCGTTTTTTTCACGCTCTTTTGGAGACGTGAACCTCAAAAAAGAACCGACGTTACGGTAGGTTCTGGCAGGCCTAATACTAAACAGAAGTGACACTGACGGGCGAGAAGCTTCGAAGCGATTCGAGCGGTTCGACACCGGATCAGCGAGCACGAATGCTGGCAAATGACCTGTGTGGGCGGCTCTCTGTGGGCGGTGCGGGGGAGCTAATACAGAGCATTAGCGATGCTGCGAGGCCCGATCAGGAGACGTCCTTATAATCGGGGCAAGATTATAGCGATGAAACGGCAGGAATTGATCTTATTAACTGACTTTAATTAGCCGCTGGGTCAGTTAGCCATCGCGGGGTGACGACTGAAATGTGTTTCGGGCTTCGCGGCGCGGGCGTTGTCGGGCAATGGGTGGTTCAGCCAGCTTGGGCACACCTCATAGACTTCCACCCACCCGGCAGTCTTAGGTGGTGTGGCGCAATGGCGAAAAACCTGACACATCCCGGAGGCGTCCAGATACACGAAATGACGATGGGTGTGGCGCAAGGCAAACAGAGACCAGAGAAAATTCATGGCAGTGCTCCTGTTGAGTGCTAGCCCAGAGCGTGCCTGATGCAAGTGACAGCTGCATGACACCTACGGTTTTGCAGCTCAAAGAGCGTTTTGACAGGACATATCCGCAGGAACTGATACAGGTGGTGTCAGGTCTGATTTTCAGCTAGTGAGCCGGCTGTCGGCACCGCTATACTGCCCGCCATTTATTGTTTTTGGCCTCTGGAGAGATGAGTATGTTGCATCGCCTGTTGTTCGGTTTACTTGCTGTAAGCAGTTTGACGTTGGTCGGCTGTGCCAACAGCCCGCAACAACTTAGCCCGCAACCTAAACTCACGAGCCAACTCGCTGCGGTAGGTCATGGCCAACCGGTAGTGGTTCGTGTCGTGGATGGTCGCGCATCGCCCACCTTGGGCACTCGCGGTGGCCTATACCCGGAAACCAGCGCGGTCAGCGTCCAGCCAAATGACATCCTGCCTAAATTGCAGCAGCAAGCCGAAGCTGCCGTGCGTTTGCTTGGCTACACCCCGAGTGGAAATAGCGGCAACGTACCTCAGTTGACCGTGACCCTCGCAGACCTGAAGTATCAATCGCCTAAAGAAGGCCTGTACGTGACTGAAGCAACGATCTCCGCGACCTTTCGCGCTGATGTCGTTAATAACGGGAAAAGCTACAACGGTCGCTACGCCGCGTCGCTGGACCAGCGCTTCGGCATGGCACCTAATCAGGAAACCAACACCAAATTGGTCAGCGACGTGTTGAGCGACGCCCTGACACGATTGTTCCAGGACCCGACGGTCGGGCAGATGCTGGGTCAGTAATCGTCTCTGTAGATACCAACTTGTTGGCGAAGCCTTCGGCTCCTACAGAATCTGCGTATCGCCAGAGTCTGTGGGACCGAATTTATTCGGGAAGGCTTCCGTCCTGACACTCACGCCGCTTCCTGGCAAAATCCCAAAAAATTCAATCCGGCTTGCAGGTCCAGATCCGGCAGGTCGTGGTGCTGGTGCCCGCCCAAGGCGCAGTAGACCAGCCAATGGCGGTCTTGTACGTTGAAGGCGAGTGCGTCGATCAACGCTTCTTGTTCATCACTCTGGGCGATCAGGTACAAGCGGTCCTGGTTTTGTGCATGTAACATATCGGGCTCACTGTAGGTATCGAGGCAAGTATCGAGGAGCCATACAGTGGTTGGTTCAGGTTACGTTAAGGTGACCAGCTATAAATTAAAAATAAGAATCGTCCTTCGTCCCAATGCCGCAGCTTGGCAAAACACGAAATACGAGCAGTCCTCCGCACCGTCCGGCGCCAGATCACTGGCCCTCGAGGCTCTCATGTCGCTGCAGTCGTTTGAAGCTGTTCTCGTGTTTGACTTGGCGCACTGCGTCAACAGCGTTGCCTTGTTGGCGACGGTCCCCGCCGCTTGGTTTCTGCAACTGACACGTCGGCGGGAGCAGCGGGAAGTCGAGCATCTAGCCTCGCTGACTGAGCGGGCCCCCATAGATGAACCCCAGCACCTGATGGACATCTCGACGTTACGCCTGAATCGGTTCAACTACCGCTTTGGCTTCGGCTGCCTGATGGGGGTGTTACTGGTGTCGTGGATCAGCACACGGCTGTGAGGCCTGGCGACACCATCGAACTACAAAAAATGGCGCCCCGTGGGGCGCCATTTTTGTTATTGGCGGAACGCTTACAGCGCCAAACCGGCCTTGACCCGGTATTGGTTACGCACTGGCACTGCGTATTGCAACACCAAATAAGGCCGATGCTCCACAGGGCAGGTGTCCACTCGACGGCGCCATTCCGTTTGGGCTCGGGCCAACTCATCAGCAGGGAAAATCTGTGCAGCAGGCGGCACCGCGAGTGTCGGGTCTGCATCTGCCCACTGCGCATACGCCAGATAGTGCACAGGGAACAGCCGATACCCGCCGAGGATTCGCCGGTCCATTTCGACGGCCAATTGCTTGGTGTCATCGAATGTCTCGGTGATGGGTGCTGCGAAACTCACGTGCACGCGGCCTTTGTAGCCGGTGATGCCCAGAGCGATGCTGACATCATCTTCGCCGGGCACTTTGGTGTAGCTCCCGGTGGTTGCGCGGATATACAGCTCGCGGGCTTTGGCATGGTCACACGGGTCGTACTCGTAGCTGATCGACACTGGCGTCAGGTTCAGCGACTGAATCACGTCGGCGAACGGCTCGTCTTTGCGGCTCATGTGAAACATTTTCAGGATCGCCGATTCGGTACGGTCATCACCGTCCTTGGCGCGGCCTTCAGCCTGGGCGATCCAGATCGATTGGCAGTCGTTGCGAATCGAGTGATTGATGTACGCCGACAGCATCAGGTAGGCCGCCATCTTTTCCCGGCGTCCGGTAATCGAACGGTGCACGATAAAGCTCTTGTTCAGTCGCATCAGGTCGCTGACGTAGGGCTTTTGCAGCAGGTTGTCACCAATGGCGATGCGCGGCGTAGTCAAGCCGGCGTGGTACACGGCGTAATTGACAAACGCCGGGTCCATCGCAATGTCGCGGTGATTGGTCAGAAACAAATAAGCGATGCCGGACTTGAGCTGTTCGACGCCGGTGTAGGTCACACCATCAGTAGCTCGCTCAATAGTATGGTCGATGTAAACCTCGACCTTGTCTTGCAACGTTGCCACCGAATGCACCCCGTCGAACTCGCGGCGCAGCCGATGCGCTATAAGGGGCGTGAGTATCCAGCCGAATGCACTGGCCAGACGGGGGAACCGAAAGTGCGTCAGGATTTCAAGAAGTGCTTTGTCGCTAAGCAGACGCGCCAGTACAGCTGGGACTTCGGCGTCGTCGTAAGGTCGGATGGCATCGAATTCGCCCATCATGCTCTCTTGTTGGAAATCGCTAGTGTAGAGGTAGGCTGGGTCTGAAAAATGCTGTCAAACCCGCTGGTTAAAATGAACCCGCCTTCAAATTGAGGGCGATTATACGCATAACTCTTCTCGGAGACCGCGATGCAGGAAATACAGGCTTACGACTGCCCTTATTGTGGCGAATCGGTGGAGGCCGTACTGGATTTATCCGGCGGCGATCAGAGCTATATTGAAGATTGCCCGGTGTGCTGCCGACCGATTGTGTTCGACCTGCAAACCGATGGCGAAGAATGGAACCTGGACGTGCGCAGCGAGAATGAATGATGCAGAAAGTCTATGAGCCGGAAAACCTGATGGAAGGCGAATTGCTCCAAGGCATGCTCGCCAGTGAAGGGGTGCAGGCCCATCTGACCGGTCGCCACTTGCTTGGCGGCGTCGGTGAATTGCCCGTATTCGGTTTGTTGGGGCTGTCGGTGGACAATGATCAGGCCGATCAGGCACGGCAACTGATCGCCGCGTACAATGCCGCCATGCCGCTGTCGGGGGATGAACCTGACAATTTTCCTGACGTGCTGGTGTGCTGACACCCGTTGGGTCCCGCTTTCAAAAGAGAATGTACTGCCCTCATGTGTGGACGTTATGCGCTGTTTCGCTGGAATCCCGCGTTTGCGGCGTTGCCCGGTTTTCCTGCTGACCAAAAGGCGCAATGGAATATTTCCCCCACCGACTCGGTGTTGATGCTGCGGGGGACGGACAGCCAGCGAGAAGTCGCCCGTGCACGGTGGGGCCTGACGCCGCCGTGGCTGACGGACCTTTCTCGTACGCCGGCCCATGCCCGCGCTGAAACCCTTGCTGAACAGCCGATGTTTCGCCAGGCCTTCAGGGAGCGCCGCTGTTTGCTGCCCGCCAACGGCTTCTACGAATGGCGCGGCACCACGCGTAAGCGGCCGTTTTGGCTGACGCCGGGTGAAGGTTCGACGTTGTTTTTTGCCGGAATCTGGGAGGCGTATCCGGTTCAGGAACACACCTACCTAAGCGTCGCCGTGGTCACGCAGGCCGCCGCCAGTCAGCGTCGACCGTTGATTCTCGATGCCCAAGGGCAGGCCGCCTGGCTCAACCCGGAAACGCCGATCCAGACGCTGCAAGCGCTATTGGCCAGCCCTCAATCGGCATTGCGCGAACGCGGCTTGGCCAACTTGGTCAACGACCCCAAGCTCAATGCGCCCGAGTGTTTGACGCCGCTTTAGAGCCCCCTGCGCCGACCTACAAGGTTTTCAAGCCGGAATTGATGAATCAATCGCCGTTGTTGTTCGAGGCCTCAGACCCAGCCGCTGACCTGCATGGCCTTGAAAACGGCAAAGGCTGCCAGTATGAAAAACGCAAACGCTGCCAAGCGACGAATCAGGGTCAGGGGCAGTTTGTCGGCGGCGAAGTTGCCGGCCAATACCACTGGAACGTTGGCAATCAACATGCCCGCTGTGGTGCCCAGAATGACCAACCACAAATGAGAATACTGCGCGGCGAGCATTACCGTGGCGATCTGCGTCTTGTCGCCGATTTCAGCGATGAAGAACGCAATCAGGGTCGTGACGAAGGGGCCGAACTTGCGGGCTGAGCTGCCTTCGTCGTCGTCCATCTTGTCCGGGACCAAGGTCCACAGCGCGGTGGCGACGAAACTGGCGGCCAGAATCCAGTGCAACGTGGCATCTGAGAAGAGGCTGCCGAACCATGCGCCTACCGCACCGGCTGCTGCGTGGTTCACCAGGGTGGCAGCGACAATGCCGCCAATGATCGGCCAAGGTTTACGAAAGCGTGCAGCGAGAATCAGGGCGAGCAATTGCGTCTTGTCACCGATTTCGGCCAAGGCAACAACAGCAGTGGGGACTAGCAGGGATTCCAGCATCAGGCTTTTCCTAAGGGCGGGTAGACACGGCTATGACACGTACAGCCTCCCCGCCCTGGGTAAGGTGTTCGTGTCATAGGTCTTGTCAAACCACCGATCCGTCTGAGCGGATCTGGGTCGCACGCACCATGGTCTGCTGACCAAGTATGTTGATACGTGCCGGACGAGCATGAAGGCTCGTGGGAGACTACTCCCCTAGGACGGAGCGGATTCTGCCTACACACTTCAGATTCGGCAAGTGCTTATTTCAAGCACGTTTGGCGCGGTAGATGCGAAAACCCTGGCCTTCTGCCTTTACTGCACAGACGCCCAAATGCTCTTCGATCAACGGTTGGTAGCGTAGAAAGCTATTGGCAACCAAGCGCAGTTCGCCGCCGGTTTTCAGATGAAGGCGTGCTTTTCGCAACAAATTTTCCGTTGCCTGGTAGTCAGTGTGGACCCCGACATGGAACGGCGGATTGCTCAGGATGGTGCTCAACCCCATCGGTGCGGCGTCGATACCGTCACCGGTTAATACGTCGGCTTGCAGTCCGTTGGCCGCCAACGTCAGGCGGCTACTGGCGGTCGCGAATGCATCGACGTCCAACAGGGTAACGGTGTTATGTGGATAACGACGCTTGACCGCAGCGCCTAACACGCCCGCGCCGCAGCCGAAGTCGAGGACGTTGCCGCTGGGAAGCTTGTCCAAATGTTGCAGCAGCAGCGCAGAGCCGCGATCCAACCGACCGTGGCTAAATACACCCGGCAAGCTGACCACTTTCAGCGGGCCGTCTTCCATCTCGACCTCGTAATGCTGGGCGAGGCTTTCGAGTTCCACGGCTTTGGGCGCGTGCTCTACCGTGACCAGCCACAGCTGGCAGTGGCGAGCGCTGTCGAGTTTGCGCGGTTTACCGAAGGGGCTTAATTGCTTGGCCGCGGCTTCGATTCCGCTGCGCTTCTCACCGACCAAGTACAGCTCGCGCCCGGCCAAGCGCGACGCCAGTGCGTTCAATACGTAATCGGCCAAGTCCCGCGCTTTCGGCAAAAACACCACGGCGGCGTCGAACGCTTGCTCCGGCGCGTGAACGCCAAAGTGAGTGCGACCTTCAAAGCCTGCATCAAGGCTTGCTTGGTCGCCAGCATGCCAGCACCAACCGTGGGCGTTCGGCAACTTCCCGAGCAGATCATCGGCAGGCAAACCCGCCAGCAGCAACGAGCCCTGAAACAAATCGGCCTGACGGAGTAGTACTTCGCTGCGCGGGTCCATCTTTAGCTCCTGCAAAAGGGGCGAAGTCTAAACGTTTTCGTGGGCCAGCGTGTCAGCTGACGACACGTCGCGGCGTTCCTGCCTGGTGCGCCTGAACGTTTTCAATGAGCTGGCCGACAATCCGTTGGCGCGCCTCGCGACTGCCCCAGGCATTGTGTGGCGTCACAATTAATCGAGGAATGTTACCCGCCAATAAAGGATTGCCATCGACCGGTGGCTCAACCGTAAGCACATCAGTAGCGGCGCCGCCAAGGTGACCGTTGCGCAGCGCATCGGCGAGCGCCTGCTCATTTATCAGGCCGCCGCGCGCGGTGTTGATTACGAACGCATGGGGCTTGAGCAGTGCCAGTTGGTGGGCGCCGATCATGTTTTGAGTGTGCTCGTTGAGCGGGCAGTGCAAGGTCAATGCATCCACTTGCGGCAGTAGCTCGTTCAGCGGCACGCGGTCCGGGCGGGCAGGGCGGCCGGGAATTTGCCCGAGCAGAACGCGCATTCCAAAAGCTTCAGCCAGCTTCGCCACTGCGCCGCCCAGCTCGCCATGGCCCAACAAGCCCAAGGTTTTGCCTTCCAGTTCGACGATCGGGAAGTCCAGCAGGCAAAACTGCTTCGCTTGCTGCCAGCGACCGTGCTGCACAGCGCTCTGATAATCCGGCAGGCGTGTGGCCAGCGCGAGCAGCAACATTAAAGTGTGTTGCGCCACGGACGGCGTGCCATAACCCTGGCAATTACACACCACTACCCCGTGTTCCCGGGCCGCTGCCAAGTCGACGTTATTGGTACCGGTAGCGGTAATCAACACCAGTTTCAGGTCCGGGCACGCAGCGAATGCGTTGGCGTCGATCACGGTCTTGTTAGTAATCGCGACCTGCGCACCCTGCAAACGCTCGATGATCTGCTGCGGCGTACTGCTGCTGTGCAACTGCAAATCGCTGAAGTTTTCCCGCAGCGCACTGAAGTCGAGGTCGCCAAGGTCAAGGGAGGTGTGGTCGAGAAAAACCGCTTTGTATTGGCTGCTCATGTGCTCTGGGCTCCTGGCGAAAGTGAAAGGGTGGCAGAAACGGCGGCAGTTACCTTACCCTCAATGCCTTGTAGAGCCAACTTCGTTGGCGACGAGACCTGTCAGACAGATCGCGTCAAACTCTCGCCAGCAAGCTGACTCCTACAAATGGGTGCAATTCATCCCCATGGCACACTTTTGGTTCGGAAAGTAACGTTCGGTCCCCGATTTAGTGCGCTTCCCGAGACTCTCCCAGAACGAGCTACAGTCAAAAGCGGTCTCAAGACCTGTCAGGCCTGGGGCCTGGTTACTTTTTGAGACGGTTTTTCTCAGAGTTGGCGTTTAAATTGCTAGTACCTGTATGTACAAGCATAGGGGACCACAGGTTGTGGTGTTTTATGCACCACGTTCTCATTTGGCTTAGGCGGGAAGGATGACGATGTCGAAGAAAATCAGTTGGTTTGGATTTGTAGCTGTGAGTGCAGCGGCACTGGCGTTTATGCCGGTTGTGCATGCCAAAGACTGGACGTCGGTGAACATCGCCACCGAAGGCGCGTACGAGCCTTGGAACCTGACGCTGCCGGGCGGCAAGATTGGGGGTTTCGAGCCTGAGCTGATGGACATCCTCTGCCAGCGGATGAAACTGAAATGCAACGTGGTCGTGCAGAACTGGGATGGGATGATTGCCAGCCTGAACTCGGGCAAGTTCGACGTGCTGATGGACGCGATCGTGATCACGCCAGAGCGCCAACAAGTCATGGCCTTCTCGATTCCGTATGCGAGCACCCCGGCGAGCTTCGTCGCCTTGGACGCAAAACTGCTGCCGGGTAAAACCGGTCAGGCAGACGGCATCACATTGGGTACCGATGCTAAAAAGGTCCGCGCCAGTGTTGAAGATTTGCGGGCTGCGCTGAAGGGCAAAATCATCGGTATTGCATCGGGCACGGTCTACACCCCGTTCATTGATGAACAGTTCAAAGACGTCGCCACTATTCGTGAATACAGCAGCTCGGCAGAAGCGATTCTAGACTTGCAGGCGGGTCGAATCGATGTGGATTTCGACGACGTGACCTTCTTGAACTCACTGATGGACAAGCCGGAAAACAAAAACCTCGCCTACACCGGTCCACAGATTGCCGGCCCGATTTGGGGCGATGGCGAAGCCTTGGGTTTCCGTCAGAAAGATGCAGATTTGAAAGCCCAGTTTGATGCTGCGCTGAAAGAAGCATTGGCTGACGGCACAGTTAAAAAGCTCAGCGAAAAGTGGTTCAAGCTGGATTTGACTCCGAAATCGTGAAGCTGGCGTACCTGGCGCCTTAACGGCGCCGGGATTCAAATAAGCGACTCGCAGGAACCTGTATATGAATCTCTTGCAGATGCTGAGCTTCGGTGAGACGGGTTGGGGCATGGCGTTGCTCAAGGCCGCTGGCACCACACTGTTGTTGACGCTGGCGGCATTGTTGATCGGCGCATTGATCGGCGGTGTGATTGCCGCGGCGAAGCTATCCCGTCGACGCGTGTTTCGGGGCTTGGGGGATCTGTACTCGATTCTGTTCCGTGGCATTCCCGAGCTGTTGGTTATCTATTTGTTCTATTTCGGTGGCGCAACCGTGGTGTCTGCGGTCGGCCACTGGTTTGGGGCTGACGGTTACATCGATGTCCCACCGTTTCTGGTGGGCGCCATTGCAGTAGGACTGATCTCCGCGTCGTATCAGGCGGAAGTCTATCGCGGCGCCTTCATTGCGGTGCCCAAGGGTGAGCTGGAAGCCGCGTTGGCCATTGGCATGACCAAAGCCATGCGCATCAGGCGGGTATTGATCCCGCAAATCATGCGTTACGCGCTGCCGGGTCTGGGCAACGTGATGCAAATGAGCCTGAAGGATTCGGCGCTGATTTCGGTGATCGGTTTAGTTGAGTTGATGCGCGCCAGCCAAGTCGCGGCCGGTTCGACCCGGCAATATTTTACGTTCTACATCGTTGGCGGCGCGTTGTACCTGGTCCTCACCGGGCTCTCGGGTCGCATTTTCAATATCGCTGAAGCTCGCGTGCGCCGTACCCAGCGCCGCAGCCCTACACAGTCTTGAGGCAGGAGAATATCCCATGATCGATTTCGCCTTTCTCGCCGACACCATGCTCAAATTGCTGGCCGCTCTGCCCACCACCCTGACGTTATTTTTCTGCTCGCTGGTGCTGGGCCTGACCCTTTCCCTAGGCATCGTCGCCATGCGTGTAAGCCGCTGGGCCATCCTTAGCTACCCGGCGCGTTTCTACATCATGATCTTTCGCGGTACGCCGCTGCTGATCCAGATGTTCCTGATCTATTACGGCCTCGGTCAATTTCCGGCGGTTCGCGACAGTTTCATGTGGGTGGTGCTGAAATCTCCCTACGGGTGCGCGGTACTTTCCCTCGCCATGTGTACGGCCGGCTACACCGCTGAAATCATCCGGGGCGGTCTGCTCAGCGTGCCCCATGGGCAGATCGAAGCGGGGCAGGCCATTGGCATGTCGCCGTGGGCCTTGTTGTATCGGATTATTGCGCCGGTGACGTTGCGTCAGGCGCTGCCGGCGTATTCAACGGAAGCAATTCTGCTGGTCAAGTCCACCGCGCTGGCCAGTCTGGTCACGGTGTGGGACGTCACCGGCGTCGCTCAGCAAATCATCCAACGCACCTACCGGACCATGGAAGTGTTCCTCTGCGCCGCGTTGATTTATCTGGTCCTGAACTTTCTGGTGGTGCGTGCGGTGGCCTGGATCGAGCACCGTCTTTCGCCTCATCTTCGTGAACGACCTGCCGGGGCTTCGCCGAAAACGCCTAAATCAAAGACGGCCGTTACATCACCCACTCATCCCTAATTCGCTGCGGAGCTGGTCATGACGTCTCAATCAAACACCGCCCTGTCGGTGAGCAACATTCAAAAATCCTACGGCTCAGCCCACGTGCTCAAGGGCATTTCCCTGGACGCGCACAAAGGCGATGTGATCTCGATTCTCGGTGCCAGCGGCTCGGGCAAAAGCACCTTTTTGCGCTGCATCAATTTGCTGGAAACCCCAGACGAAGGCTCTATCAGCCTGGACGGCGAGGCGATTGAAATGGCCCGTCACCGCGATGGCCGCCTGCTGCCCAGTAACGCCCGCCAGGTTGAACGGATGCGCAGCCGCTTAGGCATGGTGTTTCAGAACTTCAACCTGTGGTCGCACATGACCGTGCTGCAAAACGTCATCGAAGGCCCGATGCGTGTGCTCAAACGCCCGCGTGCCGAGTGCATCGAAGACGCTGAACAGTTGCTGCACAAGGTCGGCCTGTATGAGCACCGCGATTACTACCCCGCGCATTTGTCCGGCGGCCAGCAACAGCGCGTGGCCATCGCCCGGGCCTTGGCGATGAACCCGCAAGTCATGCTGTTCGACGAACCCACCTCAGCCCTCGATCCCGAACTGGTGGGCGAAGTGCTGCGGGTCATGCGCTCATTGGCCGAAGAAGGCCGGACGATGTTGGTGGTGACTCACGAAATGGGCTTTGCACGCCATGTGTCGAACCGGGTCATTTATATGCACGGCGGGTTGGTTGACGCACAAGGCACCCCGGCTGAGCTGTTTGAAGGCCTGCCGACTGAGCGTTTCCGTCAGTTCGTTTCCAGCCATAACCAACGCAACACCGACTGATTGTGCGGGCAGGGCGCGGGTTTGATTGCCCGCACCTGCTTCGCTCCATTGCTGCGCAACTGTACCTATGGCACCGAGCAGTGAAGGCGTACTGTGGCGAACGCTTTACTGTTTGCTCACAAAATTTACGCTCGATGCGGAGGCTCCCATGTACTGGACGGAATTTTTAACCGTTGCCCTGATTCACCTGCTCGCCGTCGCCAGCCCCGGCCCGGATTTCGCCGTCGTGGTCCGCGAAAGCGTCACCCACGGCCGCAAAGCCGGCACCTGGACCGCCATGGGCGTCGGCACCGCGATTTTCCTGCACGTGGGTTATTCGCTATTGGGCATCGGCCTGATCGTTTCGCAATCCATCGTCTTGTTCAACGCCCTCAAATGGGCCGCCGCCGCGTACTTGCTGTACATCGGCATCAAAGCCCTGCGCGCCAAACCCGCCAGCGCCACCGACGCCCCGATCAAACTGCCCGTGGGCGAAGGCACCGCCCGCGGTGCCTTCACCAGCGGATTCGTCACCAACGGCCTCAACCCCAA
This sequence comes from Pseudomonas sp. CCI4.2, assembly GCF_034350045.1. Classification (NCBI taxonomy): domain Bacteria; kingdom Pseudomonadati; phylum Pseudomonadota; class Gammaproteobacteria; order Pseudomonadales; family Pseudomonadaceae; genus Pseudomonas; species Pseudomonas sp. CCI4.2. The sequence continues at coordinate 272,216 of NZ_CP133781.1, read as the reverse complement.
AGCCACATTGTTTTTCCTCTCGTTGTTCACCGTCGTCATCAACCCGCACACACCGCTGCTGGTGCAAGCGGGCTACGGCCTCTACCTCGCCCTCGCCACCGGGGTGTGGTTTTGCTTGGTAGCGCGGTTGTTCAGCCAGGAACGCGTGCGCGCAGGGTTTGCACGGATGGGTCATTGGTTCGACCGGACTATGGGTGTGGTCTTGGTCGCGTTGGGGGTTAAGTTGGCGTTTACTTCGGTGCATTGAGGGGGGACGGGTCCATTCACAGGCAAGTCGGACTAGGGCCAGGCCGCATGTAGGAGCGCGCTTGCCCGCGATCGGCTGCGCAGCAGTCGTAAAATCCCGGCTGTTGTTTCGTTGGGAAAATAGACCGTCTCTCTCATGCTGAGTAACATTATTCTTCGAATTTTTAAACGTAATGTTCGAATCGGCGCTCCGTCAGCGCCGTTTATTATGCGTATGCATTAAAATAACTCTTACCGTTTTCAAATAAGTGGCGGTGCAGTGTATGAAACCGATTTCCACTCAATCCTTTCCTATAGTAGTTATTCGCAGGCGTAGTTCGCAACCACGTCCGCTATCATTTTTTGTTGACTTCCAATTGTCGCGCGTCCTGTAATTTAAGATATGCTTTGATGCTACTTGCGTCCTTAAGACTACAGGAAATTCGTTTGTTGTTTTCTAAATCCATACCGTCAAAGCAGTTTTGCAGTTTTTCATCTTGGTGGTCTCCTGGAAAGAAGGCAAGCCCCAAGTGCCCGTTTTCTTTTATTAAAGGAAACTCAGTTACGGAATAATAGAACCCTTCATATGATCTGCCAGATCTCACATCTTTAGATATGATGAAAAGTGATTCCCCCCTATTCCGGATGCCTTCCAAGTATAGAAAAAGACTGAAATGATTTCATCGGCTTCTAATTTCCATACATGCCGAAGCTGATTGGATAAAGGGAAGTAATAATAGATGTCCCCCTGAGCAACATTGTGTGAAGTGATTAAATTTTTAAATTTGTTAAAATAAGAAAACCACTATCTTGTCGTCGCCGCGTGAAGCTATTACAGGCGGGTGCAGTTCGCCTGTATAATGATGCTCCTCAGAGTTCGATCCTAGAACTATGGGGGTAATGGAAAAACTCAGTAATAAAGTTAAGATGAGCTTAAAATTTTTCAAAGATGTTATTCTCGCCGTAGATCCTGACAAGTTTGCTTTCCGCAAGGCGCAGCTACTCGTAAATTCGTTGATTGCTTTGGTGATAGCGTCTACCTGCTCAGCGGCTGATCCAGGACGGGGTAGGCTAAATGGTTTTTGGTTGATGAGAAATTTCATCTGTAATGATCTAACATTAGCACCCATGTAAATCATCACACTTCAACCACCCGCTAATGTTTAATTCTTAAGATTTCACCAACACCCAGCCTGCCTCTAAGAAATCCTTCCGAGGTCAAAACGACTTCGCAATCTTTAGCAACTTAAATTTACTCAGTTGATGCGTAATAGGTCAGAAATAAGAACAAATTCCATACCCCCCAAAACAACCGTTAAGGAAGATTCCATATTATTGGTAGTTTGCTTTAAGTAAAAACACTATTCACCATTTTAAATATATGGAGCTATTAGCAAATTAAATTACGATCCAATCGGCAACTGAAATAAGGATCCTCGCCGGGGCTACATAAAGTTCGTCGTCAGCATGCACCGGCAACAAGAATAATAACCAGAATGAACTCAGCAATATATTTGAGCTTGTCTTCTACATTCGACCTTCTCGGAATCCAAAATTAATTAATAATTTCCAAGTCGCTCTCTTTTATCCAGCGTGATATTGAACGGCCATTGATGTTTTCATACCGTACATAGAACCACGATTCAGCCTTCTCTGAAAAATAACCACTAAGAAATATCTCGTCACCAATTATTAAGTATGCTTTAGTGCGATGTTTGCTGCTAGGAGAAGAGTAAAGGCTAGCCCTTTCGGATAATACTTTAGCCTTTTTTAATAAGCGTTCCTGAAAGTTATCATCACTGGTAACTAACATTTCCTGCTTTCCTTTTGCCGTATACAGTGTACGATTGATGTAGTCGCAATCTAAGCATTCGTCTCTTATATAGATATGGAAGACCCCATCTTTGATGCGATAAATATCTTCAAACCATTTGGCACCTGTGCGATAAGTACTTATAAGATACTCATGTTCTAGTCGATAGTTGCATAAAGAGTCAATGTTTATTGCTGACAGTGTTCGGGCATGACGATCAACGCTATAGGCGACAGAGCATAAATTCACGTCTCCAGTACGCGTCAATATAATATCTAAGTGACCATCAAGATTGATATCAACCAAAGATAGGGAGCTGTCATTCCATTCATCCAAAAAAACGTTGGATAATTTCAACGGTTCACACGTTATAATATCGCAGGATAATATCCTGACATTTGGATAGTCAACGATCAAGTTAGAGACCATCGGTGTATTTCCCGCAATCGCAAATCGACTGATGAAAAGAGTGAATACGATACTTAGTCGCAGCACTGCGCCCCCATTTGCTCTCAAAGCTTGAATGATCCCTGCTACAGTATTCACTCTAAGCTCCATTCTTGTTTTATCAACTTAAATATTTTTTCCCTTTCTTGCAATCCATTGCGCCCACCATTCACTGCAAGAGTCACTAATTCAACGTTGCTGTTTTCGTTATCAATTAAAATATTGATATCTCCGCGAGAATTATGCTTGGAGTATATCGCACCACTGTATCTCCAATACCAACAAGATACGTCTATTGCGTTAAACATATCTGCTCCAATTTCGTCTGGATTGGCGACAAAGTCTACACCTCTAAAATCGGAATATCTTTGATAATTATTTTTCCATGTTAGTTGGATTAATCCCCTCCCTCTATATCGTGGACCATCCCCGATCACGGAGTTACCATTTTTTTCAGCTGCGGTATGACGGCCAGGATTGTATCCTTCACCTGATGCGAACTCTATTGTTGTTTCAAAGTGTGCAGATTCATGAAAGCACTGCGCAATAAAATGGGCTCGTTGATAGCCGCTATTGATACCATATTTGCTGAGCGCCTTATTTAATAGTTCGACAAATTTATATTTGTCAAAATTAAATAGGTTAGGGTAGTTTGCTTTAAATATTTCCCTAAAGGTTTTGTCTCCGCCAACACCAGTAAACCAATCCCCCGTCTTCCCTAACACTGTTTCTAAAAAATCGACAGTAAACTCGTATCGACGCATCGGTGAGATAGCCCCAACAAACTCTACCGGATGAAAATACGAAACCCACCCATCCACCGGCAGCCCAACCTTCTCCGCCACTTCATCCCAAAACACCAAGTTATTAATCCGCTCACTCTCATGCCGCAGCCACTCAGGGTCGTGACTCAGACGGTCCCGAAACGCTTGCCAGTTGGCAGCGTCGGCGGTGGTTTGCCATTCGGTGTGGTGGTGGGTGATGAGTTTTGACCAGCGATTTCTGAACGCGGGGTTTCTCAGTGTCAGCCGCAGTTCTTCGGCGCTGACATCTCCGTCGTGATTGACATCGGCCAACGCGTGCAGGTGTCTATAGAAATTACATACCTTCCCTGAAATCAGCGGGCTACAAGTATTGGCACCTTGCTCGACGACCTTGAAGCCAAGCGCCTTAAGGTTGTATTGGCTGACGATCTGGGCCTTGGTCGTGCCGTCCTGTACACCCTGTTTACTGATCAATGCTTCAAAGTTACGGATCGGCGCCTTGGGGGTGGCGACCTTTTCCTGAACGTTGATCTTGTAGGCGGGAGCACCGTTTTTGTCGTTTACGACCGGCAGCTTGTTCAGGTCAAACACATGGTCTTGAAACAGAAATCTCCGGAGTTCGCTTTCGGTGTCCTGAGCCACGATGTCCGCTTGCAACTTGGGTACGTGAAGGTATTGCTTGCCCTGTTTAAGGCCCGCTTCGTTGCTGAGAAAAGCGTCGAGGTTCGGGTCGCAGGTGAAAACTTCCACGTGCACTTGGTGTTTGGATGTCTTGCCGGTTTTGGCGGGTGTTTCATACATCCCCAGGTAACCCACCGGGGCGCCAGCTTTGATCGGGATCGGTTTTTCGGGAACGATAACGCTGTCCAGACCGACCGGCTCAGTGCGCGGAAACTCCAGCTCAATGTCATCCACGTAGGCCCAAAACGCTTGAATGAGAGGCTCGCCTCTGATGGTGGTCGGGGCAATGGTGCAGCGCGCCATGGGCCGTCGGGTGCCATCCGGTGCGTTGACCAACACGGTGTGTGCGTTATCAAAACGAAAGGTATAGCCCGAGGGTAACTGTTCCCGCACGCCGTAGCGGGCGCCCGGTTCGTTATTCTCTGGGGCGCGATGCATGTCCAACCCGTGGAACTGCCGCACGCGGGCTTCAACCATGCCTTGCCAATACACAGGTCGGGCTCGCGCAGGTGGCAGCACCTTGGCCAACAGCAACCGACAGTTATCTGGGGTGATGGGTTGCCCGTGTTGGTGGCTGGCGAACCAGAGTTCTGCACCGGGTTTGAATGGACCGTCGGGTGGTGCCCAGACAAGGCGGCCTTTGGCAAAGCGATAGCCTTCGGCGCCTTCTCGCTCTTCAAGAATGTCGAACACGCTGCCAGCGAGGATCACCCCGATCTTTTTACTGCCGGGTTCACCCAAGGGCACATTGCGGGCTGCGCGGTCGCCGAAACCGACTTGCACGCGGTTGGCGTAGGTCGGGTCATCATTCGGATAGCGCTCAAAGGGCAGCAGGTGCATGTACAGGCTGTAAAAGGTCAGGCTGTTTTGCTTGCCGTGGTCGGGACCTTCTTCGGGATTGGGCGGTGACTGATAAGTGTGGCGGACCAAGCAAAACGAGGTGGAGTATTTCAGTTGCAGGCAACTTGCGTCCTGTTCGAACTGGGAATCGAGGTAGTCGGCATTCAAGCGGTAAGCGACCACTTCACCGTCGGCGATGCAGCGCACCGGTTCGTTGTGGACGCAGTGCGGGGCGCTTTCATTGCTGATATGAATACCGCCGTGCCAGAAGCCGCTTTTGCTCAATAAGTAGAACCCCGACGTTTCTTTCTCCAACAGTTGATGCAGTTGCTCGGCGTCAGCAAAGGGTTTGCCATCCGCCTTGCGGATCGGGAATTGAAAGGTTTGCATAGTGAGATTCCGGTAGGTCAATCGGAGAACAGGTTGTCGAGATCGCAGGCTTTTGGGGTGGCGGACGCCGATGCGCGGGAGCTGGCTGTTAGAGGTGTCGCACGCGTTGTCAGATCCTGGCGTGAAACGTCAAAATGTCCTGCGACCAGAGGATTTACCGCGCCTGGCGACAGAGGATTCACGGGGGACCCTGGTATCGGCACACCGCCGGGAAGAATGGCGGTACTGGTAAAAATTCCTGCTGAATTCATGAGGAGATGATGACCTCCGGCCTTCATCGAAAAGCTTTCGCCTGCATCGAATACCAGGTTTTGGCCGCCCGTGAAGTGAACCTCGACTCCGGCTTCGACCACCAGCACTTGGCCTACGCGGGTGTGGCTGTTGTTGGCTACGTTCAGGTTGTCGCCCGCCGCGAGGTTCACTTTGCGATCCTGTGTGACCGTGCGATGTTCGTCGCCCTTGATCACCGTTGTGCTCTTGCCTTTAATTGTTTCTAGGCGTTCATTGCCGACTTCGATTCGCAAATCGTTCTGAACCAACTGCTCCATGTCGCGCTGGGCGTGGAGGTAGATCAGTTCATCGCCGCTTTTGTCATCCAGGTGGAGTTCATTACCAGCGGTTCCATCGGGAGAGCTGCGGCTACGGAAAACGCTTTTGGTTTTGTTGGCCGGCAATTCATACGGTGTGGGATTGACGTTGTTTGGAACGCACCCGATGACAATCGGGTCATCCGGATTACCGTTCATGAAGTCGACCACGACCTCCATGCCCACCCGAGGGAGGACAACGATGCCGAATCCGTCGCCACTAAAACTACCGCGTACCCTTACCCAGCGACTGGTTGGAGGGGGGGTGTCACTGTCATTACGTTCCCAATGGAAGCGGATTTTTATCCGGCCATACTGATCACAATGAGTTTCGTCATTTTCGGGGCCAACTACCACCGCTGTCTGCGCACCCAGTACTGTCGGTTTTGGATGTTTGAGGGCTGGTCGAAATTGGACTTTTTCAGGAATAGCCGTGAAGGTATTGCGATAGCCCTGAGCGATACGGCCGGGTTCTAGACGGCTATCAGCTTCAGCGTACTCTTCAAGGATGTGAGGGGCTCGTCCACTGTGGTGTACCGAGCGGAGCACCCAGGTTGCGTTCCAATCAGGGTCGGAATGTGCCTCCATCCGGAAGGGCATAGCGCTGCGTAATAGCGGTTGATCACTCTGACCTTCAGCAAGTTTGAAATCCGCCCGATGCCGCTCTAGCGCCCGGTTTACTCGCACGGAGCCGTCTGGAAGCTTAAAAAATTGGCCAGGATAGATATTGTCTTCCAGGTTCGAAAATACTTCCGAATCCTTGACTGACTCCAACAAGAAGTGCGCTTTTTCGAAATCGTAATCGCGATGAACTACACGGCTGGTGCGTGTTTCAACGCGTACGCTGAAATCCTGAATCACAGGATGTGCTGCGGCCATTCCATTTATAGGGATGAACGGAACCATCAATGGCGACGTGTGCTTACGGTAAAACTCGGTTTCCTGGTCGGCAAAAATCAGCTGATGACCGTCCGGCGAGTGTTCGAAGTAGTAGAAGTAGCCTTCCTCTTCGCACAAGCGGCTTAGAAAGTGGAGGTCGGTTTCCTGGTACTGGACGCAACACTCACGAGGGATTGGTTTTTCAGGACCAATGTTGAATTGCACGTGCAGCCCTTTCAGCAGCCAGTGGCCTTTGAGCACGTCGCGGATCGTTTCTTCGACCGTGAGCCCCTGGTAAATCCGACTATTTTTTGCGTGTTGCAGGTAGCGAAGAAACGGAACGATGACTATCTGATAGTGACTTAGCCGCCTACCAGTCTTCACGTGAGCGATCGAGTAGATGTGACCGTGCAACCCCTGATCACCGAACGATAGATAAGCTTGTTTATGAAGCAGACTTGCCAACTCCCGAGGCGGTCTTTCGGTCACAACGTCGACGACGATCTCATACGGGGCGCTGATTGCTTCCTCAGCCTCGAAGGCTAAAACGAGCAAGTCGCGCTGTTCATTTCCTTGAACACTGAGGCTGAATTTCGGGGCATTGGACATTGACGGGGCTTCTGAGAGGAAGGACCCGGGAAGTGTCCGGTAGCAAAAAATAGATATATATACGTCTTTGCTGACATAGGTCGTAGGGGGATTCCGGCACGAGCGTGGGTAATTTCCTAAGGATAATAACTACAGCAAAGCGGCCCCAAACTTAGGCGCTTAAGCCCGTAAACACCTAGCTGCGGAACACTCTGGAGCGCGCTTGCCCGCGATCGGCTGCGCAGCAGTCGTAAAACCTACGACTCAGTTTTTTTAGTTGAAAACGAGTCTGCCCAGTGGGACCGCTTCGCGCTCCCACAGTTTGAATATCGACGGTATGGCCGACACACCGCTTCGCCAACACGTTGGCTCTACAGAAGGTTGTGTTGCGCCAACATCCGGCATTCGAAGTGGCCACAGGCCGCTATCCACATCAACCCCTCAAATCATCCCTTCGGCTGATTTAGCTGGCGAGCAACGTCTCTACAGTGCATATTTTTCAGCCACGCCTGTGCACTTATAAAAAGGAACTCGTATGTTGCAGACTCGCGTCATTGCGCCAGCTGATGGTGCCTATCAATACCCGTTGCTGATCAAGCGGTTGTTGATGTCAGGTAGCCGCTACGAAAAAACTCGCGAGATTGTTTACCGCGATACGTTGCGCTACAGCTACCCAACTCTTAACGAACGTATTGCGCGTCTGGCCAATGTTTTAACGAGCGCCGGGGTGAAGGCGGGCGACACGGTGGCGGTGATGGATTGGGACAGTCACCGGTATCTGGAGTGCATGTTTGCTATTCCGATGATTGGGGCGGTGATTCACACGATTAACGTGCGGCTGTCGCCGGAACAAATCCTCTACACCATGAACCATGCGGTGGATAAGTTCGTGCTGGTCAACAGCGAGTTCGTAGGGCTCTACAACGCGCTGGCGCCACAGCTGACCTGTGTCGAAAAAACGCTGTTGCTGACCGATGCTCCCGAGAAAACCGCTGACTTGCCCAACCTGATCGGTGAGTACGAAGCGTTGTTGGCGACGGCCAGTACCCACTACGAATTCGAGGATTTTGACGAGAACTCTGTCGCGACCACCTTCTACACCACCGGTACGACCGGTAACCCCAAAGGCGTGTATTTCTCGCACCGGCAACTGGTGCTGCACACCCTGGGGGTGGCGACGATCATGGGCTGCATCGACAGTGTGCGCTTGCTTGGCACCAACGATGTCTACATGCCCATCACCCCGATGTTCCATGTGCATGCGTGGGGCGTTCCGTATGCAGCGACGATGCTCGGGCTCAAGCAGGTTTATCCGGGTCGTTACGATCCCGAGTTATTGGTGGCGTTGTGGCGCAAGGAAAAGGTGACGTTCTCCCACTGTGTGCCGACCATTTTGCAGATGGTCCTCAACGCCAAGTCGGCGCAGGACGCTGATTTCACCGGCTGGAAAATCATCATCGGTGGCAGTGCGCTCAATCGCACCACCTATGAAGCGGCCAAGGCCAAAGGCATTCAACTAACGGCGGCTTACGGCATGTCCGAGACTTGCCCGTTGGTGTCCGTGGCGCATTTGAATGAAGAAATGCTCGCGGGCAGCGACGACGAGCGCACGACCTACCGAATAAAAGCCGGCGTGCCGGGGGTGTTGGTCGACGCGGCCATCATCGACGAGGCGGGTAATTTTCTACCTGCTGATGGCGAGACCCAGGGCGAGTTGGTCCTGCGTGCGCCATGGCTGACGGAAGGCTATTACCGTGAACCGGAAAAAGGCGCGCAGCTGTGGGCCGGAGGCTGGTTACACACTGGCGACGTCGCCACACTGGACAGCATGGGCGTGATCGATATCCGTGACCGGATCAAAGACGTGATCAAGACCGGTGGGGAATGGGTGTCGTCATTGGCCCTTGAAGACTTGGTCAGTCGTCACCCGGCGATACGCGAAGTCGCGGTGGTGGGGATTGCCGATCCGCAGTGGGGCGAGCGGCCGTTTGCGTTGTTGGTCATTCGCGATGGGCACAGCATTTGCGCCAGGGAGTTGAAGGATCACTTGAAACCCTTCGTCGAATTGGGGCACATCAACAAGTGGGCAATCCCCAGTCAAATAGCCCTTGTTACTGAAATTCCCAAGACCAGCGTGGGCAAGCTCGACAAGAAGCGCATCCGTCTCGATATTATCGAGTGGCAAAAGACCAACAGTACCTTCCTCTCGACACTCTAAGTGTCCATTTGCCGTGCTCTCTGAGCACGGCAAGCCTCCAGGCACGCGTTCGGCGTGCCAATTCTGGTCGTTACGCTTTTGTGTCCGTGCGAAATTCGACTGATGGGTCGAAATAGCTGTGCCAGAGGCGTGGACGCTACAAATCACACTTTAGAGGGATCAAGTGGTTTCTCCTGCTGGATATAGTCATGACAGCGGTCATCAAGAGCGGATTTGAAAATGCGCATTCGTATTACAGCCTTAGGGCTGCCCGATGCGCGTTAACACTCGAGCGCCATCGAGTGGTTCTTGAATGAGCCTCTGCCATAACAAAAAACACATGGAGTAGCGTCGATGACATCAGCAAACCAGTTCTGGCGCCGGGCTAAGTTGCCTCTGGCTGTCGGACTTGCCTCTACACTCGCCGGTCCCGCCTTCGGCGTTAGTTTCAACGTCGGTGACATCGAAGGTCAGTTCGACTCGTCGCTGTCCATAGGCGCCAGTTGGTCGACCCAAAATCCCGACCGACACCTCATTGGTTCCAACAACGGCGGCACGGGCTTATCACAGACTTCCGATGACGGTCACCTGAACTTTAAAGCGGGTGACACATTCTCGAAGATCTTCAAGGGCATCCATGACCTGGAGTTGAAGTACGGCGACACGGGTGTGTTTTTACGAGGCAAATACTGGTACGACTTCAAGCTTCAAGACGACGACTTGCACTTCAAGAACATCGACAACGACCACCGTTACGAAGCGGCAAAATCGTCGGGTGCAGAGTTGCTCGACGCCTTCGTCTACCACAACTATGCCATTGGCAATGAGCCTGGGACCGTACGGTTGGGTAAGCAGGTGGTCAGTTGGGGTGAAAGCACCTTTATTGGCGGCGGCATCAACTCGATTAACCCCATTGATGTCTCGGCATTTCGTCGACCTGGCGCGGAAATCAAGGAAGGCTTGATTCCGGTCAACATGTTTTACCTGTCGCAAAGCATTACCGAGAACCTGTCGGCTGAAGGCTTTTATCAGATCGGCTGGGACAACACGGTGGTCGACAACTGCGGCACGTTTTTCTCGCAACCGGACGTGATCGCCAAGGGGTGTGACAGCAACCTCGCGGTGCTCAGCACGCAAAACAACCTGAACCGCGCGTTTACCAATGCGGGCTTGCCCGCTCCGTTGCGTGGCGCAATCCAAAACTCGCTGGCGCAACAGGGGGTTAAATTCGGTAACCCGGACGAGGGCGCTGTTGTTGCTCGTGGTGCCGACCGGACGCCTTCAGACAGTGGTCAATTTGGTCTGGCCACGCACTATAACTACGAGCCGCTGGACACTGAGTTCGGCGCGTACTTCATGAACTACCATAGCCGTCTGCCGATTTTCAGCGGCAAAGGCGCTCCGGCCAGTGTCTACAGCCCGGCCAACTTGGTCGGCTCGTTGGTGCGCAACGGTGTTCCGGTGCAGGTCGCTGCCGGTTTGGCGCCGACATTGCTGCCTGTGGTCGTGGCCGCGAACTCCAGCTACTACGTTGAGTACCCGGAAGATATCCGCCTATACGGGTTGAGTTTCTCCACTACCTTGCCTACCGGCACTGCGTGGGCAGGCGAAGTCAGCTACCGTCCTAATGCTCCGGTGCAAATCAACACTACCGACATTTTGTATTCCGGCCTGTCGCCGTTGAACCCGAACGTTTCCCCTCTGCAAGGTACGCCGGGTGCCGACCAGCCTGGCTATCGCCGTAAGGAAATCACCCAACTGCAGACCACCTTCACTCAATTCTTCGATCAGGTGATGGGCGCCGAACGACTGACCGTCGTCGGCGAAATAGGTTGGACGCACATGGGCGGTTTGGACAGCCCGGATAAAGTTCGTTATGGCCGTGACCCGAGTTACGGTCCGGGGCCGTTACCCAATGGCCAATGTGTTGCGCTTAACACCAGCACGTTGGCTGGCGCTTCGCAAAACAATGTATCGAAATACTGCGAAAACGACGGCTACACGACTTCTGACTCCTGGGGTTATCGCGCTCGCGCCATTTGGGATTACAACAGCGTATTCGCCGGCATCAACCTTAAACCAAGCGTGGCCTGGTCCCATGACGTGAAAGGTTACTCGCCCGGCCCTGGCGGTAACTTCGAAGAAGGACGTAAAGCCATCAGCCTGGCTGTGGACGCTGAATACCAAAACACCTACACCGCCAACCTGTCTTACACCAACTTCTTTGGCGGTGATTACAGCACCGTGGATGACCGGGATTTCGTGGCACTCAGTTTCGGCGTGAACTTCTAAGAAGACGGTTTTTCAGGACGACTACCACTATGAAAATAACAAACGGTCTGCTGCAAATCGGAGTACTGAGTCTCTCGTTGCTGGCGACAGGCGTCATGGCTGCGGTTTCTGATACGGAAGCCGCTAAGCTGGGCACTACGTTGACGCCGATGGGCGCTGAAAAAGCGGGTAACGCCGCCGGGACCATTCCGGCCTGGAGCCCGCTGCCAAAAAACGCAGGCACGGTGGACAGCAAAGGTTTCCTCTCTGACCCCTATGCCAGCGAGCAACCCTTGTTCGTCATCACCGCGCAAAACGTTGATCAATACAAAGACAAGCTCGCACCGGGGCAGATAGCGATGTTCAAGCGCTACCCGGATACCTACAAAATGAAGGTGTTCCCTTCGCACCGTGGCGCGACGGTGCCGGATGATGTGTTTGCCGCGATCAAAACCAACGCGACGCACACCAAACTGGTGGCCGGCGGCAATGGTCTTGAGAACTTCAAAACTGCAGTGCCGTTTCCGATTCCACAAACCGGCGTCGAAGTCATCTGGAACCACATCACCCGCTATCGCGGCGGCAGTGTTCAGCGTTTAGTGACTCAGGCGACGCCTCAAGCCAACGGCTCGTTCAGTCTGGTTTATTTCCGCGATCAGTTTGTGTTTCGCGACAACCTGAAAAAGTCAGCAAGCGACGAAGCCAGCGCCAAGCCGGTGGACGAAGATGAGAAGGCAGGCGATGCCAGCAATATTTTGTTCTATTTCAAACAGGAAGTGACCGCTCCCGCGCGTCTGGCCGGCGGCGTGCTACTGGTTCACGAAACCCTCGACCAAGTTAAAGAACCGCGGTCTGCCTGGGTTTACAATGCGGGTCAACGTCGGGTTCGTCGCGCACCGCAAGTGTCGTATGACGGTCCGGGTACTGCGGCCGATGGCTTGCGCACTTCAGACAACCTGGACATGTACAACGGCGCCCCGGATCGGTACGACTGGAAGCTGATGGGCAAACAGGAAATGTACATCGGGTCCGACAGCTACAAGCTTGATGATCCAGCACTCAAATACGCCGACATTCTCAAAGCCGGTCACATCAATCAGGACTTGGCACGCTATGAGTTGCGCCGCGTTTGGCACGTGACCGCTACCTTGAAAGAAGGCCAGCGCCATATCTACGCCAAGCGTGACTTCTTCATTGATGAAGACAGTTGGCAAGCTGCGGTCATCGACCATTACGATGGCCGTGGTCAACTGTGGCGAGTGGCTGAAGCGCACGCTCAAAGTTACTACAACATGCAAGTGCCGTGGTACACCCTGGAAACCTTGTATGACCTGCAGTCGGGCCGTTACCTGGCGCTGGGCATGAAGAACGAAGAGAAGCAGGCTTACAACTTTAAGTTCGAAGCCAGTGCCAGCGACTTTTCGCCTTCGGCGTTGCGTCAGTCCGGCGTGCGTTAATCCGTACGTTGTTAACATAAAAAACGCTCCGCTGACGGGGCGTTTTTTTATGCGTGACTGGTTAGCAGGGAACTAATGTCTTTGTCATTTTGGATATCTTTGACCGACAACTACAAAAATATCGATTTACCCGCTAGTCTGCGGACATCCGTATTGCCGATAACAGCACTTTAAAAACAAGAGCCGGCTATGACTGATTTGTCCCGTCTGCAAGGAGTTGCCGGCCACGCTGTTCCAGCGCTGGAGGGTCGTTTTTTTCGTCCACCGTTGCCCGAAGGTTATGTACTGCGTCCGCGTCTGTGTGAGCGCTTAAGTGCGGGCCTGGCGGGACGGTTATTACTGGTCAGCGCTCCAGCGGGTTTTGGCAAGAGTTCGTTGGCCGTGGAGTTTTGCCAAGGTTTGCCTGCCCAATGGCAAAGTCTGTGGTTGGGTTTGAGCCATCGCGACAGTGATCCGGGGCGCTTTCTTGAGCGCCTGCTTGCAGGCTTGCAACAGTTTTTTCCGTTGCTGGGGAGTCAGTCGTTGGGCCTGCTAAAGATGCGCCAGCGACATCAACCGTTCGCTTTCGAAGAATGGCTCGACGGCCTTTTAGATGAGCTGACAACTCACTTGTCAGTTAACCAGCCGCTGTTATTGGTGCTCGATGATTATCATCTGGCGCAAGGCGCGGTTTTGGATCGTTGCCTGCAGTTTTTTCTCAATCATTTACCTGACGGACTGACTGTCATGGTCACCAGCCGTCAACGGCCAGGGTGGCATTTGGCACGGTTGCGTTTGTCGCGGCACCTGCTTGAGCTCAATGAGCAGGATTTGCGCCTGACCGACCCCGAGTCGCTGGCGGTGCTCGACCAGTCCTGCAGTTCGCTTAACAGTGACATTTTAGAAAGCCTGGTGCGCCGCAGCGAAGGCTGGGTTGCCGGGCTGCGATTCTGGTTGTTGGCTGCCTCTGAAGTGGGCGATGCCTGCGCGTTGCCCCAAGCGTTACACGGCGGGGAAGGGATGATTCGCGACTACCTGCTCGAAGAGGTAATCGATTGTTTGCCGCCCGATGCTCAAGCGTTTTTATACGACACCGCGTGCCTTGAACGATTTTGCAGTGAGCTGTGCAACGCTGCGCGCGATCGCCACGACAGCGCAGAAATGCTGGGTTACCTGCAAGCACATCAGGTGTTTTTGGTCCCGCTGGATGAGCATGGCCGCTGGTTCCGTTACCACCATCTATTTTCTGACCTGCTGCGCAGTCGGCCCGATATCGGATCTAGCCCGCTGCAAACTCGTCTGCACCTGAATGCGTGCCGTTGGTTCAGCGAGCAAGGATTGCTGGACGAGGCGGTAGAGGAAGCGCTGCGTGCGGGTCACCCTGAAGTCGCCGCCAACCTGGTGCAAAACCTGTCGGAGGAGCAACTGCTGGCCGAACAAAACGTTGGCATGTTGCTGCGCTGGAAAATGGACCTGCCCGACAGCTTGCTGGTCAGTACGCCGCGTTTGATCGTGCTCTACAGCTGGGCATTGGGTCTTGCCTGCCAGTTGGACGCGGCTGAAGAGCTGGCCAATCAGCTCAGTCGTTTCTTGCCCGCACCCTCGGCCACCGCGCAAAAATCCATGCTCGCCCAATGGTTGGCGCTCAGTGGCATCATCGCGCGTGGTCGCGGCGACAGCGCCAAAACCCATTTGTATTGCACCGAAGCCTTGGAGAGCCTGCCGCAAAAGCGCTACGGCCAACGCCTGATGTGCTTATCGACGCTGGCCAATCTGGCGGTGGTCGATGGCGACGCCAAGCGCGCGCGCACGCTTAACCGTGAAGCACTCGAACTGCGCAGCGGGTCGCCAATCCGTTGTTCGAAGCGTTGGCGCATTACGACCGGGCGCGGGTATTACAAGCGCGTGGTGAAACATTACGGGCACTGGACGAAGTTCGTCAGGGCATCAACCGACTAAAGGACCTTCCTGCTCAGCGGCTGTACGCCATTCGGGCACGGCTGACGTTGTATGAAGGTCATTTGCTGACCATGCGCTTGGAGCCTGAAGCGGGTCGGGCGCTGTTGGTGGTGGGCGTGGCGCAAGCGCGAGCCTGCCGTGACATCAGCGTGTTGATCGGGCAGTGCGTCATCGCCGGATTGGACGGGCGCAGTGGCCGATTTGCCGAGGCCTTCGCTGAATTGGCCGAGGCCGAGCGGCTGATGCATATTTGGGATGTGCCGCCGATTTACTACTTGGCCATGATCACTTTGGTCAAATGTGAACTGTGGCTGGCTCAGGGCCGGATAGACCTTGCCGAAGCCTGGCTGCTGCGGTTGTCGCAGACCTACAGCGGGAATCAGCCTGCCATTGCGCCAGAATGTCATCCGCAACTGCCGCAACACATCGAGCTGCAACGAGCAGCCCTCGAACGTGTTCAAGGGCTGCTGCCTGAGTCTGAACAGCGGTTGCGTTCGCTGGCACAACAGGCGCAGGACGAAGGCGCGCAGGCCCTCTACACGGCGGCGCTGATCCAGCACATCCTTTTGCTACTGGGTACCTCGCGCGAGCCTGAGGCCCGGGCGTTGTTCATCCGCAGTTTGCAGGCGTCCAGCGGCGGAGCACTTCTGCCGTTTCACTGGCTGGTGCGCGATTACCCGCAATGGCTACGGGCCCAACTGCAGCACGCCGCGCCGAGTGTCAGTCGCGATAAATTGTTGGCCTTGTTGCCCTGCGCGACTATCAGTTTTCGTGCGCCATGCGAACCGCTGCACGGCTCGGAACAACTCAGCGCCCGGGAGTTGTCAGTGCTGCAACTCATCGCCCAAGGTTGCTCAAATCAGCAAATCAGTGAGCAGTTGTTTATCTCGCTGCACACCGTAAAAACCCACGCCAGCCACATCAACAGCAAGTTAGGTGTGGAGCGTCGCACTCAGGCCGTTGCACGGGCTCAGGAGTTGGGGTTGTTTGGCTGAATTGCTTGGCTGCATCGGATCTGTATAAACGGCCATCTGTAAAGCCTAGGTGTTGGCGAAGGT
Organism: Pseudomonas sp. CCI4.2; assembly: GCF_034350045.1. Lineage (NCBI taxonomy): Bacteria > Pseudomonadati > Pseudomonadota > Gammaproteobacteria > Pseudomonadales > Pseudomonadaceae > Pseudomonas > Pseudomonas sp. CCI4.2. Next base: position 256,081 of record NZ_CP133781.1, on the reverse strand, counting down.
CTTTCAGGCTGATCATCGCGAGAATCTGTAGGACCGAATTTATTCGGGAAGGCTTCGGTCCTGACACGCTGTAACCTCAAACCACGCAAAGCGCCAACCCGATGGCTGCACGAAGGCGTCAGTCGTGTGGCGGATTAGCGTCCCACGTTTGACCCATAACTAAACGTCTGTGCCCCAAGGTATACCTGACCACAATACTTCCGTATTGCTAATGCCTAACTTTTCTGCGGATTCAACCTCAACAATTTTATCGTATGGGTCGATGCTGGCCAGATCGATAATCTCATGTGGAAGGGGTGTCTTGTCGCTCATCAACATGAACACCTTAACTTTCGGAGTTAGCAGCGAACTACTGTTTTGCTCCATGACTACCCCCAAACGACCACTCTTTAGACTCACGAGTGCGCCAATAGGATAGATGCCCACCGTTTTAACGAAGGTCCGGAAAACGGTTTCGTCGAAGTGTCCTTTCCACGTGGCCATTTCACGAATGGAGTGTGCCGGGCCCCAGCCTTTTTTATACGGGCGTTCAGACGTCACTGCGTCATACACATCGCAGACCGCGCCCATCTTCGCAAACAGGCTGATGTGGTCGCCAGCCAGGCCGTGCGGGTAGCCCGTGCCATCTATTTTTTCGTGGTGATGCAGGCATACGTCCAGCACTTCGGCGCCGAAACTTGCGGTTCTTTCGAGAATAGTCATCCCTTCTTCAGGGTGATCTTTCATGCGGTTGAATTCTTCTGCGGTCAGCTTTCCGGCTTTGTCGAGGATGGCGTTTGAGATCATCATTTTGCCGACATCGTGCATGAGCCCAGCGATACCCGCTTCCTTGACCTGTTCCGGGGCTAACTTCAACTGCCGGGCTAACGCGATCATCAGTATGCAAACAGCCACGGAGTGCATATAGGTGTAGTCATCCGAGGTCTTCAACCGCGAGAGGCTAAGCAGTGCGTGCGGGTGCCGAAGGATCGAGTCGGTGATTTCGGCGACCAGTTCCGAGCTTTGTTTTGGGCTGATTGCCCGGCCCAGTCGCGCGTCATTAAACATCGCGATCACGGCTGTTTTGGCTCTTACACAGATCTTTAATGCTTCGGACAGTTCTTCGTCCAAACTCACAGGAACGGGGCTTGCCGGACAGGTCATCACGATGGAGGAGGCAGCTGACGGCGGTCTACCTTTGCTTAAATCAACCCATACTTCCGTAATGGTTAAATGCTGAATTCGCACGATGTCTTGCACATCCTTTACTTCGAAACTGCCTTTCCAGGAAGGATGATTAATCCACGCACCACAGAATTGATGGATGTACATGCCAACGACGATATCAGAGGTCAAGATTTTCCTGAGCATGTGGTTCTCTCTACTGCAACGCTTGCCTGCATCGGAACCGACTGTGTTTCGACGCCTTTTTTTTATTCTTATAACTCTCATGACCCGTTTGGTATCTCGGCCTGTGCGGACGTCGATTTTTTGAATTGGTAACGCTGTGATTGCATTGTGCCATCGCAGCTTGGCTGCTTTTGAACGGCGTGTAAATAGGCTATAGGGTCAGATTCGAAGGGGTAAGTATTGTTCACGTCAGGCTTATGCGGATGTTTTTTTGCAGCGATTTTGAACGATGTATTCGATCGGATTGTGGGAGTGTCTAATTCTATTCTTTCGTGCGTGAGCGCCGTTCAGGGGAGCTTAAGGAATTTCTATTTAAAATGATGTTCAAATTGCGCACGGCTGCGGCGTGACGTTCGTTTCGGCCCCGTGAAGCTGCTTAGATGATAAACAGGAGTTGCCAAAATGTTTACCTCGTATCGTTCGATGATTATCGCTACCGCTGTCGCTTTGTTGGCCGGTTGCGCGTCGCCGAACCCGTACAGCAATCAACCTCAGAACAACGGTTCTGGCGGCGTGAGCAACACGGCTAAATATGGTGGTTTGGGTGCGTTGGCGGGGGCCGTCGCGGGGGCTGCCATCGATCACGGCAATCGTGGCAAAGGAGCTTTGATTGGCGCAGCCGTGGTCGGCGCCGGGGCTGCCGGTTACGGTTATTACGCAGATAAGCAAGAGGCTGCGTTGCGCAAGAGCATGGCTAACACCGGCGTTGAGGTGCAGCGTCAAGGTGATCAGATCAAGCTGATCATGCCGGGCAATATCACCTTCGCCACGAACTCTTCAGCCATTGCTCCAAGCTTTTATGCGCCGCTAAATAACCTGGCGGGCTCGTTGAAGCAATACAACCAAAACATGATCGAGATCGTTGGCTTTACCGATAGCACCGGCAGCCGTCAGCACAACATGGATTTGTCGCTGCAACGTGCACAGAGCGTCAGCACGTACTTGACCTCGCAGGGCATTGATCCTTCTCACCTGGCAGTAGGCGGAGTAGGGCCAGACCAACCGATTGCCAGCAACGCTGATGTTAACGGCCGGGCGCAGAACCGCCGGGTTGAGGTCAATTTGAAGCCGATTCCTGGGCAGCAGTATCAGCAGCAGTAAGGGTTAGGAGATCTTTGCATCGCAAAAATCTGTGGGACCGATTTGTTCGGGAAGGCAGCACATGGTCGTTTTGACAGACCGCGTCGCCTGCTTCCCGAATAAATTCGGTCCCACAGTGTGCAGAGGTTTGTATTACCCCTGATTCCTGTCTTTACCCCTCGCTGGGTAATCTCGATGCATCGCATCCAGCAATAAATCCTTCTCATCCCAAAGCGTATTAATCCACTGCTGGAATTCCCGACGGTATTCTTCATCCTGGTCGTAATTTTTGCCGATGAACTGCGACGGAATTTTTACCTCTTCGAAATGCGCCACGATCTCTTCGACGTTGCCGCACAGCAGATCCCAATAGCCTGGGCGTCCGCCGGGGTAATGAATCGTTACGTTGACGATGGACTCCAGTTGCTCACCCATCGCGTCCAGCACAAAGGCGATACCGCCCGCTTTGGGTTTTAGCAGATAGCGAAACGGCGACTTCTGCTCGGCGTGCTTGCTCTCGGTGAAGCGTGTGCCTTCCACGAAGTTGAAAATGCCCACCGGGTTGTTGCGAAACTTGTCGCACGTACGCCGGGTGGTTTCCAGGTCTTTGCCTTTTTTCTCCGGGTGCTTGGCCAGGTAGGCCTTGGAGTAACGTTTCATGAACGGGAAGCCCAGCGCCCACCACGCCAAGCCAATTACCGGTACCCAAATCAATTCCTGCTTGAGAAAGAACTTCAGCGGGCGGATGCGTCGGTTAAGCACGTATTGCAACACCATGATGTCGACCCAGCTTTGATGGTTGCTGGTAATCAAGTACGAGTGCTGATAGTCCAGCCCTTCAAGTCCACTCAAGTGCCAGCGCGTCTTGCGCAGCAGGTTCATCCAGGCTTTGTTGTTGCTAATCCAGGTCTCGTGAATGTGGCTCATCAGCCAGTCGGTAAACCGTTGTGCGGCCGGGAAGGGCAGGCACAACTTTACGATGGCGACGATGAATAGCGGCGTGCAGCAAACAACGGTGTTTAGCGCCAACAGCAGCGAGGCAATGATGCCGCGCAGTGGAGCAGGTAAAAAATCCAGCATATGGGCCGAGGCCTCCGCGAAAAAATATCGGATGCCGCCGGGTGGTCCGGCGGCACTGGTTTAGGGGTTGAGGGTTGGACCTCAGGACAGGTAAGCGGCTTGAATCGCTGTCAGGGCGATGGTGTAAACGATGTCGTCCACCTGAGCGCCCCGTGGCAGATCGTTCACCGGTTTGCGCAGCCCTTGCAGCATCGGGCCAAGGCTGACGCAATCGGCGCTGCGTTGCACCGCCTTGTACGTGGTATTGCCGGTGTTGAGGTCCGGGAACACAAACACGGTGGCGCGACCAGCGACTGGGCTGTTTGGTGCCAGTTGGCGGGCGACGTCTTCATTGGCGGCGGCATCGTACTGCAACGGGCCATCGATTTGAAGGTCGCTTTGTGCCCGGTGGGCCAGTTGCGTGGCTTCGCGAACCTTCTCCACTTCTTCGCCACTGGCCGATTCGCCACTGGAGTAACTGATCATCGCGACCCTGGGCGCAATGCCGAATGCCACTGCTGAGTCAGCGCTTTGCAGAGCGATTTCAGCCAGCTCGGCGGCGCTTGGGTGCGGGTTCATGATGCAGTCGCCGTAGACCAGCACTTGTTCTGGAAACAACATGAAAAACACCGACGACACCAGCGTGCAACCCGGTGCGGTCTTGATCAGTTGTAAGGCCGGGCGGATGGTATTGGCCGTGGAGTGAATAACCCCCGAGACCAGCCCGTCGACTTCATCCAGTGCGAGCATCATGGTGCCAATCACCACGGTGTCTTCCAACTGCTGTTCGGCCATCGGCGCATTTAAGCTTTTGTTTTTGCGCAGTTCGACCATGGGCGCGATGTAGCGCTCGCGGATCAAGTCGGGGTCCAGAATCTCCAAGCCCGGCGGCAGTTCGATGCCTTGCGCCTGAGCCACGGCATACACTTCTTCGGGCTTGGCCAGCAGTACGCAACGAGCGATGCCGCGCGCCTGGCAAATGGCCGCCGCCTGGATGGTCAAGGGTTCGCTGCCTTCAGGCAGCACGATGCGCTTATTAGCGTTTTGAGCACGCTGGATCAATTGATAGCGGAACACGGCCGGCGATAGGCGCATTTCCCGTGGTGTGCCACACCGCTGATGCAACCATGTCGCGTCCAAATGCCCGGCGACAAAGTCAGTAATGATTTCGGCGCGCTCGCGGTCATCAATGGGGATTTCTTTATTCAGCTGATTCAACTGGTTTGCAGTGTCGTACGAACCGGTGCTCACCGACAAAACGGGCAAGCCTGCCTGAAGCGCGCCACGGCACAGCTCCATGATGCGAGGGTCTGGCACGGTGTCGCTGGTCAACAACAAACCGGCCAATGGCACGCCATTCATGGCTGCGAGGCTGACCGCGAGGATGATGTCATCGCGATCGCCGGGGGTCACCACTAATACGCCGGGTTTGAGCAGTGCCACGGTGTTGAGCACGGTGCGTGCACAGATGATGACTTTCGACATGCGCCGTTGTTCGTAGTCCCCCGCATTCAGAACCTGCGCGCCAAGCAGGTCGGCAACGTCGCGGGTGCGCGGGTCGTTCAGATCGGCCTGAAAAGGTATGCAGCCCAACAAGCGGAATTCACCGCTGCGCAACAACGGCGAATGCTCTTTAAGGCGGGTAGCGAAGGCTTCCATGCTTTCGTCGGTGCGCACTTTGTTCAGAATGACGCCGAGGACTTTCGGGTCTTTCGGACCGCCAAACAGCTGCGCTTGTAACTCGACCCGGCCGGAAAGCTCGGCCAGCACTTCGTTTTCGGGCGCCGAGACGAGGATCACGTCGGCATCCAGGCTTTTCGCCAGGTGCAAATTGACCCGAGCTGCATAACTGGCGTGGCGGGTAGGGACCATGCCTTCAACGATCAGCACGTCTTTGCCGACGGCCGCTTCTTGATACAGATTAATGATTTCTTCCAGTAGCTCATCCAGCTGACCGTCGCCAAGCATGCGCTCGACGTGCGCCAACCCTAGCGGCTTGGGCGGCTTGAGGCCATGGGTGCGGGCGATAAGCTCGGACGAGCGCTCAGGCCCCAAGTCACCGGGATGCGGTTGAGCGATAGGCTTGAAAAAGCCGACCTTAAGACCTGCGCGTTCGAGGGTGCGCACTAGGCCAAGGCTGATGGACGTCAAGCCCACACCAAAGTCAGTGGGGGCGATAAAAAAAGTTTGCATGCGGACATCTCGATTGAGCAGTGCAAGGGCTGTACGGGGCAGCCAGGCAAAAATATCGGGTTACGTCATGTGTGTTCATCGCGGATCACCACGTCGTCAATTCGTGGCGAATCAGTGCGGCGTAAGGTTATCGTTATCCGGGCTCTGCGCACACCAGCCACAAGCAAAGCTTTTACCTATTTGTTGTTGGCGCTTCAACGGATCAAGCACCCAGGCTCTAGATTGCCAAGGCGGTTGATGGCGTAGATGTTGGGTGTGTCCACACGAAAGAATGGCTATCCAATGGCCATCATCGTCCTGACGAAAATCAATGAGTGTGCTGTTGTGCAATGGGCCGTCCGTCAGAGTTGCGTTCGCTTTCGGGCGAGCGCTTGGTTAAACTTGCACGTTCTTCAATTCTCAAGCAAAGGTCTCGCCCCATGCCGATCGCCGCGAACAAGGCCGTCTCCATCGACTATACCCTGACCAACGACGCTGGTGAGGTCATCGACAGTTCTGCTGGCGGCGCGCCGCTGGTCTACCTGCAGGGTGCAGGTAATATCATCCCAGGCTTGGAAAAAGCACTGGATGGCAAGAACGTCGGCGATGAACTCAAAGTGTCCATCGAACCCGAAGACGCTTACGGCGAGTATCAGGCTGAACTGGTCAGCACCTTGAGCCGCAGCATGTTCGAAGGCGTCGACGAACTCGAAGTCGGTATGCAATTCCATGCATCCGGCCCTGATGGCAGCATGCAAATTGTGACCGTCCGTGATCTGGACGGCGATGACGTTACCGTTGATGGCAACCATCCATTGGCCGGCCAGCGCCTGAATTTCGACGTCAAAATCGTTGAAATTCGCGATGCCAGCCAGGAAGAAGTTGCTCATGGTCACGTGCATGGCGAAGGCGGCCATCACCACTGATTTGTGCTGCTAAGCTCAGTTAGCCGGCAAGGCGCCCTGACAGGTTGCGTGAAAACGACGGGCTCGTTTTCACGGCCTGATGCGGGCGCCTTTTTCGTCCGCTCGTTATTTGGAGTTCGTCATGAGTGCTTTTCACGACACTAAATTAAAAGCTCTGGATGGCCAGGACCTGCCTCTCAAGCCTCTCAAGGGCAAAGTAGTGTTGGTGGTCAACGTCGCTTCAAAGTGTGGCCTGACGCCGCAGTATGCCGCGCTGGAAAAACTCTATCAGGAGTATCGGGATCAGGGTTTCAGCGTGTTGGGTTTGCCGTGCAACCAGTTCGCCGGTCAAGAACCGGGTACCGAAGAAGAGATTCAGAGCTTCTGCGACGTGAACTACAACGTCACCTTTCCACTGGGCAGCAAGCTGGAAGTGAACGGCGATCATCGTCACTCGCTTTACCGTTTGTTGGCAGGCGAAGGTGCTGAGTTTCCGGGTGACATCACCTGGAATTTCGAGAAATTTCTGGTAGGGAAAGACGGCGGGGTACTCGCCCGATTCTCGCCACGCACACCACCCGATGATCCCGCAGTGATTCACGCCATTGAAAAAGCGCTGAAGTAATTTAGCCGCGCTCTCCTCGCCGGGTTGCGGTCATTCAAACCCGGCAAGCTGATCCATTTCTGCGCAGTGGTTTTCCCTTCTGCTCGTCTGACTTGTCTTCCTAAATCACCCTCATCAATAGTGCTGGCGCGGTCTAGACGACCGGTCATATGCTCGGCGCCATGAACACATCCCTGCGACTCGATAAGCGCGATCTGATCCTTGCCCAAGGTGCTCACCTGATGACCCGTCGTGGTTACCACGGGACCGGTGTGCTGGATATCGTGCAGGCCGCGGGCATTCCCAAAGGGTCGTTCTATCACTACTTCGCCAGCAAGGAAGATTTCGCCGTGCAAGCGCTTGAGTACTTGTACGGGCCAAGACTGCTGCGTTATGAAGCGGCCCTGAACGACCCTGCACAAAGCCCGCGTGAACGGATTTTGGGTTACTACCGCGACGTGATCGTGCATTTTTCCCGCCAAGAAAAGCCGGAGCATCATTGTTTTATAGGCAGCCTGAGTTTTGAAATGGCCGGCGAATGCTTGCCCATCGCCAGCCAGGTCGAGAACATTTTGCAGCGCTCGGTGGCGATTTTGGCCCAGAGCCTGACAGCCGCCCGTGATGCCGGCCAGTTACCGGAAAACACTGACTGTGCGGCGCTTGCCGAATTTGTTGCCAACGCCTGGGAAGGGGCGCTGATGCGCATGAAAGTCAGAAGCAGCGCGGCATCCCTGAACATTTTTCTGAACCAGCTTGAGCGTCTGCTGACGCCCGATCTTCTGCTACCGATTGATTCCCGAGGAGCGTTACATGCCAGTTAAAGCTTTGTTCAAACCCTTCAGCCTGGGCACCTTGCAGTTGCCGTCTCGGGTGGTTATGGCGCCTATGACCCGTTCGTTTTCTCCGGGCGGTGTGCCCAATTCGAAGGTCATCGAGTACTACCGTCGGCGAGCGGCTGCGGGAGTGGGTTTGATCATCACCGAGGGCACCACGGTCAATCACAAAGCATCCAACGGTTACCCGAACGTTCCACAGTTTTTTGGTGAAGCGCCGTTGGCCGGCTGGAAAAAAGTCGTTGATGCGGTGCATGCCGAAGGCGCCAAAATCGTGCCGCAGTTGTGGCACGTAGGGGCTGTGCGTCGCTTGGGCACAGAACCCGATGGCGACGTACCGGCTTACGGCCCGATGGAAAAACTCAAGGATGACAAGGTCGTGGTTCACGGCATGTCGAAGCAGGATATCCAGGAGGTGATCGGCGCTTTCGCTCAGGCCGCCCGGGATGCAAAAGCTATTGGCATGGACGGCGTTGAAATCCACGGCGCCCACGGTTATATCGTCGATCAGTTTTTCTGGGAAGGCACCAACCAGCGCACCGATGAATACGGCGGCGACCTGGCAGGCCGTTCACGTTTCGCCATCGAGTTGATCGAGGCTGTGCGGTCAGCGGTCGGTCCTGACTTTCCGATCATCTTCCGTTTTTCGCAATGGAAGCAGCAGGATTACACCGCGCGCCTCGTTTTGACCCCGGAAGCCTTGGGCGAATTCCTCAAGCCGCTGTCTGACGCCGGCGTGGACATTTTCCACTGCTCGACCCGCCGCTTCTGGGAACCAGAGTTCGAAGGTTCGGACCTCAACCTTGCCGGCTGGACACGCAAGCTGACCGGCAAACCAACCATTACCGTGGGCAGCGTCGGCTTGGATGGTGAGTTCTTGCAGTTCATGGTCGATACCGACAAAGTTGCGCAACCGGCGAGCCTGGACAACCTGCTCAAGCGACTGGGCAACGACGAGTTCGACCTCGTAGCCGTCGGCCGTGCGCTGCTGGTCGATCCAGACTGGGCACAGAAAGTACGCGAAGGCCGCGAGCAAGACATCCTCCCGTTCAGCCGTGAAGCGTTGACCACGTTGGTCTGAGTGAACGGAAATTAACCTGTAGGAGCCAACGTGTTGGCGAGAAGCCTGATGCGGTGTACCTGTCACGCCGCCTCGCGAACACGTTCGCTCTTATCAAACTATTTTTTAATCTTTTAAAGCAATGGGTTGGCGCTGGGGTTGGCGTGTATATCCGGCCTTTGTGGTTGCTGAGCTTATGGTTTCGCTTTTACAGCGAGGCACCTTTTTCAAACGTCGGAGCGCCGAACCGCAAAAAGGTCCCCCAAAACGCTTGCCCCACCATGCGGGCCCTCGCTTAGGCTCGGTCTTCCCTCACTCCGGCGTTGCTCCGGGGGTCGCCGTGAGCGGCCGTCCCTGGCCGCGCACGGCTTACTCGGCATCCTTGCCTCGTCACAGCCTGCGCAACGCCTGCGTTCGGCCGCATGGTTTCACGGGGCCTCTTTCCGTAATTTGATATTCAATTCACGGGCGATCTGCGGGCAGGCGGCCATCTGTAGCCAACTTGTCGGCGAAGGTCCTTCGGACCTGATCGCAGCCTTCGGCAGCTCCTACAAAAATCTGTGCAGCCCCAAAATCTGTGGGACCGAATTTATTCGGGAAGGCTTCCGTCCTGACACGCTGCAATCTCGAAGCACACAAAGTGCTTCCCAGTTTGCTGCGCGACAGCGCAACGTCGAAGACGTGGCGGACCCTCCTGCAGGCTGTATTTGTGCCGCGTGCTGATAGTCAAAGGCTAGCGAACCTTACCAGCCACCTGCTTTTCCACCGCCAGATTCCCACCCTCCCGCACCCAAAACAACGTCGCGGCCGCCACTGCTGCGGGCATCATTAGTACATTCACGACCGGAATCAGCAGCGCCAGATAAACGATTCCGCCAAAGCCCATGCTCTGCCAACGCTTCTGCCGCAGCCAGGCGAGCATTTCGTTCCAGCCGAGTTTGTGGTTGTCGGCGGGGTAGTCGATGTATTGAATTGCCATCATCCAGACGCCGAACAACAGCCACAACGGGGCGGCGATGACGTTGACCACAGGAATGAAAGACAGGATCAGCAACCCAATGGCGCGGGGTAAGAAATAGCCCAGCTTGCGCATCTCGCGGCTGAAGGTGCGCGGCACCAAGGCGAACAGCTCGCCCCAGCTAAAAGTGGGGAAGTCATCGGTGCCCCGCAGGACCACTTCCACTTTTTCCGCCAGAAAGCCGTTAAAGGGCGCGGCAATCACGTTGGCGATCATGGTGAAGGTGAAGAACACCATCAGTATCACTAGCGTGACGAACAACGGCCAGATGATGTAGTTCAGGAAGCTCAGCCATGTCGGCAGTTCTGGCATGAAGGTGTCGACCCACATACCAAATTGATGCATGGCGAGGTAGATCAGCCCGCCGAACAGCAACAGATTGATGGTCAATGGCAGCAAAACGAACAGCCGCAAACCAGGGGTAAGGACTAATCTCAGGCCTTCGCGCAGGTATTGTGGGCCGGAGAGTACAGGGGCAGGCATGGCAGCCTCCGATGAGTGGAATCGGGCAGACCTTACCGGCTTTGCGAGACGGGCGGAAGCTGCGACATTCGCAGTAACAATCGCGGCAAGGTAAAGTCTAGGTCAGCGGTTGTTACAGATGTGTCGGTATAGAGGTGGCCTATGAGCTGGATTGTGAATCCATATTTCCTTAATCTTCGCCTCCTCGATAGTCTTCTCAACAACTTATCGACTTGGCAATACCTGGCAGTGGCTCCGGTCGCCGCCTCAGTTTTCAGGACCGCCGTGTTTAAAGCCTTCCCCAAGTGCTTGTGCGGTCCTTTTTATTCCAGCCGGTACGCCGGCGACCCGACCACGCGTCACAATGGCCGGTCAATAGGAGCGTGTCATGTCTGAAGTACGTCATTCTCGAGTGATTATTCTCGGCTCCGGCCCTGCCGGTTACAGTGCTGCGGTTTACGCCGCACGGGCCAACCTCAAGCCGTTGCTGATCACCGGTATGCAGGCGGGTGGTCAATTGACCACCACCACCGAGGTTGATAACTGGCCGGGTGACCCTCACGGTCTGACCGGCCCGGTGTTGATGGAGCGGATGAAGGAGCACGCTGAGCGTTTCGAAACCGAAGTGGTGTTCGACCACATCAATGCGGTGGATCTTGCTGGTAAGCCATTCAGCCTTAAGGGCGACAACGCGACTTACACCTGCGACGCGCTGATTATTGCGACCGGTGCCAGTGCTCGTTATCTGGGCTTGCCGTCGGAAGAAGCGTTCATGGGCAAGGGCGTTTCGGCCTGCGCGACGTGCGACGGGTTCTTCTATCGCAACCGCGAAGTGGCTGTGATCGGTGGCGGTAACACGGCCGTTGAAGAAGCGCTGTATTTGGCCAACATCGCCAGCAAAGTAACGCTGGTGCATCGCCGCGAAACCTTCCGCGCCGAGAAAATACTGATCGACAAGCTATTTGTGCGTGTTGCCGAAGGCAAGATTGTGCTCAAGCTCAATTCGACACTGGAAGAGGTCCTCGGCGACAAGATGGGCGTGACCGGTGCTGCGTTGCGCAACAACGATGGTACCCGGGACGAGCTGAAGGTGGATGGTGTGTTTATCGCCATCGGCCACACGCCCAATACCTCGTTGTTCGAAGGCCAACTGACGTTGAAAGACGGCTACATGGTGGTTCAAGGCGGGCGCGAAGGTAATGCCACTGGAACAAACATTGACGGTGTGTTTGCTGCGGGCGACGTGGCTGACCATGTGTATCGCCAAGCGATTACCTCTGCTGGCGCAGGTTGCATGGCGGCATTGGACGTCGAGCGTTATCTTGATGGTCTGAAGAACGCTGCGTTCTAAGACGATTCGTTCTGCAACAAAAAAACCGGCCTAGGCCGGTTTTTTAACGCCCCTGAGTTCACTCTTTGCGCGTCAACGACTTGCCTGCGAATGTCACACCCGCCAGCCCGTTAACAATCAACGACCGAATGTTGGCGTGGTCGCTGCCCTCTGGCGTGGCCTGTACCGAGCGGTAGTGTTCGCCGAACGCGAGCAGGGTTTCTTCGTCGCTTAACCCTTCAAGCACTGCGAGCCCGACGATCTTGCACGACCCTTCGTTCTGCCCGGCGGCGTTTTCGACGTTGCCGTTGGTGAAGGCTTGCGGTTGATAAGCATAGCCTTCAGCGATGAACACCAAGGTATCGGCGAAAGGATGTTGGCCGCTGCGAAGGCTGGCGCGCAGGGTGTTCAAGTCAGTCATGCTTTTTGTCCTTAGCGAACGCAGCGCTCTGTTCCGCGTTGGCTTCTTGCTGAAATTTGCTTTTCCACTCGCCGTACGGCATGCCATAAACCACTTCGCGGGCGTCGTCGAGACTGAGGTCGATGTGTTTTTCGTCAGCGGCGGCCTTGTACCATTTGGACAGGCAGTTGCGGCAGAAACCGGAAAGGTTCATCAGGTCGATGTTCTGGACGTCTTTGCGACTGTCCAGGTGCGCGACCAGCCGGCGAAAGGATGCGGCTTCGAGTTCAAGGCGTTGTTGGTCAGTCATGATGGGCTCTGGCAGGAAGTTGAATGGTTTTGATCGTAAATGTCTTCAATCAGCGCTGCCCAGCCAAGGTGATCGACACCGATTCGGCGAAACGCAGGGCGTGCGGTTTATCAACTTCGACCTCGGCGTACAGCACCGCCTCATGGCTCATGACCAAATCAAGGACTTCTTGAGTCAGGCGTTCGAGTAGCGCAAAGCGATTGCCTTCCACGTGCTGAATAATGGCTTTGGTAATGGTGCGGTAATTGAGTGCGTGATCAATGTCATTGTCACGCACTGCATCTTGGGCCGCGTAGAGGATGGTCAGGTTAATCAACACGTCCTGTTTATTGAGGATCTCGTCTTCATTGATGCCGATAAAAGTACGCAACCCCAGGTCTTTGACCCGAATCCGCGCGGTTCCTGGTTCAAGTCTAGGCATGCTTACCTGCTCCGTCCGATCAATTGCAAAAATTCCTGACGGGTCGTGCTCGATTCACGGAATGCACCGAGCATCACCGAAGTCATCATGGTCGAGTTCTGTTTCTCGACGCCGCGCATCATCATGCACATGTGGTGCGCTTCAATCACCACGGCCACGCCCGCGGCGTTGGTCACTTCTTGAATCGTGTCGGCGATTTGCCGGGTCAGGTTTTCCTGGATCTGCAAGCGGCGGGCGAACATGTCCACGATACGTGCAATCTTGGAAAGACCCAGCACTTTGCCCGTGGGAATATAAGCCACGTGGGCCTTGCCGATAAACGGCAGTAAATGATGTTCGCACAGCGAATACAGCTCGATGTCTTTGACGATCACCATCTCATCGTTGTCGGAGGCGAACAGTGCGCCGTTGACGATTTCTTCGATGCTCTGCGTGTAGCCTCGACACAAATACTGCATCGCTTTCGCGGCACGTTTCGGTGTGTCCGCCAAGCCCTCGCGATCTGGGTCTTCACCCAGGCCAACAAGAATTTCACGGTAATGCTGTGGCAGGGACAAGGTCATCAAGGATCCTCACGGGGCGACTTACTTAAGGTGCCGACCGCCGTTTACAGTCAAAGTTGTGCCGGTAACGTAAGGGTTGTCCAGCAGATATCGCAGGCTCTGATAGATCACCTCGGCTCCGGGCTCGATGCCCATGGCGGATTTAGTCAGGGTGCTGGCGCGGTACGCCGCGTCGTCGTCAGGTTGAAACATCAACAGCGCTGGCGCGATGCCGTTGACTTTGATTCGGGGTGCGAACTTTGCGGCGAATGACAGCGTTAAGCTCTCAAGTCCGGCCTTACTGGCGCAATAGGCAATGTGTTTGCTGCTGCCTTTGCGGGTAACGTCATCGCTGATGTGAACGATGTCGGCCGTGGGTGAACGGTGCAATAAGTGGGCGCAACGCAGATTGATCAAATACGGCGCCAACATGTGGACGTTGAACATGTGGGCAAACGCTGCGGCTTCATCTCCTGGCGTTTCCACCAACCACTGCGATGCATTATGGACGATCGCTCGCAGGCTGTCGGTGTGAGTGCTGAGTTGCTCGATGAACGTCAGAATGCTCGCTTGCGAGGTGAAGTCGGCATGAATGGCCACGGCCCCCAAGTCGCGCAACTGCTGCACGCCAGGGCGTTCGCTGCGGTAGCTGACAATGACGGGCTGCCCGTGCGCGAGCAAGCGTTTTGCGCAATGCAGGCCGACTCGCTGGCTGGCGCCAGTAATCAGGACAGGTGGGGTGGGGAAAACCATGGGCAACTCGCGCATCAGTAAAGGTCGTTCCAGAGGCCGATAGACGGGCTTCGTGCTCGAACCAACGAAGCCAGCAATTGGCTATCTTCTGGAGCAAAGTTATACCAATGCCTATGACCGAACAACCCGTGCGGCGAGGCGCCGGGCATTCCGTGGTGGACTATCTAGCGGCCGGGCGCGGTTTCAGACGTGCGGATAGGTGCATGAGGCGCACTGTGCAGCCAGCGCGCGAGTAAGTGCGTCGACAACGGAATAAACAGGAACACCATGAGCGGCGTGAGGGCCAGCGTGCTAACCAGCACCCGCGCCAGAAGATTCAATTCACCCAGCAGCGGGCCGAGTACGAAGTTGAACACTAAAGAAACCGGGAAGAACGCCAGCCAGATGGCCACCGCCTGTTTCCAGCGTGGTGGTGGGCGCTGACCCGCGCCACCAAACCAGCCTTCGATACCACTGACTCGATGCTCGGAAGGTTGAGCAAACAGGCCGCTGCCACGCACCAACCACGTGCTTCGGGATGCAGAGTGCTCCCAGGCGTGCATGGTGTCCCGGTTGGAAAATCGGAAGATGATCTGGAATTCGTCCCCATCCGGGGGCGGGGCGAGGACGCCAGAGCCCAGATAGCCGGGAAAATCAGTGGCCAATTGTTCGCCTTCACGTAACCAGGCAATCAGTTCCTCATAGCGGCCATGGGCGACACGGCGAGCAACCATAAGGGTTACAGGGGAGGTAGACATTGTGTATCTCCGTAAGACGGGGCGAAACTCCCGGGTAGGGAGCGCGCATAACGCAGCACCGGGGTGGTGGGCTGCATTCAAATGACAAGCAAGGATTATTCCTTAAATCGGAAATAAAGCCACAGGCTTGTCGCCGCAGGACTGTTTGTGAGCGGCAGCGTTGTGAGTACAATGCTCGATTGTTTTCAATTGATGCCTGCCATGACTGATTCTGTTAACGGCCCCGCTCTAGATGGCGGCCTGCAGCTAGACGGCTTGAAGCAAGAAGAATTATTTCCTATCCGCGAAGTGTCGCGCATGACCGGGATCAATCCCGTCACCTTGCGCGCATGGGAACGGCGGTACGGGCTTATTCAGCCTACCCGTACCGACAGCGGCCATCGCCTCTATTCCCAAGCTGATATTGAAGAAGTTCGCAGCATTCTTGGCTGGATCGAGCGCGGCGTAGCGGTCAGTAAGGTCGGTAAAATCCTCGCCAAAGCCAGCGTCGTCATAGGCGTGCCCGGTGCTGTCCGGGAAGATGGGTCACTCAAGGAGTGGGCTGAATGGCAATCACAGGTGCGCCGTGCGACGCGAGCGTTCGACGAGCGCCGTCTGGAGCAGTTATACGGTCAAATATTCTCGACGTATCCGATGATCGTGGTGTTCCAAGCTATTTTCATGCCCGTGTGGCAAGAGTTCTTGTTGCATCAGGACCAGTTTGGCCAAGCGAGTGAATGGCTATTTCTTGATGCGTTTCTGCGGGGACGAACCCTGCAACGTCTGCAGATGTCCCGCGGTACCGGAGAAACAGCCGTGTTGCTGGCCGCCCTACCTGGAGAATGCCGGGAGCTGGAGTTGTGGGTGGCGGGTCTGTTGTTGGGAACGACCGGTACCTCAATTAGCGTATTGGCCTTGGGTCAGCCGCTGGAAGAGTTAAGCCTGGTATGCGAAAAAACTCAGCCGCAGGTCTTGGTGCTGTATTCCAACCACCCACCCACCGCTGATCTGCCTCGACGCTTGCAGCGCTTGGCGTTAATGCTGGATTGCCCGGTGTTGTTGGCTGGCGAGGCATCGGATCTGGCGCAAGACAGTTTGGTAGGTTCGCCCATTGCGTGTCTTGGAAGTGACGGGCTTGTGATGCAGCGACGGTTACAGCAATTTTTGGCAGGGCATCTGGACTCGTAGCCGGTTGGCTTGACTGTCCGTCTAAGCCGCAAGCCGAGGTCACTCAAGCGGTGCGGGATGAACCAATTGATGCTGCTGCAGGATGTACTGACGCAGCAACTCGGTGCCTTCTTTGTTTCGTTGACTCAGACGGTAAGCCGCCAGTCCCTGGTCTGTGAGCCGTTCGAACGTGCCGCGCAAAGCGATGGGTGCATGTCCTGCCGGACAAAACCACAGCGAAAAGTAGTGTGGGGGTTTAGTCGCCTTGCGGTGTTCCACCAGCACGCCCTTGAACGAAATCTCGTGAACCCACATCGCCGACTGTGAGCCTTTCTCGGTTCTCAATGGCAGCGGCTCAGGCAAGCTCAAGCGCCATGGGCGGCTCATTGAGTCTTTTTCTTCATAGATGCTGGGCGCGCCCAACTGCAAGTGCATGGCGTGGAATTCATCTTCCACCAAGTGCAGCGGGAAGGTCATTTGCTGATTTTCGAACTGTGCTTGGAGGGTTACCTGCTCGTGGGCGGCCAGACGCGTCAACAATTCATGAATCTGCACACCACCATTGACCAACAGGCTACGCGACGTATCACGCACGTTCAGTTTCGGGTTGTGCTGCATGTTTTGAATGAATTCCAGCTCGTCTTGGGTCAGCAAGGTATCGCGCTGCATGTTGAAGCTCTAGTGTGCGATTAATGAGAAACAGACAACTCGTTCAGCTGTTAGTTAGGACCGCTTATCGATTTAAGCACTATGATTTCTGCTCGTGCCAATGCCAGCTCGGCTTCCAGTTCGACAACCCGTAGCTGAGCCTCGACCTGCTCAGTGACATTTTTCTGGATACCGATGAAATAGGTCAGTTGATCCGCAGCATTGAACACGGGCGTAATGGATAATTCGTTCCAGAAAGCGGTGCCGTCTTTACGGTAATTGCGCAGCACTGTTCGGCAGGGCGACCCTGCGGCGATGGCTTGGCGGATCAGTTCTAACCCAGGTTGATCCCGGTCACCTGACTGCAGAAAGCGGCAGTCACGATACAGAATGTCGTCTACTTGATAGCCGGTAAGGGCCTCAAACGCTTTATTTGCATAGATAAGAATGTTGTCATCGCCTTCTTGCTCAGCGACCACAATGCCGTCGTTCGACGCATTGATTACCAGTTGCAGTAGCTTTGCATTGATCATTGAAAACTTCCGACATGATTGCTAGGTCCGCATTCTAAAACATCGTGCCCGGTTGGGGCATAATGCCGTCCTTTTTACCGTGTTACAGGATCAGTGTATGAAAGTCGTTATCCTTTCCGGATCGGTCTATGGCTCAGCTGAAGAGGTTGCCCGGCACGCGGAGAGCATCCTTCGCGGTGCTGGTCACCCAGTCTGGCACAACCCTCGCGCCACGCTTGCCGAATTGCAGACTTATGCGCCTGAAGCCTTTTTAGTGGTGACTTCGACCACTGGTCTGGGGGAGTTACCGGATAACTTTCTGGCGCTGTATTCACAGATTCGCGACGTGTTGCCTGCGGCCTGGCGCGGTTTGCCTGGCGGCGTGATTGCCTTGGGCGACGCCAGCTATGGCGATACGTACTGTGGTGGGGGGGAGCAGGTCCGCGAACTGTTCGGTGAGTTGGGTATTCGTGAAATACAGCCCATGCTGCGCCTTGACGCCAGCGAAACAGTCAACCCCGAAGCGGATGCAGAACCTTGGCTGGCAGCGTTCATAGCTCAGCTCGAGGCTTGATTCGGCTGTTCACGCAGTAAGGACAGCCAGGCTTGCGCGGCTTTTGATAAGTACGCGCCCTGGCGCCAGATGAAGGCTATGTCCCAGCGCAGGTAAGCCGGGGCAATCAACGCGACACGTACGACGCCAGGTCGCACCAATGCGCGAGCCACGATGCTGGGCAATAACACCACCCCTTGGCCAGCAGCCACCAGCGCCGCCAGAAAATCCGCCTGACCACTGCGACCGCCTTCTTTTGGGGTGAAGCCGGATTGCTGGCACGCTTGTATCAATCGATCATTGAGCATGAAGCTGCGCTGATAAAGCAGAAAGGGCGTGTCGGCCAGTTGCGCCAATTGAACCTGATCCGCCCCGGCCAATGGGTGATCGGCGGCCAGCAGGGCGTCCAGTGGCTCATTGCAAAAAGGCTGATAAGCAAACCCCGGATTGCTCGGCGTCAAACTTCCCCCCAGTTCCAGCTCGCCGTTCAAAACCGCTTGCTCGATGCTGAGGCTGCCACCTTCCAGCAGTTGAATCGAAATATTGGGGTAGCGCCGCCGATATTCCGCAAATAACCGGGCGAACAGTGCGTCGCTTCCCAGCAGCGGCAATCCCAGACGCAACTCACCCCGCACCAGTTGGCTCAGGTCGTCCAGCTCGCTGAGCAATTCGTTTCGCAGTAGCAGCATTTCCTCCGCGCGTTGCAGGACCACGCTTCCAGCGGCGGTCAGTCGGATTTGCGACCCCAGTCGATCCAGCAGCGGCACGCCGAGGCTTTGCTCCAGTTGTGCCACCTGCTTGCTCACCGCTGACTGGCTCACGTGCAGTGTCTTCGCCGCTTGCGTAAAACCACCCTGACGCATCACTTCCACAAAACTGCGCAACTGTTTGAATTCCATGAGGCGTACCTTTCACTCTTAAAATTCCAGTTTGGAATGGATGCTAGTCTAACAATTCGCTTTTGGGATGACAGCGCCGTCCTTAAAATACCCTTGTCAGAGAGGGGCAGACACGTATGAAACGCTTAACCTTGCAGCATCTTGGCCGTCTATTTTCTGAGCTGGGCGTGCTGCTCGCGATCCATTTGTTCGGCTGTCAATTGGCGGCGTGGTGGCATTGGCCCATTCCTGGCGGCGTCATTGGCATGGCCATGCTGTTACTGGCGTTCGCTTTTGGCTGGATCAAGCCCGCCGCTTTGCAATTGGGCGCGGGGTTGCTGCTGGCCGAAATGTTGTTGTTTTTTATCCCCGCACTGATGAGCTTGCTCGACTACGGTGCGCTGATGCGCAACCAAGGCTGGCGCATCATGCTGGTAATCGGTGTCAGCACCTTATTGGTGATGCTGGTGACGGCCTTTACGGTCGAGGCGATGTGTCGCTGGAGGATGCGTCATGAGGCTTGAGCCCATGCCGATGTTCTGGCTGGCACTGACGATTGCTGCTTATGCCTTCAGCCGCTGGGTTTATCAACGCACGGGGCGTTACTTGCTGTCACCGCTCATTCTCGCTCCGGCGTTAGTGTTCTCGGTAGCAGTGCCGTTGCACACCGCGTATGCCGATTATTCGACCAACACCCATTGGCTGATGCTGGTATTAGGGCCGGTAACCGTGGCTTTCGCCGTGCCGATCTGGCAACAGCGGCACGTGTTGATGCGGCATTGGTCGGCGTTATTACTGGGGATGGTGGCTGGCAGCGCGGTCTCGATGGGCAGTTCATTCTGGCTGGCCAAGGCGCTGTCACTGGACACTTCAATCACCCTGTCGTTGGTGCCGCGCTCGATCACCACACCGTTCGCAATGCCCTTGGCTCATGACTTGGGTGGCGTGCCGGAACTCACGGCGGTATTCGTGATGTTCACCGGGATTTTTGGGGCACTGCTGGGTGGCGTGCTGCTTAAATGGCTGCCGTTGCGCAGCGCGTTGGCCCGAGGCGCTTTATTTGGTGTGGGCGCACACGGCGCGGGGGTCAGCCGGGCACACGAGGTCGGCGGTGAGGAAGGGTCGGTGGCCGGTTTGGTGATGGTGCTGACCGGGTTGCTCAACTTGTTTGCGGCACCGTTATTGTCCGCTTTACTCTGAGATGACTCGCTCGGCCAGTAAGCTGGCTGCCAATGCAACTACGGGGATCCTCGGCTCTGAACTAGACTGATCGGCACACCATCCACAAAGCCAACATAATAATAGTGCCGAGGTGAACGCCGTGAATGTCGCTCAAGTTTTGCCCACCCGAAATGTCCAGGATCAAGTCAGTGCCACTGAATGGCAGGCCAGGGTTGATTTGGCCGCGTGCTATCGGCTGGTTGCGATGCACGGTTGGGACGATCTTATCTTCACCCACATTTCCGCCAAGGTTCCGGGCACCGAAGACTTCCTGATCAACCCTTACGGTCTGATGTTTCACGAGATCACGGCATCGAGCCTGGTCAAAGTCGATCAGGCTGGTAACAAATTGATGGACAGTCCTTACGAGATCAATCCCGCTGGTTACACCATCCACAGTGCTATCCACGAAGTTCGGCACGATGTAGCGTGTGTCATTCATACACACACCGCGGCTGGGGTTGCAGTGTCTGCGCAGAAGCAGGGTGTTTTGCCCATCAGCCAGCAATCAATCTTCATCCTCTCCAGCCTGGCGTATCACCCGTATGAAGGCGTCGCCCTCAATCATGAGGAGAAAGCGCGCCTGCAAGCCGACCTGGGTGAGAACAACTTCCTGATGCTGAATAACCACGGGTTATTGACCTGTGCCGGTAGCATCGCCGACGCCTTCTTGATGATGTTCACCTTCCAGCGTGCCTGCGACATTCAGGTACTGGCGCAGAACGGCGGCGCCGAGCTGATTCCCATCCACGGGCAGATTCTGGCCGGTGCCAGAGCGATGATGGCCGGGGTCACTAAAAGTGCGCAGGGTATGGGCGGTGCGTTGGCGTGGCCGGCGTTGTTGCGCAAGGTCGATAAGCTTGACCCGAGTTACAAGGAATAGCGCTGCATAGAACAGCGCTTAAATCCCGGTGGGAGCGAATTCATTCGCGAAGGTCTCAGCACATTTACCATCCTCTGTGCCTGATAATCCATATTCGCGAGTCAATTCGCTCCCGCCGTTATTCGTCTGGCAATAAACGGTTTAGGGCAGATAGACGCACACATCTGCTGGCCTTATTAGTCAGTATTCAGCACGAACCGTGTTGATTGTGACTCGGCGTCGGGTGATTGACACTGATGCCATAGCCTACCTTCCGCTGGAGTTGTTCATGAGTGAGCCTGTGCGTTTTGAAGAGAAAGTTGTCATCGTCACGGGCGCGGGCGGCGGTTTAGGGCGTGCCCATGCCCTGCTGTTTGCTAAGCATGGCGCTCGCGTAGTGGTCAACGACCTTGGCGGCTCGGCTCATGGCGAAGGCGCGAATGCGTCGGCGGCGGACCGGGTGGTAGCTGAGATTCGCGAAGCGGGCGGCACGGCCATCGCCAACCACGACTCCGTGACTGACGGCGACAAAATCGTCCAGAACGCCTTGGACGCGTTCGGCCGTATCGACGTAGTCGTTAACAACGCGGGCATCCTGCGCGACAAAACCTTCGCAAAGATGGACGACGCTGATTGGGACTTGGTGTATCGCGTCCACGTTGAAGGCGCCTACAAAGTAACCCACGCTGCCTGGCCGCACATGCGCGAGCAGAACTATGGCCGCGTTATTTTTACCGCTTCAACCTCCGGTATCTACGGCAACTTTGGCCAATCCAACTATGGCATGGCCAAACTTGGTCTGTATGGCTTGACCCGTACCTTGGCGTTAGAAGGGCGCAAGAACAACATCCTGGTTAACGCCATTGCCCCAACCGGTGGCACACGCATGACCGAAGGCCTCATCCCTGCCGCCGTGTTCGACATGCTCAAGCCAGAGCTGATCAGCCCACTAGTTGTATTCCTCGGAAGCGAACAGTGCGAAGAAACCTCTGGCCTGTTTGAAGTAGGCGGCGGCTGGATCGGCAAAACCCGTTGGGAGCGCAGTGTGGGCGCCGGATTTGACCCGCGCGACGGGTTCAGTCCGGAAGACGTTGCGGCCAACTGGGAAAGAATCGGAGACTTTGAAGGCGCTTCACATCCCAAAGACACGATCGAAGCATTGAAAGAGATGATGGCGAACTTGCAAAAGTATTCAGTTTGACGTGTTAGTGCGTGTTGTGTTGTTAACTCAGCCGATCATTTGATCGGCTGAGTTGTTTTGTTGTAGGAAGTTTATTTGCAAGTGTGTAGGGCGGTTCTGAAACTTTGCAGTAGAGGTGGTTTTCGTTAAAGTTTTTAAAATGGCCTCCGATAAGACGGGAACAGTGACGTCGAGTGTGGAGGTTTTTTATGATGGATAACTATGACCTTGTGAAAGCACGGTTGGAAAGCTATACAGTAATGCCCGATAAAAATTTTAGAGTCGAAACGGATTTGCCTCCCGAAGAAAAAGATATCGAGCAGAAGGTTGGGCAATACTGGGCTGATAAATCCATCTCTAACGAGGAAAGGTTGGCTGGGTTTGAATATGATCTGTCCAATTTTGATCCGGAAAATACCAGTAATATAGAAATGCGCGCTATTGCGTGGAAGCTTTGTGATCGCGGGATAATTGATGCGGGTACTGCCAGCTGGCTAGGGGGGTTTGACGTTGAGTTTAACAGTCAGGGTAATGAAATAAATAAAGGCAGGAAAAAAGATCTGTTTGCGTCTTTTAACAGAAGTCTGGAGTTTTACAAGACGGAAATATCAGCTGGGAATACCAATCTGAAAAACGTGCAGAGAAGCTTGAGTACTGCTCTTTTGGTTTTGCTGGCGTTGCAAGATCGCGCGCAGATAACTCGGGATAAGACACTAATTGATACGCACGCTTAACACTTGTGCGGCTATTATCTTATTCAATAGGTGAGGTTGCTTTGATCTGGTAGCATTGCCATTGATGGGCTTCTATACGCTGTTGGCAGTGGGCCGCTGCATACCAGCAGCGGCCCACATATTTGTGACTTCAGTCAGGATGTTAAAGTGGGACGGAAAATGTCCCACCTTTATAGGAAGTGGATGTTTGACTGCGTTCATTATTTAGTACAATTCGAAACGTCCCAGAACCATACTGTTTGGCTGGATTAAAGGCTCTTCTCTCGACGACGCTCCATGCACCGCCGATCAGTTGTTCTACGTCCACAAACGATAACCCAAGCCGAAACTTGTGATAAGTCGTGGCGCATTTCGCCGTGTAGGGCCCATAGATAACTTTCTTCTCACCCGGTGCCGCCACCCCTGGATAGACCCTGCCGTTATTGACAAAGCATATCTTATCCAACGGCGTCAGCCAGCTCTGCATCGGCTCAGCCGCCACATGACCGCTCATTTGCGCCAACCCAAACGCCAACACCAGTACACTTATTTTCTTATTCATAATGAAGCTCCTGTGGTCTATCAAAGTGTCAAGGCACACGCCTTGTCCCATTTCGGCTCAACGCTTGTTGAATTCCGACTTGGCATCAACAGTTTAATTACACATGTTTGTAGTCCTGTGCCCGAGAATTGCGTAAGAAAAGTCCGGGCGTAGCCACTCGATAAATTCGCTGTGGGAATCTTCTTTTATGCTGCAGGAAATGGCTTGAATAGAGTCAGTATTTAGCGCTTTGGCTAAAGCGTTGACGGTTAAAAAGCCTATAGGGATTTATATCAAAAGCAACGAGGAGATGGATAGGTTCGGTCATATTAGCGAGGTATTTTGTAGGGAGTTTATTGATGGGGCATGTAGGACTATTCTTGATTTCCATTTATAGATCGATTTCGTTCAAGTTTTTTAGGCTGTCTCCGATAAGACGAGAACAATGACGTCGTGTGTGGAGGTTTTTATGATAAGTAATTTTGATCTGGTAAGTAAGCGCCTGGACAGTTACGTTTGTTTTCCCGATAGGAAATTTAGAGGGACTTCGGATTTGCCGTCGCTAGAGAAAGATGTTGAGCAAAAAATCAGGCAATATTGGGCAGATGAAAGTATCTCTAACGAAGAGAAACTAGCCGATTTTGATATTGATTTATCGACGTTTGATCCGCGAAGTACAAGTAATTTAAAAATGCGTGTCCTTTGTCAGCAGCTGTATGATAAAGGGCTAGTGGACGGTTCAAGCTTGGGTTTTCTAGACGCTATCAATACGGAGCACAACAGTTTAGGTAATGAGATAAATAAAGATCGACCGACTAATATAATAGCTCACTTTGATCTCTGCCTTGCATTTTATAAGCAGAAGATAGCAGAAGGGTACGACGACGTAAAAGATGTTCAGTCAAGCTTGATGACTGCTATTTCGGTGTTGCGAGCGTTGCAGGAACGGGCGCAGATGGACAGTGATAAATCGCTGATTGATATTCATGCATAAGGTCAAACGGATCATTGGCATGGGTCGTGACCTAAGCGGCAACGACCCACCTATCATGATTTACAATCGGGTGTTAAAGCGGAACAGAAAATGTTCCGCCGCTGTAAGGTATGGGTGTTTGATTTTTAGTATTGTCGATGACGACTCGAAAGGTTCCCGACCCATATTGCGCAGCGGGGCTGATGTCTTTTGTAGCTCGGTCCACCCATACTCCATTTTTCAACTGCTGGACATTCACAAGCACCAATCCCAGCCGGAACTTATGATAAGTATTCGCGCATTTAGCCGTATACGGGCCATAAATTATTTTTAACTCCCCCGGAGCCGCTACACCTCGGTAAATATTGCCGTTATGACTAAAACACATTTTATTCAACGGCGTCAGCCAGCTTTGCATCGGCTCAGCCGCCACATGACCGCTCATTTGTACCAACCCAAACGCCAGCACCAGTGCACTTATTTTCTTATTCATGATGAAGCTCCTGTGATGTATCAAAGTGTCAAGGCATACGCCTTGTCCTATTTCGGCTCAACGCTTGTTGAATTCCGACTTGGCATCAACAGGTTAATCACACTTGTTTGTAGTCCTGCACCCGAGAACTGCGTAAGAAAAGTCCGAGCGTAATCCTTCGGTAAATTCGCTGTAGGAATCTTCTTTTTACTCTGCGAGAGATATTTTGGAATCGGGTCGGCATTTGGCGCTTTGGGCTATGCGCTGGGGACAAAATCGCACGCAAAAAAAAGCCGCTGTATTAACAGCGGCCAAATAAGACGCGGATCCAGGAGCTCTAAAATCAACGTCGGTCAACCAGGGGAGCAAATAGCGCGTAGACAATCGAGTGGCAACGGTCTACGTGGTGCAATAATCGGTTGGAGCGGTAAGGCATAATTGGCGGCTTTTAATGATTCTGGCCAACTGCTGTGGAAGCCCGGCAAGAATAAGGACATTTCGGTTTATGAAACAGAGCGGTTTGCGACAATGACTATTGCACATCAGGCAACAACCAACGTTTTCGTGGGGTCGCTCAGCTGCGCACCCGACAGCGGCCGGACGGCCTGCAGAAGTTCAATCCATCCCCGTCATCATCGATCATCCATGGCGTCGATGATGCCGCTCAAACCCGGGCCAGATGGGGGATTCACTCTTTCGAGGTACAGCGTAAATACCTCCTTTGTGCGCTTATCGCTCTTGATGGCGCTGGGTAGGGTATCTTCCTCTGCAATCAACCGGGGAAGACGCATGACAACAACAATAATGCGCGCCATCTTCAAGCCAAAGGCGCTGGCGATTGCCGTCGCATTGGGCTGTACAGCACAGGCGCAGGCCGTTTCATTCAACATTGGCGAAATCGAAGGGCAATTCGATTCCTCGCTGTCTCTGGGCGCCAGTTTCGCGCTGCGTAACGCTGACCCAGGTTTGGTCAGCACGGTGAATGGCGGCAAAGGTCAGGCGGCGACCGGCGATGACAATCGCCTGAACTTCCAGAAAGGCGATGCCTTCTCGGAGATCTTTAAAGGTGTACACGACCTGCAACTGAAGTGGGGCGACAGCGGTGTGTTCATCCGCGGTAAGTACTGGTATGACTTCGCGCTCGAAGATAACAACCAGGACTTCAAGCAAGTCAGTAATAACGGGCGTAAGGAGGCCGCCAGGTCCTCGGGCTATGAACTGCTCGACGCCTTCGTCTACCACAACTACACCATCGCTGATTTGCCGGGCACTGTTCGTGCGGGTAATCAGGTGGTCAGCTGGGGTGAAAGCACGTTTATTGGCAACTCTATCAACTCAATCAACCCCATCGACGTGTCTGCGTTCCGCCGTCCTGGCGCCGAGCTTAAAGAGGGCTTGATTCCGGTACCGATGTTGTTCGCCTCTCAAGGGATAACCGACAAGCTCAGTGTTGAAGGTTTCTATCAAGTGCGCTGGGAGGAGACGGTCGTAGATAACTGCGGCACGTTCTTCGGTAACGATGTTGTCGCAGAAGGTTGTAACAACAACTATACCGTCGGCAGCCCGGCTATTGCGCCGTTGCAACCGATTGCTGCTGCGTTCGGCCATGGCTTCCAAACTACTCAGGAAGGCGTAATAGTCCCTCGGGGCACCAGCCGCGATCCAAGTAACAGTGGGCAGTTCGGCGGAGCCTTACGCTGGCTGGGTGATGATACCGAGTACGGGCTGTACTTCGAAAACCTGCACAGCCGCATACCGGTCTTGAGTACCAAAACGGCTAGCCTGGCAACACTTCAAGCGATCCCCGGCATTGCCGCCGCCGCTGGTCGAGCCACGGGTAGCGCTGCAGCTGCTGCTGGTTTGGCGCAGAGCACCATGCTCGGCAACGGTCAGTACTACCTTGAGTACCCGGAAAACGTGCGTTTGTTCGGTGCCAGTTTTGCCACCACCTTGCCCGAAGGCACCGCTTGGAGTGGCGAGATCAGCTACCGACCTAATGCTCCGGTACAACTCAACACCACCGACTTGACCTTGGCCCTGCTGAATCCGATTGCTGGGGGCAGGGCCTCGCCAATTGCCACCTCACCGGGTGCCGACAACCAAGGCTATCGCCGTAAGGAAATCACCCAGGTTCAATCGACGCTGACGCACTTTTTCGATCAAGTGTTAGGCGCTCAACGTCTGACCGTGGTCGGCGAAGCAGCGGCTGTGCGCGTCGGCGGTCTTGAGTCCCAAGATAGACTCCGTTACGGTCGCGACTCGGTCTATGGCGCTTATGGTTTCGGCGGCGATACCAAAGGCTTTGTGACGACGACTTCATGGGGCTACCGCGCCCGGGCAATTCTTGACTACGCCAACGTATTTGCCGGCGTTAACCTCAAGCCCAACCTGTCCTGGTCTCATGACGTCAACGGTTACGGCCCGAACGGTATATTCAACAAAGGCGCGAAAGCGGTCAGCCTCGGGGTTGATGCCGATTATCGCAACACCTACACCGCCAGCCTCAGCTACACCAATTTCTTCGGTGGTGACTACAACACTTTGATCGACCGTGACTTCGCTTCCTTGAGCGTTGGCGTGAACTTCTGATCAGTTTGAAAAGGGCATGACTATGCGCAAGATCATTCTCCAATGTGGCGTCCTGGCACTCAGCCTGATGGCCGTCAATGTACTGGCTGCAGTGTCGGCGGAAGAAGCCGCCAAACTGGGCAAAAGCCTGACCCCGGTCGGTGCAGAAATGGCCGGTAACGCGGCCGGGACTATCCCCGCCTATACCGGCGGCTTGCCAGTCAACGCCGGCACCGTCGACGCCAACGGCTTTCTGTCCGACCCGTTCGCCAATGAGAAGCCGCTGTTCATCATCACCGCGGCCAACGTAGCCCAGTACAAAGACAAGTTGTCTGATGGTCAGCAGGCGATGTTCCAGCGCTATCCCGACACGTATCGGATTCCGGTCTATACGACGCACCGCACTTTCGCTTTGCCACAAAAGATCTACGACTTGGCGAAGAAAAGCGCTACCACGGTGACGACGATCAACGACGGTAATGGCCTGGCGAACTTCGCCGACAGTCGTTATTACGCGTTCCCCATCCCGAAAACCGCCAACGAAGTTCTGTGGAACCACATCACCCGCTATCGCGGCGGCAATGTACACCGCACCATTACTCAGGTGACGCCGCAAACCAACGGCGCGTTTGACTCAGTGACCTTTGAAGAGGACATCGGGGCGCCTGAGGACATTCCGGACATCGATAAAGAAGCCAGTGCCAACATTCTTACGTACTTCAAACAAGAAGTGACCAAGCCTGCACGCCTGGCAGGTAACGTATTGCTGGTGCACGAAACCCTCGATCAAGTAAAAGAACCCCGTCAGGCCTGGATCTACAACGCCGGTCAGCGTCGTGTTCGTCGTGCGCCGCAGGTTGCTTATGACGGGCCGGGTACCGCTGCTGATGGTCTGCGCACCTCTGACAACTTCGACATGTTTTCTGGTGCGCCCGATCGCTACGACTGGCAGTTGATCGGCAAGAAAGAAATGTACATCCCTTACAACAGCTACAAACTTGATCAGCCGACGCTCAAATACAGCGACGTGATCAAAGCCGGGCACATCAACCAGGACCTGACACGGTATGAGTTGCACCGTGTTTGGGAAGTTATCGGCACCTTGAAAGCCGGCCAGCGCCATATCTACGCCAAGCGCCACATGTACATCGACGAGGACAGCTGGCAGGTTGCGTTGGTTGACCACTACGACGGTCGCGGTGCTCTGTGGCGTGTCGCAGAAGGTCACGCAGAGTTCCATTACGCACGTCAGGCTGCCGCTTACACGCTTGAGGCTCTGTATGACCTGAACGCCGGTCGTTACATCGCCCTGGGTATGAAGAACGAAGAGAAGCACGGCTACCAGTTCGATCAGAAGTTTCATCTGGCTGACTTCACGCCTAACGCGCTGCGCAACGCTGGCATCCGCTAAGCGTCTAGCGCAATAATCTCAGCAACATCAGAAGCCACTTACAGCGATGTAAGTGGCTTTTCTTATGGAGGATTATCACTGCGCCGAATATTCCTACATCTAGAGCCAGCGAACGGCTTAGTGTGAGCGCGCGAAGTCAGAACAATAACAGGGACTCACCCATGACTGCCTTTACCGTTCATTTGGGTCGTACGGACTATTGGCCTCGTCTGTCGCCACAGCACATGGCGCGTGGACGATTGAGCGTACCGTTACTGGCGTCCGGTGCTCGGGTGAAATTATTGTGCGCCCCGGCGGGCAGTGGCAAAACCGCACTGCTGGGTGAATGCATCCGCCAAGCCCCTCCCGACTGTTATATAAGCTGGCTGCCGTTGGCGGGATACGCACAAAGTCCTGCCGATTTTTGTTCACTTCTCGCCAATGCCCTAGGCCTCGAATACCGCGACGAAATCAGTCTTGTGCATCACTTGGCGCATTGGCAGACGCCGTGTTGGATTGTGCTGGATGATTATTGCCGCATGCCTTCACCTGAACTGGATCATTGCCTCGACCGCTTGTTGGCGGTCAGCAGTCCGACGGTTACTTGGTGGATAACTGGGCGCCGACGTCCCGTCTGCAACTGGCCACGGCTGCTGCTCAGTGGAGAACTTTGCGAATGTGACGGGCCTGCATTGGCCTTGAGTCTCGCCGAAATCGATCAGTTATTGGCCAACGAAAGCGTCGTCTGGCCAGTCGACGCAGGTGCCACGATTCTCTCCGAAAGTGCCGGTTGGTGTGTAGGCGTTCGGGTGGCGTTGCTCAACCCGGACGAATGGATAACGGCTGAAAGTGTCAAACGGCAGCACCGTAGGCAGCGTTGCTCCCGAACACTGTTTGAATACCTCAACCACGAATTATTCGCTGGGCTTAGCCCTGAACTGGCGGAAGCCTGGCGGGTATTAGCTCACTTGCCACGCTTCAACCCAGGGTTATGTGAACACGTGTTTGGCGCAGGCGAGGGCGGAAAGTGGCTCAAGGCTTTGCAGGACATCGGCGGTTTTATTGAACCGTGGGAGCACGATAGCGAGTGGTTGCAGGTATTTCCTCCGCTCGCCCAATGCATGCGCGATGAGGATTGGCCCGAGCGCCGTTCGTGGCATCGACGGGCGTGTCAGTGGTTCAGTGCCGAGGGCGATTGGCAGTCAGCAGTGGAACACGCGGTTCACGCCGAGCAGTTCGAAGTCGCGGTCAGTTTACTGCAGTACTATGATTTTTCTTTCTTGCTGCTGGGTCAAAACATCTCGCTGCTGTTGGACTTATACGAGCGTTTCCCTGATCTGATGCGCGGCACCCCTCATTTGATAAGGCTGACCGGTTCGGCACTGATATACACCGGCCGTTTCGACCAGGCGGCAATCTGTCTGGAGCATCTTGGGCGTTTCCTGCCACAGCCGTCGGCGGTGCTGCAACGTGACTTCATTGCGGCGTGGCAGGCGCAGCAAGGGTGGTTGCACCATCTGTGTGGCGACGCTAAACGTGCAGTCGGGCACTTCGAGGACGCGTGTGCCTATCTCGCGCCTGAGGCGTGGTCATGCCGGGTGCTTTGCCTGTCGGGCATGACTCAACAAGCGTTGCTCAACGGTCAGTTCGATGAAGCGTTGGTACATAATCGTGCGGCGCTGTGCCTCGCGCGCGCGGAAGGATCATTGCTGTTTGAAGGCATGCTGGAACTGGATCATGCGCAGTTGCTGGAGCAGCGTGGCGTATTACAACGCAGCCAAGAGGCTCTGGAAAAAATCCATGATCTGCTGCTGGCTCAGCACGCGGTCGCGGGTCCGCTGCTCGGCAGAATTGCACTGCGTCGGGGGCGTCTGGCCTTGCGTCAGGGGCTCGATCAGCAGGCGCGAACGCAGTTTCAGAGTGGGCTGGACCAATGCCTACGCAGTAAAGACAAGCTGGCGCTGTTCGGCTTTTTGGGCTTGGCCATACTGGAGGCTAATCAGAGCGACTATGCGCGGGCGTTTGTCTGGTTACGCGATGCTGAGCGTGTCATGCAACAAAACCATGTGCCAGAGTATTTTTGGCGAGGCGTGTTACTGCAAGTCAGCAGTCATTTCTGGCTCCAGCAGGGTCGTCCGGGATTGGTCCAAGTGGCATTGACCAGAGTGCTGCATCACTTAAATTGCGCGCCGGCAAAACATGCACCGCCTGCAACGCTGGAGTTGGTCCCACAGATTGAATACTTACTGGTATTGGCCGAGGTTTACCTGCATCAGGCCGAACAGCCCATGCAACGGCTGCAGGCGTTGCAATGCCAAGCCAATCAACGGGGAATGCACAGCCTCGAAACCGAGTTGTACTTGGCAATGGCTGAAGTGGCTTTTCTGCAGGGTGATCCACGTACTGCTAACGCATGCCTGACTGACGGATTGCTGCTTATTGGGCGGTTCAATGTGCAACAGCCCCTGCGCGAGTTAGGGCTGCGACAACCCATGATGCTGCGAGAGCTTGGGGTAGAAGAGCGTTTGATAGCTGCAACCGACAACCCGCTGAGTCTGCGCGAGCTGGAAGTCCTCAAACTAATTGCCCAAGGCAGTTCTAACCTGCAAATCGCCGAGCAGCTGTTTATCTCGCTGCATACGGTGAAAACTCACGCGCGACGGATTCACAGCAAGCTGGGGGTCGAGCGGCGCACCCAAGCTGTGGCCAAGGCCAAAGCGCTGGGATTGATGGCGTAAGTCATCTGGATGTCAGAAACTTTTCCTGCGGTGCCGCGGATTTTATCCTTCCTCTATTGCTATTAGTGCCCCCGGCGCAATTGCAATAGTTACCGCAACGCTCAGAGTGGGGCCGCGTTTTAATAGCGCTCTTTCCAGCGCTACACGTTTCATCCCTATTGGCTGGATGCCATATGGGCGTAGCGCGCTAACTATGGAGCTGTTTTGGTGAATGATTTTTCCGCAGTACCGCGTCTGAGTAATATTCAAACCGAGGCCTCTTTCAAGGCAGCGAAACACTTGGGTTCCATCGCTGAAGCTTCTGCACTGTGCGCACACCTAACGGTCACGGCGCCATCGTTGCGAGACGTTGCACATGGCTTGCTGAGTTCCCGGTTACAAGGCCTTGTTGAGTATCCCAATCCCGATATTTTGTTTCTCAACACCCGAGGGTCGAAGGGTTCGATAGCGCGTTCAATGTCGCTAACGGATGGTTTGTTGCACGCGCTGATTCACGGCACCTCGACGTTTGAGAAACACGATGTCGCTGTGTATGTACACCACGATTCGGTTCGCGACGCGCACCTTATAGCGTCTTTTACGGTTGAAGACGCCTTACAACTATTCAATGAGTTAGTTCAGGTTCTGCCGACGGCATATACAACCAGCCTTGTCGAATTTTGGACTTCGGACATTGACATCGCTGCACACCCGTCTGAAAACAACCATCAGCCGCGCGCGCGCCATGTGACCCTTACCGACCTGCGAGGCCGTTTGTTAACGCACGAAGCCGCGCTAAACAACAGGCTTAAGACGCTGGACCTCGACGCCAGTGGCAGACTCAACGCTATAGTTACTGGCGCCTCCACGGCGGGTGTCTATTCGCTTTCTCTGACGCTGCCAGAGGGAACATCCGTCGCGTTGCATTCAGTATTCGTAGCGACCCAGTTGGTAGAAAAGGTTGATGTGTTAACCCCCGATCAAGAGGTTGGCGCTGCTTTTCTTTACACGCCAGCCAGGGGTCTTGAGGTATTCGACTCACTCGCGCAATTGAATGAATCGGTGGTGCAGCTATTAGCCAATCCCGATGAGCAAGCGTTTCTATTGCAGAACCTGCTACTCGCTGATCGCGACGGATTAGACGACAACGCCGCTGCAATAGCAGGTATGACGCCCTGTTATAACAGGCTCGATGACCCGTTGTTGATTGCTCATACACAAGGTATTCGGGATAAACAGAGCGCGGACTTCAATCACGTGCTTACGTTGGCTCAACGAACGAAAGAAGAGATGCCAGCGTTCTTGGCGCAGGTAAAAAAAATCCAATGCCTGGACTATTGCGATCATGCGCTGTGGCACCGTTTTGAAGAACACTGCGCCGACGCCCGACAAAAGCGATTCCCGGACTGGCTGAAAGATGCAGACGATTGGAAGAAAGATTCTTACCAAGTATTTGAAACCCAGCATCACGAATATGAGCAAGCCGCTGATCAACTGCTGGGGACATTGGGTTCGTTAAAGTCCTATAGCGTATGGGCTATCGACCAATACGTTCGTCAACATCTGGGGTACTCAGTTGACCCGCAGCAGATCTTCATCACGCTACCCGATGAGTTTCCCACCCAGGCAGGAACGTTTAAAACGGTCTATAAAAAATCGTTGCTCGAATTCGTGATGGAAGGATTGCCGTTTACTGACGTTCGGCTTCGACCTTCGGTAGAGGTCCCTGCGCGCAGTGAACACCCGGCATGGACCTATGATTTTGCCGACAAACTGGTGGCTGAGCTGGATGTTCGGATCAACTTTGGTCAGGCCGTCAGGGCGCTATACCAGCAACCAGAAATGCAGCGCGCCTTGCTTCATGTTCGAGACAGCGCCATTACGCTAAGTGCCTGGGCCGCGAAACTTCAAGGGCACCTTCTTGACCGAAGTGAGGAACTGATACGCACCTTAAGCTCAGATAACGTTAAACCCGGCTATCTACTGAGCATCGGTCACGTCACGTTGAATGGCAGCAGCGTGCGCTTAAAGGACTTGATCGTATTTCATGAGGTGAGGGATGCTGACGAACATTATGTTCTTTATGCCCCCGGCGCCCCGGGTGGTCGAGACATGTTCGAATTCTCCTCTTGGCGCTCGCTGTCCTTTGAAATAGGCGGGTGGACGAAAACTGCAGCCGGCGCTCAATACCTGGTGGATCAGGTTCCGCTCTTGAGCCGGGCCGAGACTTCGGTGTTCATCTCGTCCATCACGCATTTACCCAGTAAATGGCAGCCGCTGAGCGTTCGATTTATGCCGGGCAAGGGCAAGAACTACGAGGCTAATCTTCTTGAATTGGTTAATCATAAAGTTGACGTTCATGTGGCTGACAACGACGTCATTACGCCCGCCGATTCCAAACAGGGCACCTATGCGCATCGACGGTCAATGGTGGTGTTGGAGTCTCGGATAACAGAGATCAACAAAGCGTTTCTGGCAATAACGAAGCTGCGTTCGTTTCAGCAAATTGCCCATGATGAAATCAAACGAGTCATCAATAACTGGTTGCGGCAGAACGGCGTGAATGAGCGTATTGACCCCGATACGGTGTATGTGGATGTGCACGGCAAGCCGCGTCTCGAATTGCCCAACTTAGGGCCAGACTCGCCTTTTCCAACCCTCACTCGTCTTGCGATGGACGGTTACTCGGGAAACTATAAGTTTCATCAGGACGCGGTCCTGTACTCCTCCATTGGCCAGGACTTATCCGGGCTCCCGACCGAAGTCATTGATCGCACCTTGCGTGTGTTGTCGCTTGGCGAGCGCTACATGAAGATGCTTGAGGTGGAATATCTCGATAAAAAACATCAATACTATAAACGTCGTCGTGCCCTGTATGCCGTACGCCAGCACTGTGAGCTGCGGCACGCGATCATGTCGGAATACTTGCGTGGCCGACTGACGCAGACGCAGTATCAGTGGTTGGTTCATCTGGTCGTCAGTTTGGGGGCCTCTGGTTTAGCGGACGAACCAAAGAATGCTGCGTTGATTAAAAACAGTTCGGTCAATGCCTGGTACCTGGAAGGGCGGTTAGTCGAGGGTGTGTATCTGTTTAAAAATTCCAATAACGCGGACCCGGATTTTGAATTGCTTTACACGCCTAACGCCCCGGATGGCCTGCTGTTCAGAACAAATGCAGAACTCATTTCATCGGCACTGGCCCCCGGCATGGCCGACTACTATTACGACCGGGTTCGGTACAAGCATCAGCCGGTTATAAACGCTTACTTCGCCAGTCTTAAAAACACACCTCCGGTTGCTGGCATGTCATTCAAGTTTGAATTTAATCCCGCTGACCAGATCAAGACACTGGAGCGACTGTATGACGACATGATCCAACGCATGATCCAGGATATTGACGATCAGACGGAAAGTACCGATGAGCGAATCGGTCAGTACACCTACATCGCAGTGAAATGGACCGGCACGATTTTACTGCTTCCTTTCCCCGGCGCGTCGGTGGCTTGGGGGTTATTGCATTCGGGCATCAGTTTCCAGCGTGGCTTAATCGCCTATCTGGACGGCGACCGAGCAACCGCGTTTCCTTTATTCGTGGGTGCTGCCATTGGCGTCGTGTCGGGAGCAGACGGTATCCGATCCATCACGGTGGGTTCACCCACCGTGGGACGGCTCATCGCTAATTGGGCATGGGTAAAGACAAAGCCTTTTTTGGTCCAGCACTTCACTATTGGATCTATAGATACGACTCCAGTCCTTACGTCGTATACACGGCTAAATTGATTAACCCTCAGTGATAAGCCCTATGGTGCGGTAGATGACTCAGCCGCTCGGTCAAACGCAGCCGTTGAATCGGGTCGTCACTCAATAGCAACGCATGCTCCAGGTCGAATCGCTCGGCCTGGGGGCATTCAAGGGATTGATACAAGCTCGCGCGGGCCAGGTGATCGTTGGTGGTCGCTTGGCCCAATTCCAACACCCGGTCTGCGTCCTTGAGCGAAGCCAGAAACTCATCGTTCATTTGGTGCAGGTGCCGGAGATTACGCGACAGGCGTTGCACCATCGCCATGTCAGTTGCACGCAGCATGTGCTCGGATTTGAGCGGCATGTCTGGGCCAAACTGGCGCACCAGCAATTCACGGCAATCTTTCGGATAAAGCCGACGTCCGCCACAGGGATCCAAGAGATGGTCGGCCCCCGGCACCCGCAACAGAAAATGCCCCGGAAAATTAACCCCCTCCAGCGGAATCTCCAATCGCCTGGCCACCTCTAAAGCGATGATCGCCAAGCCTAACGGTTGCCCACGCCGACGCTGCAAGATGTTGTGTACCAGTGCGGCCTGAGGTTTTGGTTGGCTCCAGTCGTCCTGCTGAAACCCCAAGGTGTTCAGCCGGCGTAGCATTGGCTGGGCAAGCTCGCCTGCCGGTAGCATCGGCAACGCAGCACTGATTTGACGTTTTAGATCCTCGACGGTCTCGAACCCTTGCGCTGGGGAAAACTGCGGATCGTGTTCGGCTGACACCCACAACGCCGCCTCCATGACACAAGGCGGTGTGCGTTGCAGGCTGGCAAGGCAGGCTTGACGTGGGGTCATCAACCTCTCCGTTGGATCAGACACCATGGCTCTTGCGACGAGCTGGTTATCGGGCTCTGGAGCTTCCGTTTTAGCCCCAGCGACAGATTTCGTCCAGTGCCGTTTTCAAAGCGCATCCAAGAGTGACCGTTACGCCGGTCTGTGTTTGTTCAACGGATCCTGATGGCCCAGCGTTTTTTTTCCCAGCGCCTATACTCGCCTTAGAAAAAACTCGGGAGCACCGCCAATGTTCGCTCTCATGCAAAGCTCACATGTGGAGACGCTGCACTTTATCGTCGATCCTGAGACCGGCCTCAAAGCATTGATCGCAATCCACAACAGCCAGAACGGTCCCGCCTTGGGCGGTTGCCGCTACCTTGATTACTCCGACGAACAGAGCGCCATTCAGGATGCCATTCGCCTCGCGCACATCATGAGCTACAAAGCGGTACTTGCCGGGCTGCCTTATGGAGGAGGCAAGGCGGTGATCATGCGCCCGGCGCACGTTCCCAATCGCGCGGCGTTGTTCGAGTCCTTCGGGCGGTTTATCGAAACCCTGGATGGACGCTATATCACGGCAGTCGACAGTGGCACGTCCAGCGCTGACATGGATTGCATCGCACAACACACCCAACATGTCACCAGCACCACCGAGGCGGGGGATCCCTCATTGCACGCCGCGATGGGCGTATTTGCTGGTATTCGTGCCACCGCAGTGGCGAGGCTGGGCAGCGACAATCTCGAAGGGTTACGTGTGGCGGTGCAGGGGCTAGGGCATGTCGGTTTTGCCTTGGCCGAGCAACTGCATGCGGCGGGTGCCGACTTGTTGGTCAGTGATCTGGACAGCGGCAAGGTGCAATTGGCCATGGAGCAATTCGGTGCCCACCCGATTGCGTGCGACGCCTTGCTCAGCACGCCCTGCGATATTTTTGCTCCCTGCGGGCTGGGCGGCATCCTGACGAGCAAAAGCGTCGCGCAACTGCGCTGTGCCGCCGTGGCCGGCGCGGCGAATAATCAACTGACTGATTTGCAGGTCGGCGATCAGCTGGAAGGACGAGGCATTCTGTATGCGCCTGACTACGTGATCAACTCCGGAGGCCTGATCTACGTGGCGCTGCAGCATCAAGGGGAGACGCCGAACACCATCACCGCGCACTTGTCGCGAATTGGCACTCGATTGACTGAAGTATTTGCTCACGCCCAAGCGGAAAAACGCTCGCCTGCGCGTGTCGCGAACGACTTGGCAGAACGACTGCTGAATAAAGGGTACTGACGTTCAGCGGCTGAATCTGCCGACGCCTTCGCACAGATCCCTGTAGGAGCCAACGTGTTGGCGAAGCGGCACAAGCGCCGTTCCTAACTAGCCGCCTCGCCAACACGTTGGCCCTACAGAGTGTGTAGTGGCGCTTATTCTTCCAGCGGTGCACTCAGCAATTCGGACAAGGCGTCCGGCTGACTTTTGAACGCTTTGGCGAAGACATCGCGATTTTTCGCCATGTAAATACCCGCTTCTTCCACTTGAGCTTCCGTCAACGACGGCACCGCTCGTTGCAACACCTCGGCAAGCAATTCTGCCAGTTCGAGCATTTTGTCATGACGATCAGCTTCGGCTTTATCCATGAACAAACGCTCCAAATCTCGGCTGCTGCGGTATACCACTTCGACGGCCATTCAGCACCTCACATGCCTTCACGATAATCAGTCTTTAACGACTACTGTATTTTTATACAGGTAAAAGCATAAGCCAAACGATCTGTTTTGGATAGTGGCATTTTTGCTTGGATTACTCATAGTGCAGCGTTTCGATGTGTCTTGCGACAATCCACCACGCTCTCAACCCTAGACTCTGGCACCTGTTCTGCTAATAGAAGCACCCATAAACGCCAATGCGACGGTAAATCGTCACATCGGCACGGCATCATCCGCTTGAATTATTCAAGGAAGTACATTGTGAAAATCAACTGGGCTGAGTCTCTGCGCCAACACGTTCACGGGCTGGCCGAGTCACTGGGGAACTTGTGCGTCGAGACGTTCCATTACCTGGCGCTGTTCGCTATTGGCGCGGTAACGGCTTGGGCAGCAGTGATGGCATTTCTGGACATGCTGGAGAAGGGTCACATTACGGTCGATGACATTCTGTTGCTGTTCATCTACCTGGAGTTGGGTGCCATGGTCGGGATTTATTTCAAAACCAACCACATGCCGGTGCGGTTTCTGATTTACGTCGCCATCACCGCGTTGACCCGCTTACTGATCTCGGACGTATCGCACCACAACCCACCGGACCTCGGCGTGGTTTATCTTTCTGGTGCGATTTTGCTACTGGCATTCGCGATTTTGGTGGTGCGCTACGCGTCGTCGCAATTCCCGTCGGGTAAGGTTCCTGACCCGGACAGCAAAGCCAAGGGCGCGCTGACCGAGGAGAAAGGCGAATTGTAATTCGCGTTAGAAACCGGCCGATAGTTGCGGCTGGTTACTCAACCAATTCTTACGAGGAGCGGGTTTATCCAATTGATCGCTGTCGGTCATTGCCGCCAGAATGGCCACAGCGCTGTGGCCTTGTTCGATGGCGATGCCAAATTGCACGCTTTGGATGAGCCTGCGCAGTCGCTTGGGCTCATTGCGTTGCTCGGCACTGATCCAGCGCTTGGCGACGATGCCCGTCTCGTTGGATAAGGTCAGCATGATGCCGCCATCGAGCCCCTGAATGCTCAGATTGACTCGGTAATCAGGCTGAAAAACATCAGTGATCAGTTGAAAAGGGTTATCCATAGCCTGCGCCTGGTCGAGAAGTCTATTTAAGTTGACCGGCTGTCGGTGGTTTAAGTTCGCGACGTAAGACTAATGGCGATGATGGCGCCTCGGTATGCGCCATAAAAAAAGACAGCGCTGTTTTCACAGCGCCGTCCTTTTCAGATTGTTTCCATGGTGATGGTCGTCAATTGCGCGCTGCGGATTAACCGTGCAGGGCGTCCTCTTCTTTTTCCAAAAACTCTTCCTGAAGCATGGCATCCGGATTTTCAGAATCCGCGTCTATCTCCGCGTCTGTTACCGGCGCGCGTTTGTCGCGCAGTTTGCCGAACAAGTGTTCAAGGGCGTGATTGAGTTTCTCTGCCGCGCCTTCCACTGCCTGATCCAGTGTGTCGGCTTTGTGGGTAACCGAAATCGGTTGGTGACCTTTTGGCCGGGCTTCCATCTGGCAGCGAATATCATGCGGGCCAGGCTTTTCGCCATTCTCGTCGCGGATATGAACCTCAACGCGCGTTAGATCTTCTTCGTAGCGTTCGAGCGTGCTTTCAATGGTGGTACGGACCCACTCCTCCAGTCGGATGCTGTTTTCAATATGGTTATCGCTATTGACCTGGATTTGCATAGTTTTTTCCTTACTTAAGGCTTACTCACATGAGAACGATCAGCCTGCCTCGGGTTCGAGGAATAACCACTCGCCTCTCACCCTCAGTGTTGGCCCCGATGAGGAAACAATTCAACCCCTTGATAGCAAATATATTTTGTGGCGGAAAAGGCAAAGGTGGCAGGGATTTTGACAAGGCTGCGCCCGACGATGCGACGCTGGTAAAGCAGGTCAAGACAGAGAATGGGACGTTTCCTACGTTTTCAGCGGAATTCCCTGATTGGCAGCGCCGGATTTTCGAAGCAAATTATCTGTACTCCACTGGACGGAAATATGTATGAACAAATATCTGATCACGCTGCTTATCTCTTTGGCCTCGTTCTCTGTTTGGGCAGACAACTGCGAACAGAGAAAATTGTCTTTCGGTGAGTTGCCGTTTGAACAGAGTGACGGGTTGGTTGTGATTATCGGTCCTTACCAATTCAACCTGCCTGGAGCGCCTATTGCGCTGGTAGCGTTCGACGGAATAATGGCTGCCTACCCAGAAAAAAAATACGTAAGTTATCAACTTATACCCAATGACAGTGTTGCAGCCGCTCTGTCTCAATTCACGACGAAAAAGCTCTCAAGCGCTGATTTAGATCGTTATCTATACGGGCTTTATAGTGTGGAGAGTCTCAATGAAGCAGATCAGGCACTGGTCAGAGCTATGCGCTCTGACATGCAGCTCGACTGCCGTGCGCGACTGACGAGTTTCACCGTGGGCTCTGGCGTTCAAGCCATTTTTCAAGAAGCTACACCAACCGATCCAGAGCACCGAATTTTGCTTTTCGCGAATGATTCTACGTATTTGATCAGTGTGAGGGGTGACAAGGAGATGGCGCTAAATGTTCTGCAAACCATAGCGCTCAAGCAGCAGTAAAACAGCCTACAAAAACGCCAACCGATACTCCCCCGGCGTCGCCCCCATTGTTTGCCTAAACCGATTATTGAAATGACTCGCACTGGCAAACCCACAGGCCATGGCGATACTTCCCAACGGCTGTTGACCCGTACGCAGTAGTTGCTGTGCGTGGTTCATGCGGCGCGCCAACAGGTACTGATGCGGCGGTAAGCCAAAACTTTCGCGAAACATCCGGGCAAAGTGGTATTCGGACAATGCACATAGTGCTGCAAGTTCGCCCAGGCTTATCGGATCTGCCAGACGATGTTCGATGTAATCCACGAGGTGTCGGCGTAGATGCGGGGCGAGGCCGCCTTTGAGGCGGAGGCCGTGGCGTTGGCCGACTTGGCTGAGCAGGGCGTGGCTGAGCATTTCGTGGGCGAGGCTGCTGGTTAGCAGGCGTTCACCAGGTTCACTCCAATCCAGCTGGATCATGCGGCGAAAACGTTGAGCTTGCTCGGCATCGTCGATAAACGTGCCTTCGCGCAATTGCAGTTCACGGGGCTCACGGTCGAGCAGGGTGACGCAGCCCAGGGCGAATTGTTCAGGGCTGATGTACACATGCGCGAGGCGAATTTCGCCGTTGATGACCCAGGCCGACTCATGTCCCGCTGGCAGTACGCACAGCTTTCCTGGGCTACCTTTCTCATTTGGACGGTCGCGACGATAGGTACCGGTGCCACCTGTGATGTAACACGACAACGTATGGTGGCTCGGCGCCTGGTATTCCTGTGCGTCGTGGTGGTTGCTCCACAGGGCTGCGACCATCCCGTCACCCAAGCCCGCGCTTTGTTCGAGGCGAGCATTGGGCGAGCTGTTCAGGGCTTGAAAAACCTGGATGGTTTCCAGTGGCGGCATAACGAATCCTCTGTAGTCCGCATCGTACCAAGTCGCTTGCGTACTGCCATTCTCCAAACGATCAAAAGCGCAAGTTTGTGCAAGTCGGCCCTGAGACGAAACCTCAGACTGGAGCTCAATTAAGGAGCCCACCGATGAACCTCTCTTTGTACCTGCTTACCGTACTGATCTGGGGCACCACCTGGATTGCCCTCAAATGGCAGTTGGGCGATGTGGCGATTCCGGTGTCGATCGTCTATCGCTTTGGCTTCGCGGCCTTGGTGCTGTTCGTGATACTGCTGCTCAGCGGTCGGCTGCAGAAGGTCAATCGGCGCGGCCAACTGCTTTGTCTGGCGCAGGGGCTCTGCCTGTTCTGCGTGAACTTCATGTGTTTCTACACCGCCAGCCAATGGATCCCCAGCGGCTTGATCGCCGTTGTGTTTTCCACCTCGACGCTTTGGAATGCGCTGAACGCTCGGCTCTTTTTCCGCCAGAAAGTCGCGCGTAACGTATTGGCTGGTGGTGGCTTGGGGTTGATCGGTCTGGCGTGCATGTTTTGGCCTGAGTTGTCCGGGCATACCGCCAGCCATGAAACCTTGATCGGTCTGGGTTTGGCGTTGCTCGGTACGCTGTGTTTCTCAGCCGGGAACATGCTATCCAGCCTGCAGCAGAAAGCCGGTTTGAGGCCGCTGACCACTAACGCGTGGGGCATGCTCTACGGCGCGGGGATGTTGGCGGTGTATTGCGTAGTGAGCGGCACGCCGTTCAGTTTCGAATGGAATACCCGTTACATCGGGTCGTTGGTGTACTTGGTGATCGCCGGTTCAGTGATTGGCTTTACCGCCTACCTGACCCTGGTCGGACGCATGGGGCCGGAACGTGCAGCGTATTGCACGGTACTGTTCCCGGTGGTGGCGCTGAATATCTCGGCTTTTGCCGAAGGCTACCAATGGACGCTGCCCGCGCTAATGGGGCTGGTATTGGTGATGCTGGGGAATGTGTTGGTGTTTCGTAAGCCAAAACCGGTGACGGTGGTGACGGGAACGCTGGCATAGACCGCCTCGCCAACAAGTTGGTATCTACAGAGGGGTTATGTCTGTAGGAACCACGTGTTGGCGAAGCAAGCAGCGCGGTTTAGCGGCGAAACCGAGGTGTTGTCTTCCCGAATGAATTCGGTCCCACAGGATTCGCGCCACGCCATGCGCATTGATCTCTCCCTTCAACGGGCACGGTCTAGGGAGAAATCAGCCTTTCCACACCTGCAGGTTCACCAGGTCCTGCGGTTTCTCACCGAGCAATGCGCTGCGCAGATTCTGATACGCACGGTCAGCCATGGCCTGGCGCGTCTCGTGGGTGGCCGAGCCAATGTGCGGCAGGGTTACAGCGTTGCTCAGTTGGAACAGCGGTGATTCTGCCAGTGGTTCTTTTTCATACACGTCCAGGCCAGCACCGCGAATCGTGTTGTTTTGCAACGCTTCGATCAGCGCCGGTTCATCAACCACCGGGCCGCGGGAGATGTTGATCAGGATCGCGCTTGGCTTCATCAGCGCCAGTTCGCGTGTGCCAATAAGGTGTTTGGTTTTTTCGCTCAACGGTACAACGAGGCAGACGAAATCCGACTCCGCAAGCAGTTGATCAAGGCTGCGAAACTGCGCCCCCATCTGCTGTTCCAGCTCTGGCTTATGGCTGTTGCCGCTGTACAGAATCGGCATGTTGAAACCGAAGTGGCCACGTCGGGCAATAGACGCTCCGATGTTGCCCATGCCAACGATGCCCAAGGTTTTGCCGTGCACGTCGGTGCCGAAATGCCCGGCTTCGATCGAGCGTTTCCAGTGGCCGGCCTTGGTCCAGGCATCCAGTTCAGCGACGCGGCGAGCGCTGCTCATCAACAGCGCGAAGGCCAAGTCAGCGGTGCTTTCAGTCAGCACGTCCGGGGTGTTGGTCAGCATGATGCCGCGCTCGTTGAAGTAGCCCAGCTCGTAGTTGTCGTAACCCACCGAGATGCTCGACACCACTTCCAACTTGCTGGCGCTCTGCAACTGCTCGCGGCCCAGCTTGCGCCCGGCGCCAATCATGCCGTGGGCATGGGGCAGCGCGGCGTCGAATTGTTCATTCATATCGCCCAATTTCGGGTCGGGTACGATCACGTTGAAATCTTGCTGCAGGCGCTCGGCCATTTCGGGGGATACGCGGCTGAACGCAAGGACAGTCTTTCTCATCGGGCGATACTCTCGGGCGGTTGAGTGGAGGTGTCAGACGATGTTCATCAAATCATGGGTTTTCAAATCGGCCTCGTGGGCAGCCATAATTTCCGGCAGCGACCCGCGCAGGTATTCGACCCAGGTTCTTATTTTTGCATCAAGGTATTGGCGCGATGGGTAGATGGCGTAAAGATTCAGTTCTTGCGAGCGGTAGCTGGTCAGCACCCTAACCAGTGTGCCGTTAAGCAGCCCCTCGATGGCTGAGTAAATCGGCAGAATGCCAATCCCCATGCCACTGCTGATTGCCGCTTTCATGGCGTCGGCCGAGTTGACCAGAAACGGCGAGGTGGCAATGGTGACCATCTCTTGGCCTTCGGGACCATCAAACACCCATTTCTCCAGCGGAAACACCGGACTCACCAACCGCAGACACGCGTGGTTAAGCAAGTCTTGGGGTTTTTGCGCCGAACCGAAGGCTTTGACGTAGGCCGGTGAGGCACAAACAATGCTGTAGGTGATACCCAGGCGTTGGGACACGAAACCCGAATCCGCCAGCTCGGTGGCTAATACGATGGAGACGTCGTAACCCTCTTCAAGCAGGTCCGGGACTCGGTTGCCCATGGTCAGGTCGAAGCTCACGTCCGGATGATGCTTGCGATAACGGGCGATAGCATCGATTACGTAGTGTTGGCCGACGCCGGTCATCGAGTGCACCTTCAATTGACCGGACGGACGCGCGTGGGCGTCACTGGCTTCTGCTTCAGCTTCTTCGACGTAGCCGAGAATCTGTTCGCAGCGCAACAGGTAACGCTTGCCCGCTTCCGTCAGGGCAATACGCCGCGTGGTGCGGTTCAGTAGGCGGGTTTGCAGGTGAGCTTCGAGGTTCGAGACTGCACGCGATACGTTCGCGGTGGTTGTGTCTAGCTGTATTGCGGCGGCAGTAAAACTGCCTGCTTGCGCCACACAGCTGAAAGCACGCATGTTTTGCAGGGTATCCATTGGCAGTTCTCTGATGAGATCGACAAATTGTGACATGAAGTAACGGATGAATGTGAGCCAAGCCCGTCGATTATCACCCGTTTGGTAACAAAGAATCGCACTTCGCCCGTCTTATCGTCTCGTTGACCGCCCTCTAGAATCGATGCCTA
The DNA here is from genome assembly GCF_034350045.1 of Pseudomonas sp. CCI4.2. NCBI lineage: Bacteria > Pseudomonadati > Pseudomonadota > Gammaproteobacteria > Pseudomonadales > Pseudomonadaceae > Pseudomonas > Pseudomonas sp. CCI4.2. Next base: position 211,581 of record NZ_CP133781.1, on the reverse strand, counting down.
TCATCCGCATCACACCTAAGTCGGGAATTTGCAGCAGTGCCGCGTCGCATGTCCAGAGGGCTCAAACCCCTATTTGTTATCGCTCTTTCGCTGACTATCGGCGGCTGTATCGGAACCGGGGGCATTGGCCCTCAGGAGCATTCCCTTCCAGCCAACGAATTAGCAACTGACGAAGCAATCCAGAATGCCGCCAAAGAGGCGCACTGGCCTGCTTCGCAATGGTGGCGCGCCTACGGAGACGAGCAGCTTAATAGCTGGATCGAACTGGCCGCCAAAGGTAGCCCAAGCCTGGCAATGGCCGCAGCGCGTGTGCGTCAGGCCAAGGCCTTGGCGGGTGTCGCCGAGTCCGCAGAATCGTTGCGCATTAATGGCGATTCGACCCTCAAACGACATAACTGGCCAACCGACCAATTCTACGGTCCAGGTCAGCTGGCGAATACCAGCACTTGGGACAACAATGCGTCGATGGGTCTGAGCTATTCCCTTGACCTCTGGGGTCAGGAAAGTAATACCACCGAGCGTGCGTTGGATTTGGCCCACATGAGTGCTGCCGAAGCGCGTTTGGCTCAACTTGAGCTGCAAAACGATATCATCCGCGCCTATATCCAGTTGTCGCTGAATTACGCACAGCGCGACATCGTTGAAGCAACGTTGGCCCAGCAAGAACAAATCCTGCAACTGGCGCAGAGACGCTTTAACGGCGGGCTCGGTACTCATTTCGAAATCAGTGAGGCCCAAACCCCGTTGCCCGAAACCCATCGTCAGATTGACTCCCTGGACGAGGCCATTGCACTGAGCGGTAATCAACTCGCCGCGCTGGCGGGTAAAGGACCGGGGGAGGGTGCACGCCTGAAACGCCCGACACTGTCGTTGCAAACTGCGTTGAAACTGCCTTCATCACTGCCCGTGGCCTTACTCGGCCAGCGTCCCGACGTGGTGGCCAGCCGCTGGCGGGTTGCGGCTCAAGCGCGTGGCATTGACGTTGCGCACGCTGGTTTCTATCCCAACGTTGATTTGGCCAGCAGCCTCGGTTTCGTTGCAACCGGAGGTGGGATGTTGTCATTCCTGGCGGGTAACAAATTCAACTACAGCGTCGGACCGGCCATTACCTTACCGATCTTCGACGGCGGCCGTTTGCGCTCGGAATTGGGCGAAGCCTCTGCCGGTTATGACATTGCTGTGGCGCAGTACAACCAGACGTTGGTTACCGCGTTGAAAGAAATTTCAGACCAATTGATTCGCCGTGAGTCGATGGCCAAGCAGCAAGCGTTTGCGGCTGAGTCCGTGGCCGCAGCGCAAAAGACCTATGACATAGCGAAGGTTGCTTACACCCGTGGGCTGACGGATTACTTGAGCGTGCTAAACGCGCAGACATTGTTGTTCCGCCAACAACAGATTCAACAACAGGTCCAGGCGGCACGCCTGACAGCACATGCGGAATTGGTGGTGGCCTTGGGCGGCGGTTTGTCAGCGGGTTCTGATTCACCTAAAGAAGAGAAGACCCTGCCGTCGAAGGTCCCGGCTGCACTTGCGGCGTTTGACCATTGAAAAATTTCGGTGCCGTTTCGCGAATGAATTCGCTCCCACAGGGTTGGCTGCGTTCATGATCAGCTTCTTCCGTTCTCTTGAATGGCGTCGCGAGTTTTTTGCATGGGCGCGCAGCGATGGCGTGACTTGGATTTACATCTTCAAAGTGCTGTTCGCGGCCTTTGTGACCTATTGGATCGCGCTTCGGCTGGAGTTGCCGCAACCGCGCACGTCGATGATCACCGTGTTCATCGTCATGCAGCTGCAAAGCGGGCATGTGTTCGCTAAAAGCTTTTATCGGATTATTGGCACCCTGGCCGGCTCGGCCATGATGGTGCTGTTAATGTCCTTGTTCGCCCAAAACAGCGAGCTGTTCCTCGGTAGCCTGGCGTTGTGGGTCGGTTTTTGCTCGGCGGGCGCCGCGCGTTATCGAAACCTGCGGGCCTACAGTTTTGTCCTCGCCGGTTACACCGCAGCGATGATCGGCTTGCCCGCGTTGGCGCACCCGGAAGGTGCCTTCTTGGCGGCGGTTTGGCGGGTTCTGGAAATTTGTCTCGGGATTGTCTGCTCGACAATCGTCAGCGCCGCGATTCTGCCGCAAAGCACCAGCGCCGCCATGCGCAACGCGCTCTATCAACGTTTCGGCGTATTTGCCCGATTTGCCGCTGATGGCATACGTGGCCTCAGCGAGCGGACAGCCTTCGAAGCAAGCAACGTTCGCTTCATCACCGAAGCCGTCGGGTTGGAAGGTCTGCGCAGCGTCACGGTGTTTGAAGACCCGCACATGCGTCGTCGCAACGGCCGATTGAATCGTCTGAACAGCGAATTTATGGCCATTACCACCCGCTTCAACGCCCTGCATCAATTGCTCGAGCGGTTACGCTCACGGGGCTTGACCCAAGTGGAGTCCGCCATCGAACCAGGTCTTGCAACATTGGCCGAATTGCTCGACGGTTTCGCCGGACGCGCATTAACCATTCCTGATGCCGCCTCACTCGAACGCAAATTGGCGGCCTACAAAGTCAGCCTGCCGGATCAGGTGCGCAGCCTGCGTGAGATCTTGGTGATGGGCCGTCCGAGCGCTGCGGACTTGTTGGATTTTCACACTGCGTTTGAGCTGCTGTACCGCTTCGTCAATGACCTGCACAACTACGCGCAAACCCACGCATCACTGGCCGATCACCACCATGTTCGCGAACAGTGGAATGAGTCATTCAAGTCCACCACCAGTTGGCTGTCCTCCGCCGCATCGGGCATTCGTGCCACGTTCATCGTTGGCGCGCTCAGTGCGTATTGGTTAGCCACTGCTTGGCCGAGCGGGATGACCATGATCCTGGTGTCGGCGGCAACGGTCGCGTTGTCTGCCACCACGCCGAACCCCAAGCGCATGGCGTTCCAAATGGCCTGCGGCACGTTGATGGCAGCGGTTTTCGGCTTCATTGAAACCTTCTTTGTTTTTCCCTACATCGACGGCTTTCCATTGCTCTGCGTGGTGTTGTCTCCGGTATTCGTCGTCGGTGCCTTTCTCGCCTCACGACCACAGTGGGCCGGTATCGGGCTTGGGTTGCTAATATTTTTCAGCATCGAATCGATACCCAGCAACATGACCCTGTTTGACCCTTATTTGTACGTCAATGATTACATCGCGATGGTCATCGGCATGTTGGTCTGTGCCGCTGCCGGCGCAATTATCCTGCCGCCCAACAGCCGTTGGTTGTGGCGTCGGCTGGAGCTTCATCTGCGTCGGCAAGTGCTGTTTGCCATCAGCGCACCGCTGCGCGGCTTGGGCACGGGTTTCGAAAGTCGTACCCGCGATCTGCTGCATCAGGCGTATGGTCTGGCTGCCGGACAACCGCAGGTGCAGCGTGGATTATTGCGCTGGATGTTCGTGGTGCTGGAAGTGGGTCACGCGATTATCGAGTTGCGCCGTGAACAAGAGGTGCTGCCGGATTTTACCTGTTATGCCGAATACCAGCCCTGGCGCCACGCGATCCGGCTTATGGGCCGTTCGCTAGTACGATTATTCGTTCAGCCTGGCCGGAACAATCTTGAACGCAGCTTGAGCGCGGTCAATCACGCTATCGTCTGCGTGCAGCTAACCGACGAACCCTTCGCCCCGCACTTCGAAACCTCCGCGTTACGCAGGGTCGAAAGTTATTTGCACTTCATCCGTACTTCGTTGCTCGACCCGCAATCACCGCTGGCGGCCTTCGCGGTCAACCGTGAGCCGCAAGGACTTCCACATGCCTCGTGAAATAGCGTTCCACGGCCTCTACATGCCGACCGTGACCGTGATGTTTTTGGTCGCGACGGTGCTGGCCTGGGTGCTGGACAGAATTCTGTCGGCGTTTGATTTGTACCGTTTTTTCTGGCACCCGGCGTTGTTGCGCTTAAGCATGTTTGCATGCATCTTCGGCGCCCTGGGGCTGTCGGTTTACGGTTGACGTACCGCTGTTTGAAACACCCTTTTTTGCCTCCGCCCTTTCTTTGAGATCCAGGATGAAAAAGCTCTTCAGTCTGACCGCCACGTTACTGGTCCTGGCCTTGGCCATCTGGATCGGTCATAGCCTGTGGGTTAACTACATGAACACACCTTGGACCCGCGATGGTCGCGTGCGTGCCGATGTGATCAACGTGGCGGCCGACGTGACCGGGACCGTGGTCGACGTGGCGGTGCGTGATAACCAGCAGGTGAAGAAGGGGGATCTGTTGATGCAAATCGACCCCGATCATTACCAGCTTGCAGTCAAAGAAGCGCAGGCGAACGTGGCCTCCCGCAAAGCCACGTGGGAGATGCGCAAACTCAACGCCAGTCGCCGCGCGGACATGGACAGCCTGGTGATTTCCCGCGAGAGTCGCGACGACTCCAGCAATATCGCCGCCTCTGCTCAAGCCGATTATCAGTTGGCCCAAGCGCAACTCGACGCGGCAGAACTCAACCTGCAACGCACCAAGGTATTGGCGCCGGTTGACGGCTACGTCACCAACCTCAATGTGTACCGCGGTGATTACGCGCGCATTGGCGAAGCGAAAATGGCCGTGGTCGACATGAACTCGTTTTATGTCTACGGCTTTTTCGAAGAAACGAAATTACCGCACATCCGCGTCGGCGACCCGGCTGACATGCAGTTAATGAGCGGTCAGTTGCTAAAAGGCCACGTCGAAAGCATTGCCCGCGCAATTTACGACCGCGATAACCCTGAAAGCCGCGAACTGATCGCCGACGTCAACCCGACCTTCAACTGGGTCCGCCTGGCGCAACGCGTGCCGGTGCGAATCCACCTGGACAGCGTACCGGACGGCGTGATGTTAGCGGCGGGCAGCACCTGCACCGTGATCGTGAATCCAGGGGTTAACTGAATCTCCTCATACAACGCATAACTTGTTGATACACAGATGATTTTGGGGCGTTGCCCAAGGCTGCGATGAAGTTCAGGGTCTACTGTTCTTAAGCTGCCGAAATCCTGTGGGAGTTGGCTCGCCAACGAAAGCGGCAACGCAGGTGACCCAGGTAATCAGCGGCGTGATGACGGACCTCTTCGCAGGCAAGCCTGCTCCCACAGATTCAATCAATGACATCGCAAAGCGGTCCCGGCTTTCGCAGCCTTCGGCAGCTCCTCCGGGCCCTGTGTTTACCGGGCGACAGTGAAATTATTGATACACAGATGATTTTGTAGGGCTGCCGAAATCCTGTGGGAGTTGGCTCGCCAACGAAAGCGGCAACGCAGGTGACCCAGGTAATCAGCGGCGTGATGATGGGCCTCTTCGCAGGCAAGCCTGCTCCCACAGATTCAATCAATGACATCGCAAAGCCGTTCCGGCTTTCGCAGCCTTCGGCAGCTCTTAAGGGTCCTGTGTTTACCGGGCGACAGTGCGGTATTTCCAATGGAAAACAGAATTGCTCACAACGCTTTATCCAAACCAAACCGCTTGCGCAGTCCTTTCTCCAGCAATCCTTTTGGCACCAGCCACGCGATCAATGGCATCGCGCGGCAGCCGTTGCCTAAACGCAGCAAGCGGGGTGGTTTGTCTTTTTGCACTGCACTGAGCAAATCCCGAGCGAACGCTGTGGCTGACGTCGGATTGCCTTGTGAGGCGTTGGCCCTGGCGCGAATCGCCTCGCGAAGCGGCCACCAAGGTGATGACTCAGCGATTAACAGCTCAGCCTCACGGGACGCATTGCTCGCAAAGCGGGTGTCGATGGCACCGGGCTGAACCTCCATAACCTTGATACCAAATGGCGCCAGCTCAAGGCGCAGCGCGTCACTCAGCGCATGCACGGCGGCTTTCGACGCACAATAAGCCCCCGCGAAGGGCGTCACCAGAACCCCCGAAACGCTGCCGATGTTCACCACCATTCCCTTGCTTTGGCGTAACAATGGGAGCAGCGCCTGAGTCACGCCGACCACAGAAAATACGTTGGTTTCAAACTGACGGCGCATGGCATCCACACCGCCATCCAGCAACGGACCCATCGCGCCATACCCCGCGTTATTGATCAGCAGGTCAAGCCCACCGTACGCTCCGAGCTTCATTGCCAAGCGCTCAAGGGCCGCACCATCGTTGACGTCCAGATCAACGGCAGAGAAACCAGCTGCCGTTAGTGCAGCTACATCGTCAGCTTTACGCGCGGTGGCCCACACTTCATAGCCTGCCGTTTTAAACACTTGCGCCAACGCCCGGCCAATGCCGCTGGAACATCCGGTGATAAGAGCGATAGGCATGATTTTTCCTTATTGTTTTTTAGAAATTACCCTGTAAATGCTCGGCACGAAACTCTACTGTTTCCGGGCGGTAACCAGGGCGCAACGGTGGTGCAGGCAAACAATCCTGCCAATTGCCACCCGCTTGCAGTTCTCCCGGACCGCTGTAGCGAGGTGCAGCATAGACATCATCGGCAAGGTTAACCGTGTCGCCTGGGCGATAGGCTGCCACCCGCCATTGCAATGCTTGCAATGGGACTTTATTGCCATTGTGCAACTGGGCGTGAAGAGGGCGATCCGCCGGACAGGTTTGCGGGGAGTAACTCAGGCGCAATTCAAGGCGATCCAACTGCCGTGTTTCAGTACTGTCCTGCCATAGCACCCACAGCGTTACCAGTCCCAGACACAGCACTGCTGCCAACGATACCGGTAATGCTTTGCCCGGGTAACGCAACAGCAAGATGAGCCATGAAAGAATGAGGACGATGCCGATCAGCATTAAAGTAAGCCTTGTAAAAATCAACGGTAGAGCATCGTACAGAAACGAGAGCGGTATTGACCATTAGCGAAACCACCCGTCTGAACAGGACGTTGTTTTTGTGCAAGTGACGGCGGGCTGCCTAGGCTTAAATTGTCAATCAGGGACGGATGGACACTATGACAATTCATGCTTTTACCCCCACATTGGCAATCATCGAACCGCGCGGTTTGGTGGTTCGGTCCCTTGATTGGTATCGCTCATCAGAAACTGATGTTTGTCTCGCGCGGGTTAATCGATCCGCGTTCGATCAGGCCGGGCGGATCTTGAAACTATGGGACGCTCGTTTGTGGGCTGACGCATCAGAAGATGCGACCGCACCCGCGAACCTGGCAGTGGTGTATTCGTTATCCGGCCAGCTATTGAGTAGCGACAGCGTTGATGCCGGCTGGCAAGTCGGCTGGTTCGGCGAAGCCGGGCAATTACTAGACGCCTGGGACGGGCGCGGTACTTGGCGGCGTAGCGAATACGATGGGTTACTGCGGCCGACTTCTATATTCGAGATCAGCCATGAGCGGGTTGAGCGTTGCGTAGAGCGTCTTGTTTACGGGAGGGCCGAAGTTGCCAGTGTGCTGCACAATCAATCTGGCCATCTCATTCAGCACGACGATCAGGCGGGATCTCAGTTGATTGGCGAGTATGGCCTGACGGGCTCCATGTTGGAACGAACTCAACATGTTTCGGCGGAACTGCAGCCGGCCGATTGGCCGAGTGTCGGCAACGAAAACATGTGGGAGCCGGGTGTTGGCGCGACGTCAACCTGGCGCTATAGCTCGTTGGGAAATGTGGTTGCTCAGACCGACTCGCTCGGCAATAGCCAAACGTATGCTCATACCGTTGCAGGCCAACTGAAAAGCATTGCCGTACGGCTTAAAGATCAAATCCGACAGCCCATTGTTAGGGGCGTCAGTTACGACGCCCAAGGCCGTGTCGAATCGGAAAACTTGGGCAATGGTGTAATTAGCACGAGCCGTTATCGCGAAAAGGACGGGCGTCTGATTCAGCTTCGTGCCCAGCGCGCCAATGGCGAAGTGCTGCAAGACCTGCTTTACGATTACGACCCGGTAGGCAATGTTCTGCGTATCGAAGACAGGTCTCAATCCACGCATTTTTTCGCCAATCAAAAAATAGAACCCGTCTCGACCTATCAGTACGACTCGTTATATCAACTGATCAAAGCCACCGGCTGGGAAGCGGCCAGCATCAACCATGGGCCGATATTCCCAGGATTCCAGACGCCGCCAGACCCTTCGCAACTGGCCAACTACGTGCAAACGTACACCTACGATACCGCTGGCAACTTGCGGCAACTCGCCCACGTTGGTGCGCAGAGCCATTCCAGCACCTTGGTCACTGCTCACTCCAGCAACCGAAGCCTGCCGCAACTCGGTGATAAACCGCCGGCCGAAGAAGATATCGCCGCAGGATTTGATGAAAACGGCAACGTGCGACAATTGCAACTTGGCCAAACATTGGAGTGGGACTCACGTAACCAATTGCAGCAAGTACGACCGGTAGTGCGCGAGTCTGGTAACGACGACAGCGAGCGTTATATCTATGACGCCAGCGGACAGCGCGTGCGTAAAGTACGGATTACCCAAGCCCGGGCCGTTACCCATTGCTGTGAAGTTCGCTACTTGCCCGGCCTGGAAATTCGAACCAATACCGCCACCGGTGAAGTGCTGCATGTGATCACCGTTCGCGCGGGACGTAGCGAAGTACGGGTATTGCACTGGCAAGCGGGTAAATCCGAGGGTATCGATAACGATCAATACCGCTATGGCCTCAGCGATCATCTGGGCTCCAACACTGTGGAACTGGACAGAGAGGCGAAGGTAATCAGTCAGGAACACTACTACCCCTTCGGCGGCACAGCGTGGTGGGCGGGAAGAAACGCTATTGAAGCAAGTTATAAAGCGGTGCGTTATTCGGGTAAGGAGCGGGATGCCACAGGGCTGTATTATTACGGACTGAGGTACTACGCGCCCTGGCTGCAGCGTTGGATCAATCCGGATCCTGCGGGGGAAGCCGATGGGCTGAATCGCTATAGAATGGTTGGAAACAATCCTGCCAGTCGCGTTGATCATGAGGGCCTTATGCAGCGACCCCCCCCGGTTGCAGACCGTCCTGTTTCCTCTCTACGCTGCCCTGGAGTGCCGCCCCCGGTGCCCGATAGACCGGCGAAAATGGGACGTGAGCCCTTTTTTACGGCTCAATCCTCCTCCCACAGCAGCGAAAAGCCGAATTTTCACGCGCCTCAAGTTCCATCAGGTCTACCAGCACCTTACGAAGATTTATCACTGGGCAGCAAGCCGTTGCCGTTAAAAAATATCAGGAACGTATCTAGCAGCTATGAAAGCTGGGTCGTAGAGCTTTCGGACACGGAGTGGGGCGTGCATAAGGACTTCTCGTCGATGACAGTGTTGGATGCTCACGGTTTAGCTAAACAAAAGATCGGAGCAGCAAATGAAGTATTTGCGTACCAGTTCAGCAAAGCGCTTAACTTGAATATCGTTCCGGCAACGGTCATACGGCCGGGAACTGATAGAGAGGTTATTTCACGATACGTCGATACCATCGTCGGCGACGTAGCATTTAATAGGCAGCAATCTAGCTTGTATGTGTTCGATTTTTTATTGAATACACGAGATCGTCTCGATGACGGACGGAACGGAAATATCGTTTTCGACAAAAGTAAGCGTGCGTTTGCAATCGACCACGATTTGATTTTGGAACCAGGTTTTGAAGCGATTTCGGAATCTGAAATTACGCCAGATATGCTTGCTGTTTTTGCTAGCGATCCCGTCACCACGAAGAGTTTGTCAGAAACTGACTGGGACCTTTTTTTTGAAAAACACATATCCCCAGAATTTATCCACCAAAGGGAGGAGGCGAAGTCTGAATTCTTGAGCCGGATCAGTTGCATTAAAAATCGTTTTTAGGATCATTCTGCGACTTCGTTCTGATTCTCGCCGCCTGCGTTCCGAGCTGCACTTGCACTCCCCCGGTTTGCCGTTGCTTTGAGCCAGACCGCTTGTCTGGATCGAGCTGGGCATAGATGCAATCAGCGGTAGTTTGCCTAGGCTTTAACTGTCGATCAGGGATGAATAGATATATGACGCTGCACACCCATACCCCTTGCCTCGCAGTCACTGATTCTCGCGGATTGCCCGTGCGGACGGTTGTTTGGCAGCGAACCCACGTGACGGAAATTGTGCAGAGGCGCGTCAATCGCTCGGCATTCGATCTTGCCGGACGTGTCATTCAGCGATGGGATGCGCGCTTGTGGGCTGAGGTGGAAGATGAGGTGGCTGCACCTGCGAATTTGGCAGCGGTGTATTCATTATCCGGGCAACTGCTAGACAGTGATAGCGTGGATGCTGGCTGGCGTATTGGCCTGATTGGCGAGGCTGTTCAACCGATGTTCGGTTGGGATGGTCGGGGGGTTGTGCGGCGTTATGAATATGACGCATCACTTAGGCCGACGGCCGCGTACGAAAGCACTAACGGGTTGGCTGAACGATGTGTCGAGCGACTGACGTACGGGACGGCTGACGCAGAGTGTATGCAGCATAACCAGTGCGGGCAGCTTATTCGGCATGACGATCAGGCCGGTTCCCGGTTAAACGACGAATTTGGTGTGATGGGTTCTTTGCTAAAACGGACTCAGCATTTTCTGTTTGATCTTCAACCACCTGACTGGCCGGAGGCAGGCCACGATGCTCCGTGGGAGCCGGGTATTGGCGCAACGACAACTTGGCAGCACAGCCCGCTGGGCGATGTCATTATGCAGACCGATGCGCAGCGTACTGTTCAAACGTTTACTTCCACCGTTGCCGGGAAGCTAAAAGCCAGCCGTTTGCAACTCGTAGGCCAGCCCGAACGCGTCGTTGTCAGTGCGATGCGTTATGACGCCCAAGGCCGTGTCGAATCGGAAACCTTGGGCAATGGTGTAATTAGCACGAGCCGTTATCGCGAAAAGGACGGGCGTCTGATTCAGCTTCGTGCCCAGCGCGCCAATGGCGAAGTGCTGCAAGACCTGCTTTACGATTACGACCCGGTAGGCAATGTTCTGCGTATCGAAGACAGGTCTCAATCCACGCATTTTTTCGCCAATCAAAAAATAGAACCCGTCTCGACCTATCAGTACGACTCGTTATATCAACTGATCAAAGCCACCGGCTGGGAAGCGGCCAGCATCAACCATGGGCCGATATTCCCAGGATTCCAGACGCCGCCAGACCCTTCGCAACTGGCGAACTACGTGCAAACGTACACCTACGATACCGCTGGCAACTTGCGGCAACTCGCCCACGTTGGTGCGCAGAGCCATTCCAGCACCTTGGTCACTGCTCACTCCAGCAACCGAAGCCTGCCGCAACTCGGTGATAAACCGCCGACCGAAGAAGATATCGCCGCGGGATTTGATGAAAACGGCAACGTGCGGCAATTGCAACTTGGCCAAACATTGGAGTGGGACTCACGTAACCAATTGCAGCAAGTACGACCGGTAGTGCGCGAGTCTGGTAACGACGACAGCGAGCGTTATATCTATGACGCCAGCGGACAGCGCGTGCGTAAAGTACGGATTACCCAAGCCCGGGCCGTTACCCATTGCTGTGAAGTTCGCTACTTGCCCGGCCTGGAAATTCGAACCAATACCGCCACCGGTGAAGTGCTGCATGTGATCACCGTTCGCGCGGGACGTAGCGAAGTACGGGTATTGCACTGGCAAGCGGGTAAATCCGAGGGTATCGATAACGATCAATACCGCTATGGCCTCAGCGATCATTTGGGCTCCAACACTGTGGAACTGGACAGAGAGGCGAAGGTAATCAGTCAGGAACACTACTACCCCTTCGGCGGCACAGCATGGTGGGCGGGAAGAAGTGCTATTGAAGCAAGTTATAAAGCGGTGCGTTATTCGGGTAAGGAGCGGGATGCCACAGGGCTGTATTATTACGGACTGAGGTACTACGCGCCCTGGCTGCAGCGTTGGATCAATCCGGATCCTGCGGGGGAGACAGGCGGATTGAATCTATTTTGCTTCGTTAAAAACTCGCCGCTGCGGTATGGAGACAACAAAGGCGCAGCCCCCTTCGATGTGTTGGGGGAAGCAGAGAGCGGGTTGAAAAATATTGGAATAGGGATCTTAGCGACTGGTCTGGCGGAATTCAGCAATGAGCATCGGGAAAAAGTAGAAAGGGGAATAAACTTTTCCATCCTGTTTTTGGAACGCGCGCGCACTGAACTGGCAAGTGAATCGCCAAGCCTAGGTATAAGGTCGGCATTGACAGCGACATTTGGTGATTTGGATAGGGCGCATCGAGGACAGCTAATCGATTCCCTCAACACTGCGTTTGGTAAGCAGCAGGATTTTTTAACCTCATTGCTTAATGAGGCCAGCTGGAAAATTAGCCTGATTGAACAGAACCCAAAGGCGCTGGGCTTGACCACCGTACGTAGCGCCTACCAACCTGAACGTACGATTTTGTTGTCGGCGGCTCTGCTAGAGGGGAGGCATATGTTGGAGACTGTTAACACGTTAATTCATGAAACCAGCCATGCTGTTATGGATACTGGCGATATTTTTTATAATAAAAAATTTACCCTGCGGGAGGGCGCTACCTCTGCTGAAGTGAAAATTTGGTCTGAAGATATTCGAATTGGTTTGAGAACAACGGTTGCGAAAGGGCCCGTAGAGGTCCTTACCGGCCCATCTGCTAAAAAATTTGCGATAGCGATGGCGGCGAGTACGGGCAGTGTTTTGTCAGAGACAATGCGTGCTGAAGAGTTCGTGACAAACTCCCGCGCTAGAACGGCAGTGCTGTTAAAAAATGCAGACACATACTCATCTTTTATCATGAGCACTATGCTTCCAGAGCGCTACATGTCGAAAATGACCACGCGGTCGAAGCAGGCTCCCGGCTTCAAAAAAAATAAAGAAATTTTTTAATATGATTTGAAATGAACGGTCCCGTCAGTCCTGTTTTTTTATTGAAAATGAAGAGGTTGCGAAGGCCGACTATAACGTGGGGCTGCGCTTCTCAAAACGAATTTCATTCGCGAAGAAGTCGGCGCGGTGTATCAGACAACCGCGCTTCCCGCTTCCCGAATGGATTCGATCCCACAGATTAATGCCTGTTAGCGCGCAATGGTCTTGGTCTGAACACCAATTTCAGCATTCTTGGAGCGACCGTAGATATCTTCAAAGCGCTCGATGTCGTCTTCGCCCAAGTAGCTGCCGGACTGCACTTCGATAATCTCTAACGCGATTTTGCCGGGGTTGCGCAAGCGGTGCACGGAGGCTATTGGAATGTAGGTCGATTGGTTTTCACAGAGCAAGAACACGTTCTCGTCGCAGGTGACTTCTGCAGTGCCGGAAACGACGATCCAGTGTTCCGCGCGGTGGTGGTGCATTTGCAGCGACAGGCTGGCACCCGGTTTGACCGAGATGTGTTTGACCTGGAAGCGACCGCCCATGTCCACCGAATCATAAGACCCCCAAGGCCGGTAGACCTCGCAGTGGGTTTGGGTCTCGGTACGGCCCTGATCGTTGAGGGTGTTGACCATCTGTTTGACGCCCTGAACCTTGTCTTTGTGGGCGATCATCATGGCGTCTTTGGTTTCGACCACGACGATGTTGTCCAGACCAATGACTGAGACCAGTTTGCCGTTGCCGTGGATCATGCAATTGCGGCTGTCTTGAATGACCACATCGCCTTTGCTGACGTTGCCGTTGCCGTCTTTTTCCTGCACGTCCCACAGCGATGACCAGCAACCGACGTCATTCCAGCCGGCGGTCAAGGGCACCACACAGGCGCGTTGGGTTTTTTCCATGACCGCGTAGTCGATGGAGTTGTCCGGGCAGCAGGCGAAGGTGGCTTCGTCGATGTCGATGCTGTCGCCGTCGCGCTTGCTGCGTTCCAGCGCCAGCAGGCAGGTGTCGTAGATGTCCGGTTCGTGTCTTTTCAGTTCCTCCAGGAAGCGGCTGGCGCGGAACAGGAACATGCCGCTGTTCCAGAAATAACCCCCGGCCTCGACGAATTCCGTGGCGCGTTTTTCATCGGGTTTTTCGACAAAGTGCGAGACACGGCTAACGCCTTCGGGCAGCAACACGTCATGGGTCGACTTGATGTAGCCGTAGCCGGTTTCTGGCTTGGTGGCCGGTACGCCGAACAGCACCATTTCGCCCCGTTCGGCGGCAACGGTGGCCAGGGCCAAGGCCCGTTGCAGGGCTTTTTGATCGTCGATGACGTGATCGGCGGGCAGCACCAGCATCAGTTCATCGCGGCCTTCGCTGAGCAACATCATTGCGGTGATCGCCACCGCAGGTGCGGTGTTGCGGCCAAACGGTTCAAGCAGAATCGCTTGAGTCTCAAGCTCTAACTTGGCGAGTTGCTCGTTGACGATGAAGCGGTGGTCTCGATTGCAGACCACGATAGGGTGCTGCATGCCTTCAAACACCAGACGCTTAAGGGTTTGCTGGAACAAGGTGTGTTCGCTGGTCAGCGCCAGGAACTGTTTGGGGAATTGTTTACGCGAAAGCGGCCAGAGTCGCGAGCCGCTACCACCTGACAAGATCACTGGAATCATTTTATTTCTCCATAAGTGTTCGAATGGGCTGTACGCCGTTTTCCGTCGTTTCAGTCTTGTTGTTGTCCGTACCCGGCGGCCTTCTCACGGGCGTAAAGCCAAAGGCCGGCGGGTGAATATCATTAGCGGCTAGCGACGGGCGGTTTGACCCACACCGGTGACAAGTCACTGCCGGTTCCGGTGACATACAGCACGGCGGCTTCACCACGCTCCAGGGCAACCGGTTTCAGGTCGCTGACTTTCTTGTCGCCTTGGTACAGCGCCAGGCTGACTTTCACCGGGTTAATCTCGCGATCGCCACGGCCTTTTGCGGCGACGGCGGTGACCACATCGGTCTTGCCATCAGCGGTTTTCAGGGTCAGCGGCTTGTCACTGAGGTTCTGCACCCGAACCAAGGATTTCTGTTTGTTCTTGAACGGCGGCTCTTCCACCAATTGCGGTGTGCCACTGGTGTTGCTGACCAGGGTGTAATAGTGGTCGCTGGCCAATTTCACCGGTACGGTCTGGCTGCCGACTTTGGCGCTGTAATCGCCTTGGGGCATGAAGCTGAACGCGCTGCTGGACAGCGGGGCTACTTCGCTCATGGCGGTGTTGCCGACGCTGGCGCTGACTTCGGCATTGCTGGCGTTGTAGACCCGAATAAAGGTCGAGCCTTTTGGTGCGGTCGGACCGTACAGCGCAGAGTCGCCACCGGCGAAAGCTTGCGCCGATAACAGGCTGATACCGGCGACCAGTGCGCAGGATTTCAGCAGACGTTTGGTCGACGTGGTTGTAGCAAAACGTAGCGCAGTTGTTTGCAGGATCATGATGAGTTCCTCTCAGTTTTGTGCCCGGTGGGGCGACTCGGCGTTGTTGGCGGTGAGTGCCAGATTTTGTTGGGGATCACGGGCCTTTTTCAGCTCAGCGATCCACTGCGGATCGAACTCGCCAAGGTCGTTATGGGCAGGCAGGTAACGCTCCGGGAATTCCCAGATCAGGACTTGGGGCGGGCTGTTTTTAAAGGCATCGGTTTGCAGATACTTGAGCATCGGCAAGATCGGGCCATGGCCGTCTTCGGCGTAATTGACCACGTCGCTGTGCAGCGCTTGTTTCAACGCGCCGAGGAAATTCCAGTTTGGGTTGGCGCTGTAGCTGGTACCGACCAAGACCACCGGAACATCGGTGCTGGCGAACAATTCATCGTCGCTGGACGTTTGAGTGGGCACGGGATTGGTGCTGCGTTGCTGCAGGTCATCGGGCGTGGGCAGCAGGTCACTGAACAGTGGGTCCAGCGGTAAGAAAGTAGTCAAGTCGCCTTTGTAGGGCGCGGTTTCTTTGGTTTCGGTAATGAAGCGTTCCGGCTCACCGCTTAACGGTGTGTCAGCGGCAATGGTTGCGCCTAGACGTTGCGCAACCACCTCGGCGCCCATGGGGGTCCAATGGGTGTCGGTGCGCAGGAACACGGGCCCGGTTTGTTTCGCGGTCTGCAAGGGTTGCAACAGATCCGGCGCGAGAATCCCGGCCTGAGCCACTTGACTATGAAACTGCTGATACAGATCGGTGTGCAGCGCGGCCGGGTAGTTGGCGCCCAAGTGCTCCGGGTACAAGCGGGTTTTTGCCGGAACGATCGCCAACACCAGTTGCGTGCCCTGTTTTTTCAACGCATCGCGCACGCCTTGAATCAGCGCCAGATTGTCCGCCTCGTTCTGCGCGCCGTTGGCCACTGGGTTGAATTCTTCATCGCTGTACAGCCATTGATCACTGCCCAGCACCACGCCGGGACGGCCTTCGTTGAACAGCTTGAAATCCAGCGCTGCCCAGAGGTTGGTGCCCAGACGCTTGATCGGAAACTGACCGTCGTAATGGACCTCGGCGGCTTTGGTCCAGCGACCGTTGAGCACAGTGGTCTCAGCGGAGGTCGAGAAGCTGGCAAAGCTGCGCAGCGACCAAGCCCCCAGCGCCAGCAAGATGCCGAGAAACAGGGCGATGTAGAGGATACGAAATGATCGGGTCATGGCCGGCACCTCAAAACTGGAAGTAGAGGAACGGCGAGAAACTCTGCGCCGAAAGTTTGAGGATCGAGGCCACGAACATCAGCAACACCGCACCGCGCATGGCATAACGCGGCCAATCAGCGACCCAGAACGCGGGTTGCACTTGGGCGTCGGTGCCAACGGTGAACCCTGGCAGGTGAATGTCGTTGGGCTGGTCGCCGGGCACCGCTTTGATCAGTCCCGGTTGCATCGAGGCTTTTTCGGGTTTGGTTCGGTTGGCGTAAAAATCTCTCAGGCCGAAGAAGGCCAAGGTCATGTAGGCCACCCCCAGCGTTGCCATCTGTAAGCCGGTGACGCTGGCGCGGTTGAGTTCCGACAGGTGCCAGTCACCGAAGCCGAACATCGCGCCGTACATCCGTGCGGCAACGTGAAGGTTTTCCGAGCGGAAAATCACCCAGCCCATGATCACCAGCAAGAAGGTCAGTGCCCAACGGATGGGATTGAAGGTGCGTGCGGACGTGTTGAGGCCCAGCGCTTTTTCAATGGCCAACCACATGCCGTGCCACGCGCCCCAAACGATGTAGGTGATGTTGGCGCCGTGCCACAGACCACCAAGCAGCATGGTCAGAAACAGGTTGCGGTAGGTGGTTATGGTGCCGCCCCGGTTGCCGCCGAGGGTGATGTACAAGTAGTCGCGCAGCCAGGTGGACAAGCTGATGTGCCAGCGGCGCCAGAACTCGGTGATCGACTGGCTTACGTAGGGCTGCTTGAAGTTTTCCATGAAGCGGAAACCCATCATCAAGCCCAAACCAATGGCCATGTCGCTGTAGCCGGAGAAGTCGAAATACAGCTGCGCGGTGTAGGCCAACGCACCGAGCCAGGCATCGCCAGTGGTGGGGTGGAGCAGGGCGAAACTGTGATCTGCGACCACCGCCAGGGTATCGGCGATGAACACTTTCTTGATGAAGCCCTGCATGAAGCGCGTGGCGCCCTCGGAGAATTTATCGAGGGTATGGGTGCGGTTATTGAACTGGTCCGCCAAGTCGCGAAAGCGCAATACCGGGCCGGCAATCAGGTGCGGAAAGATCGCGACGAAGGCGGCGAAATCGATCAGGTTGCGGGTGGCCGGGGTGTCGCCACGGTAGACGTCAATGATGTAGCTGATGGATTCGAAGATGTAGAACGAGATCCCGATGGGCAGCAACACGTGGGTCAGGATGAACGGCTCAAGCCCCAACGAGGTCATGAGTGCGTTGATGCTCTCGACGCCGAAGTTGGCGTATTTGAAGTAGCCCAAGATGCCTAGGTCTACTACCACTCCGGCTAGCAGCCAGCGTTGCGCCGGTTTGGTTCGAACGCCCGCGGCGCCGACTTTGAGGCCGATCCAGTAATTCCACAGCGTCACGCCGACGAACAAGGCGAGGAAGTCCACTCGCCACCAGGCATAAAACGCGTAGCTGGCAATCAGCAGCAGCAAGTTGCGATAGCGTAATCCGCTCAAGTAATACAAACCGAGGAACACCGGCAAGAACAAGAACAGGAACACGTTGGATGAGAACACCATCTCAAACCCCTCCGTTGGTCCAACAGTAAGGAGCGCAAAGCCCCCCCAAACCCCCCATAAAAAAATGGGGGGTATTGCGTATCAACGCATAAACCGAGGCGCACCCTTCGCAGGCAAGCCTGCTCCCACAGAACCTTGGTTAACCTAGGTTTTGTGCCTGACACATAACCTGTGGGACTAGGCAAGCTGCTCCCACAGAACTTTGGTTAACTCAGGTTTTGTGCCTGACACATAACCCGTGGGAGCAGGCTTGCCTGAGAAAGCGTCCGTCCGGATTTACGTACCTTTGTTGCCTTTCTCATGCGCCGGGTCGTACACCCTTGTGACATCGCCGCCCAACCGGAACGCTTTGAACGGTTCCATCGCATGTTTGCGGTCCAGCACGTCCGGGGCGCAGGTGTAGAGCGAGCAGTAGGGTTCTAGCCACGAGAATTTGCTGTCGACCTTCAGGTCAGTCATGTCCTGCTCTTCGCCGCTGCGTTGGGCGAAGCTGCTGTTGTCTTTCACGCCGTTGAGTACCCGATCACCCAGGCGCTGCAATGCGCCGTTGTTTTCCGGGCGCAGGTCGACGCCGTTGGCTTGGGCGAAACTGGCGATCATGGCCAGCGGTGGCAGGGCGTAGTTGTGGTACGCCAAGGCGCGCTGTTTGCGCTTGACCTCATTGGGCAAGAAGCCGTCTTTGTCGATCTGATTGGCGGCAACCCGGAATTCTTTCACCGACCAATCAAACAGGTCGCGGCGGTTAGTTGCGATCGAGGTGGCCATCACTGACCACGCGGCCCAGTAGGTATGGTTGTTGTTCTTGTCCAACGGCAAGTTGTCCCAATCGCTGACCACTTGATCCGCCAATTTGCTGAACCAGGCTTCGATGATTTTCTCTTGCTCCGGGTGCGCGGCCATTGGCTGCGAGCTGGAGAACTTCAAGTGCAAGTAAGACGACGACATGCTGCCCAACGCCCATTTGCGCATGGACTTGCCGGTATGGTTGAACTCCGTGGATTCCAGCGCACCGGCATTGGCCCAGGTGGTCAACAGCGTCAGGGCGCAATCGAGCTGTTCCGGGCGACCGTCACGCATGTACTGCATGACGATTTTTGCCGTGTCGCGTTCGATTTTGGTGATGTCGTGAGTGCCGTCTTTGAAGGCTTTGTCCGAATCGGCGTTGAAGGTCGAACGCGATTTGTCCGAACCTTCGTACTTACTGCGAAACACCAGCTTGTCTGTGTACGGTTTGGGCATCGCATCACAACTAAACGAGCCGCTGCCGCTTTTGGCTTTTTCGATGCCGGCCATATAACCCTGGGGTGGCATCAGCGATTGGGCTGCCGAAGCCGCGTCGGTGGCAGCCAACAGGGCCGCGCCGAGCAGTGCCGGTAGCATCAGTTTTCGAGTCAGTTTTCCAGTGTGCATAAAGACCTCATAACCCGGCTTGCGCAGTGGATTGCACGCGCCCTGGGAACACATTGCGTTTGCAGATTTTCGCTTCGACTTGCTGTGGCGCAGCACCCGCTTGCGGGCCCTGTACCTCTACGGCGAGCAATTGCTGGTCAGCCCAGTCCTTGTCGTCGCGCAGTTCGAAGGCGAAGCGCCCGTCGGTATCGGATGTCGTCGGTTTTTCGATTTTCAGGTCTTCGTGCCGGCCATTCATGTACCAAAGCCGGGCGTGCAAGTCCTTCACCGAGGTGTCGGCGAATTTGATATCGACCTGATTACTGCCGTTGCGTACGTCCTTGATTCCGTTGGTGCCATTGACCAGTAACTCATTGGCGCCGGTTTTCAGGGTGGTGCTGGTGGTCATGATGGCGGTCTTGCCTTCACAGCCGTTGCCCAGCATCGACATCATTTGCCGGTAGATCGTCTCTTGGTCGAGGCGGTACAGCGGCGAGAACTCCCAAATCAGGATTTTCGGCGGCTTTTTCTGGAAGTCGTCGCTGCCCAGGTATTGCAACATCGAGCCTTCCAGACCGCCGCCGGGGAAGGCCACGTTGAGAATATCGGCACCGATGTACTCTTCGAGAAAACCGGAGAAGTTGTAGTTTTTGCCGCTGTGGCTGGTGCCGACCAGGGTAATTTCCGGGTTGCCGGCGTCGCCGAACAAATCGCCATCCGCGGCTTCGCCTTTAGGCTCGGTGACGAATTGGTCCATGTACTGAATCGCGTAACTGGTGCCGCACAACTGCCCGGCCATGTTGTGCAGGGTGCCGGTTTTACCCATGCGCCCGGACAAATGACTTTCGAACTCGCGGCGCGCAATGCCAGCGAATTCAGGCACTTTCTTCACGGTCTCGGCGACGATCTTGGCGGTGCGCTGAGCGCCATAGGGCGTCCAGTGCTGGTCGCCCCGGAAGTAGAAATCGTGGGCCTGTTGCTCATTGGTCAAGGGCGACAAGTCCGGCACCCAGTAGCCCATGGCGCTGAACCGGCCGAGCATTGCCTGGTAGTTTTTCAGGGCTTTTTCATAGTCGAATTTGTCGCGTTCGGCGGGGAACAATTTGTTGCGATCCACCAGGCCGCGGGTTGGCTGATAAACCACCACCAGCTCGACGCCTTTGCTCTTGAACGCGTCGTGCAGTTCTTTCATCCGGCGGTAGCCTTGCGGTGTGGTGTCGAACTCGGTACGTAAATCTTCCTGGGTCCGAAACAACCAGTCACCTTGAGCCTGCACCAGCGTGGTGAAGTTCTGCTGATAGCGGGTGGTGTAGTTTTTTGCGTCCAAGGCTTGGGGGCACAGGTTGCAGCAGGTGTCGGCGGTGAACGTCGGGGCGTGCGTATCGTCGGCCTGGGCACCGCCCGAGGCCGCCAGCAATGCAGCGGCGAAACCGGAAAGGCCCAAGAGCCGAGGTAGCTTGAATAACGTGATCAACTGAGCGTGCATAGGTTCTTCCTCAATCCCGGAGTTCGGTTTGGCGTTCGACCGGGTCGATCAACACGGCTTTTTTCTGGCGGACCATCAGGTCGAGAATTTCGTCCTGACGTTCACCGAGAATGCCGTTGAAGCTGATGCCGCTGGTTTTGGTCGGGGCGAGCATAGAGACCCGATACAGCTCAACGCTCAGCGGCGATGCAATGGACAGCGGGCCTGAACCGTTGGCCGCGAGTTCGCCGCCCACCACAATCAGCGACACCTTGGTATCAAAGGGGTCGAGGTCGATGTCGCGGTCGGTATCGCTCAGGTCTTTGATGTGCCCATAGACACCCATCAAACCGTTGGCCATGGCGATGTTTTCGTATAGCCGGATGTTCACGCTGTTGCGCACCCGAATTCCGTGGCGGCGATTTTTGATCACGCGGTTGCCCCACAGCAGGTTGTCGCCGCTCTCGTACAAGGTGATGCCGTCGGTGTGGTTCTGGTAAATCTCGTTATATGCGATCAGGTTGTTGATGCTGTTACGGTCGATCACCAGTCCCGACAGGTTGTTGTCGTAGCTGCGGTTATTGAAGATGAAGCTGTCGTTGACCTCACGGGAAATAATGATCCCGTGCTTTTTGTGGGTGCCGTACACCGTATTGTCGGCAATGATCAGCCCATGGGAGCGGTCGTGGGGGTCAATCCCATAAACGATGTTGTCGCGGTAGGTGTTGCCCTTGATCACCACGTCCCGGGCTTCGTAGCAGTAGAAGCCGTACCACATGTCCGAGAACTCCGAGCCGATGATCCAGCCGGTCGGTTGTGCACGCTTCATGACGGCAGCCATGTTCGGCGTGTATTGGGAAATACTCACCCCGTACGACTTGCTGTTGTTGTAGCCCAAGCTGCTGACCTTGGTGTTGACGATGTAAGTCTCGGTGCCGCCCCAGGACAGCAAGAACGGCCGAAATTCGGTCGGCGTACGAAACGTCGCCGGGCCGTTGTCCGCTTCGCGCCAGCCGGTGATTTTGGTGTCATGGGCAAACAACATGCCGTCGTTGATCAAGAACGCGCCGGACTCTTGAGACAGGTGCAATTGGCGGGTCTTGCCGTCGATCTCAAGAATGCCTTTGTGCCCCACCACGATGGGTAACTTGGCGAGAAACACGCCGGGGGAGGTTTCGCTGAAATACTGCTTGGGCAAACTTTTGGTCAGATCACGCAGGTTCACGTAGCCGTCTTCGATAAAGATCGCCTGGGGAATGCCGTGCTGGCGGGCGACCCATTCCTCCATCTTGTTATCGCCGCCGATGAAGTCCTTGAGCGCGTCCTGCTCCATCATTCGCCGGACTTTGACCTTGCCGATTTTGCTGCGGACGATTTTTTTCGCCACGGCTTCGGCGGTGTAGCCGGTGAGGCTGGGCAGTTTCGGCTTGGCCAATTCCAGCGGGCCAATGGGCGCATCGGTCACCGTGTAAGTTTTGGCCTGTAGCAATTCCTTGACCTGTTTCAGCGGTGCCGCTGCGGGTTCGTCGGCAGCAAAGGCGGCTGCACTGCTCAGCAGTAACGCGCTGACGAGCAGGCCTATGGCGCTTTTGGTATGGACATTATTCATCGCATCGCTCCCTTCGCGGCTTGCATCAGAAGCGCCAGATGACGTCGATAAAGGCGCGGTGCATGTACGAATCCACGCCGCTGCCATAGGCGTCGCCCGGTTTGAACACGCCACCGCGCAAACGCACCAGTGCTGACGGTTCGTTGATGGACTGGCTAAGCCCGGCAGGCAACAGGCCCTGTTTGAAATACTTGGTGACCACCAGGTCCATTTCCTGTCCAAGGTCTTTTCGGCCATCCATCAGCGGCAGCGAGGTGCTTGATTCCACGCCACCTTGAGCGTCGTAGGTGTTGTCGACGGCGTCGATGCCGTCGCTGCCGACGGGCTTATTGCCGTCCACTCGCCAGAACTTGTGGTAGATCAGGCTGGCGTCATATTCGTCGCGCAACATCCAGGAGCCGAATAAGGTGGCGCTTTGAATGTTGTTCATTTCGCCACGAAACGCTTCACCGAAACGATGGACTCGTGCCTGAGTGCCGGTGAAGGTGGAGCGGTTACTTTGCAGACCGTTTTGTTCGTAGTCGCCACTGGCGCGGGCATAGGCCGCACCGACTTGCCAGTTCGGGTCCAGACGCAGACGCAAGCCCAAGTCGGTGGCCCAACCGTTGACGTCGCCGCTGCGTTTGTCGCCGGCGGTTACCACGCCGTTTTCAGTGTGTGGACTGATGGAATCACGGTCGCCGGTGAGCCCGGTCAGGCTGGCCCAATAGTTGACGGTGTTGGTGTTACGGGCGTTGTAAGCGTCGCTGTTGGCTTCGATGCCGAGCCAGGTCAAATCGCCGTTTTCGGTCTTGTCCAACGAGTCAGTCTGATCAAGGCCGGTCTTCAGTTTGCCGTCATCGTGGGTGTGATGAACCCGCAAGCCAGCCCATTGCCCCGGCATCCATTGGGTGGAAATGTCGCCATAGACATGCAGCCGATCCTTGTCTCTGGGCGACAGCTCGCTGATGTCGGTGCGGTACTCGCTGAAGCGTTCTGCCGCGCCTAGGTGGGCGCGTAACAAGGTGGTGTCGAAGTTCCAGTTCACGGCTTCGATGTTGGTGTCGCGCCACATGCCGTCGTCGTTGCGCAGGCGTTGACGACCCAGGCGCAGTTGCTCGCCCGGATACGGTGTGAAGCCTTTGTAGCCGATCCAGAACTCGCGCAAGGCCAAATAGCTCTTGTCCGGTTTACGCTTATCGCTGCTGTTGTCGGCGTCGTCGGTTTTTTGCAGGGTGTCGGTTTCGATAATGTCGGTCGAGGTCACGGCCTGACCCATGACGTAACCGCTCCAATCACCGCGCTCGCCGTAGGCCCAAGGGCGAAGGTCGAGACCGAGGCCGTTAACATCGCCGCCGCCTCGGGTACCTAAGTCGCGGTCGTCTTCGGACTGGCCGGTGACTTTAACTTCGAGGCCGAAGTTCTTGGTTTCAGTCATGTCGGCGGCCAAGGCAGACGTGGCCGAGAGCAGAGAGATACTCAGGCCCAATCCAGCGGTCATCCAGGAATTCAACTTCATAGGGCTTCCTCGCCATCTACTTGCTGCAATGCACTCAGGGCGCGTGCGTTCTGAGTGGTCGTGCCGCGCAGTTGTTGCTCTTGTTGCAACAGGCGTTGCGCGTCGGCGTGTTGTGCAGGCGGTAGTTGTTCGTTGAGTTGCTGAGCGAGATCGGTGGCTTCGGGTGTGCCTTGGGCCAGCGCCAATTGGCTGAACACGTAGGCATTGAGCAGATTTGGCTGGGTGCCACGGCCTTGGGAAAACAGCTGCGCTAGCGCGTAGTCGGCGCTGTTTTGGCCTCCGCGTGCGGCGATCAGCAATTGGTCGACGGCTTTTTGCGGATCGACTTTGCCGACGTATCCACGGCGATAGATCTGGCCCAAGTAATAGTGCGCGGCGACTTCGCTGCCCTCGGCTTTTTTCAGGTGGGCTTCGGCGACTTTGGCGTCTGGCAACACCCATTTGCCTTCGTAATACAGCTTGCCCAACAGCAGTTCGGCGCGGGGTTGATCCGCCGCCCGACCGTTGTTCAGGTATTCCATCATCTTGTTTACGTCGCCCAGTTCGGGGAAGTCATAAAGCAGTTTTGCCAAGGTCACCCAGGAAATCGGATAACCCGGCGCCACGCCTTCCAACAGGCGTTGCGCGGTTTTTTCGTCGGGCTTGCCCAGGTCGGCATCGCTCAATACGCGGGCCACGCCATCGACCCGTTGCGAGGACACTTTGCCAGTGGCGTGCGCCGCTTCCAGTTGCACGATTAAGGCGGTCTGTTGCTCGACCTGTGCGCGCTTTTGGTAAACAGTGGCCAGTTCGACGTAGCAAATATCGGTGGCGATCAGTGCGGCTTTGCACAGGCGTTCGACGTCATCGAGGTGTTGGTCGTAGGTGTTCTGGGTGCGATAGAGCAGCACTTGCGCCAGGTTGGCTTCCGGGTAACGCGCTGCCGTCCACTGATCGATTTTTTTCTGCGCGTTAACGTTGGGGAAACTTTGCGGGAATTGCAGGTAGAGCATTGCCAGTGGAATCAAGGTGCCGCCTTCGCCCGTAGCAAAGGCTTTTTTCAGCAGGCCTTCGGCTTCATGGTGCTCGGCTTCGGTCGCATCAGGACGCGCCACCAACAACCGACCCAATCGCGCTTGGGCCCGTGGCGAGGTATCAGCCGCCGCGCGGTAAGTGGCCTCGGCCAACTTGAGTTGTTCCGGGTCGTGGGTTTCCACCTGAATATCGGCCAGCCCCACTTGGGCATCGCTATAACCCAGGTCGGCCAGTTGCCGATAATTCTGGGTCGCCAAAGCGGTGTCACCGCGTTTGAGCGCTTCATTGGCCAAGCGCTGATCGGGCAGGTTGATACAACCGCTGAGGCCAATCGCGACCGCCAGGCCCAGCATCGTCGGGGTCGACAGGGTTTTTAGCGGACTTAGAGGGCGGGCCATGATCAGAGACCTGCTGCCGTGGCTTTGTCGATCAGCCAGTTCAACGACGGACCATGGTCGCTGGTGACTTCCACCGGGCGGCCGGACAAACTGCTGCTCAGGGCTTCATCCGGCTTGATCCGCACGCGGATGTCGGTGGACAAGTCGACGCTGCTCAAGTTGGCGCTGCTGATGATCTTGCCGCCGCGAAGGGTATCGTCGCCAGCCACTTGGAAGTTCACGCGAGCGCCGGGACGTACGTCGGCGAATTGGCGATAGGTGAAACGCGCTTCGATGTCGGCTTGGGTGTTGCGTGGCACGAGTTGGAAAATCACCGCGCCTTTGCCGGCGAACTGGCCATCCGGGATCAGTTGCTTGGCGACCACGCAATCACACGGGCTGGTCAAGGTGCCGCTGAGCTGGCGGGCGAACAGCTCTTCGATTTTTGCCGGTTGCAGCTCAGTGTCTGCCAAATGGTCTTTGAGCATTTCCAGCATGCTGGTATTGAACGAGGCGAGCGGGGCACCTTTGGCCACCACTCCGTCGATGCCTATCAAGCTTTGCACGGTGCCTTCTCGGGGCATCGTCACGTCAAGGCTGGCAACGCTGACCACGCCAGCCGTTGCATGGCTGACGAAGTACAAACCGTAGACCGACTTGAAGATGAAACCGAACGCGACCAGACCGACGACGAAAATGCCGGCGCTGAAGGTCACGGCTCTGACTCGTGCAAAGGCCGACATGCCGCCGCCGCTGCCTTTTTGCTTGCGCGCCTTGGTGAAGTTATCGCGCTGCAAGGTAGCAAGCACTTCGCCCATGGTCACGATGTCGCCGCTCAAGTGCGAGGTGATCAAGTGGCGCAGCGTGGCGATGTCTTGCTGTTCCAGGTTCTGGAATTGGCAGCCGACGCGGCCGGTCACGGCGTCCACCGAACGGACTTGCAATTCAATGTCCATGGCCAGGCCAAGGTTGTCGACCAGGAATTGCAAACGCCCTTTGATGACGTCGCCAATGCAGGGTTTCTGATGGTGGGGCGCGAGGTAACTCAAGCCGCCGGCAGACAGATCTTCAACCCGTACCAGCGGTGCATTGGGCTGCCCGTTGAGCAAGCGCAGCTTCGCGGGAATTTTGATCCGGGCGTGCTGGCGCTGGGCTTCTGATTCGTGCACAACATTGGCATTCACGGCGGTATTCATGGCGTAGCTCCTACTAAATTGATTTGATCCATCGGCCCGCTCACACCATCCCCAGCAGCACCGCAACGAACACGCTGCCAGCCGAGAACGTCATGGTTCGGGACGACCATGTATTGAACCAACGTTGAAAGCTGGCCAGGTCGCGAGTGAGTTTGGTGTCCTGGCGGGTCCAGGACTGTTGATCCAGGCGGAAGAACACGTAGATCTTCACCAGCGCGCCGACGATCTGGTTGTAATAGAGAATCACTGGGTAGGCAGGGCCGATCCGGTGGCCAGTGCAGGACAGCAGCAGGGTCAAAATCAAGCGGGTCAGGCCAATCCACAGCAGATAAACCAGGATGAACGTCACGCCGTATTTGCAGCTGGCAATCACGGCGACGGTCAGGCCAAGAATCGAGGTCCACATCGATACCCGCTGGTCGAACAGCACCACGCTGGTGAACCACCCGAGGCGTCGTACCCCCAGGCCCAAGGCCCGTGAGTTCTGACGCAAATTGTTGCCGTACCAGCGAAACATCAGTTTGCGGCTGGCTTTGAGGAAGCTCTTTTCCGGTGGGTGCTCAACCGTATTGATCGCCGCATCCGGCACGTAGAAAGTGTCGTAGCCCAGACGCATCAGGCTGAACCAACTGGACTTGTCATCGCCGGTAAGAAACTTGAAGGTGCCCAGGCGCCAATGCTCCAGGGAGTCGCTTTCGACGTCAGCAATGAAATCCGGGTTGGTCACCACTTCAGCGCGGAACACCGACATCCGACCGGTCATGGTCAGCACGCGCTTGGAGAGGGCCATGGAACACATGTTGAGGTGGCGCTGAGCGAAGCGCAGTTTGTGCCACTGGGCCATGATGTAGCCGCCGCGCACTTCGCAAAATTCATTGGTGGTCAGGCCGCCGACGTTGCCGAACAGCTGGAACCAGGGCACGGTTTTACGCACCACACCGGGGCTGAGCACGGTGTCACCATCGATCACCGCAACTACGGCGCGGGCATCGGGCAAGTGCCGGGAAATCGCCCGGAAGCCGAAGGCCAGTCCGTCACGTTTGCCGGTACCGGCGATGCGCACGAAGTCCAGTTTCACGTGCTCTGGCGGGTTGAGCCTGGCCCACATGCTCTTGACCAATAGCTCGTCGGACATTTCCACCAACGAACACACCACGGTGGTCGGGTAACCGCAGTCAATGGCTTCCTGAATCACCGAGCGGTACACCTGCGCGGTGGTCAGGGCGTCAATTCGAAAGCTGGTAACCATCAGGAACACATGGGACGGGTCGCCCGCTGCGCCCAACGTACGAACTTTGCGGCGCAAGTGCGGATAAACCACGTACAGAAACAACATGCCGCGCACAAAGTGCGTGGCACCCATGGAGTAGCGCCAGATGCCGACAAAGCCAATCAAGAACAGGAAGTCCTTCGACTGTGGGTCGAAGATACTGGTGGGCAATGCCAGTGCGATGCCCATCAATAAACTGAGATAGAACAGCCAACCGGCAGCCTGAAGGAGCCCGTGCTTTAGCGTGTGCATAATCTGCATCCGTATCGGGAATGGTAAGAGCGAACCGTGGTTCTGTAGGCGCCAACGTGTTGGCGAAGCAATCTAAAGCTCGCCAACACGTTGGCTCCTACAGGTTTGTCGTTACCAGCAAATCCCTTCGATGCGGCCACTTTCGCTGGTGGCGTTGGTCATGAAACCAACCAGGTCGATGACCTGTTTGCCTGCGGGGGCTTTGTCGGCCAAGGCGCGGAACCTCTCATCGCGGTTGCCCAGAATGATCACGTCGGAATGGTTGATCACGTCTTCGAAGTTTGAGTTGAGCAAGGACGAGACGTGGGGGATCTTCGACTCGATGTATTCCTTGTTCGCGCCGTGCATACGGGCGTATTCGACATTGGTGTCGTAGATGCTCAGGTCGTAACCCTTGCCGATCAACATCTCCGCCAGGTCAACCAGCGGGCTTTCACGCAGGTCGTCGGTGCCGGCTTTGAAGCTCAAGCCAAGCAGGGCGATTTTGCGTTTGTCGTGGCTGGTGATGATGTCGAAGGCGTTTTGCACCTGGGAAACGTTGCTGCGCATCAGCGAGTTGAGCAGGGGCGCTTCAACGTCCAACGAACCTGCACGGTAGGTCAGGGCGCGCACGTCTTTGGGCAGGCAAGAGCCACCAAAGGCGAAGCCGGGACGCATG
The DNA here is from genome assembly GCF_034350045.1 of Pseudomonas sp. CCI4.2. Classification (NCBI taxonomy): domain Bacteria; kingdom Pseudomonadati; phylum Pseudomonadota; class Gammaproteobacteria; order Pseudomonadales; family Pseudomonadaceae; genus Pseudomonas; species Pseudomonas sp. CCI4.2. The sequence goes on along the minus strand of NZ_CP133781.1, from coordinate 182,952 downwards.
TAGTACTGGGAGAGGTTGAGGGTTTTGTCTTGGCAGACCACTTCCATCACTTCCCTGCCATCGACGCCGACCGCTTTGGCGATGTTGCCGATTTCGTTGGCGAAGGTCACTTTGGTGGCGTGCCAGACGTTGCAGGTGTACTTGATCATCTCGGCAACAGCGATGTCCTTGCGGATGATCGGCGCGTCGAGTTCCTCGTACAGGGTTTGCAGCACATCACCAGACGCGGTGTCGAACTCGCCGATGACGGTCATGGGCGGTTGATCGTAGTCTTTGATCGCTGTGCTTTCGCGCAGGAATTCAGGGTTTACCGCCACGCCAAAGTCGATGCCGGCTTTCTTGCCGGAACAGTCTTCGAGGATCGGAATAACGACGTTGGCGACGGTGCCGGGCAACACGGTGCTGCGCACGACAATGGTGTGGCGAGTGGTTTTATCACGCAGGACAAAGCCAATTTCACGGCAGACGGATTCAATGTAATCGAGCTCCAAATCGCCATTTTTCTTGCTCGGTGTACCCACACAAATCATCGATAGATCAGTGTCGCGAATAGCAGCAGCAAAATCAGTAGTGCCTCTTAGTTTTCCGGTCTTAATCCCTAGTGCCAGCAGTTCTTCCAGTCCAGGTTCAACTATGGGCGAGTGGCCATTGTTAATCAGATCAATCTTGGCGCTTGAAATATCCACCCCAACTACATCGTGACCGCGGGCAGACAGGCAGCCGGCACATACCGCGCCGACATAGCCTAAACCAAAGATGCTAATACGCATCGTAATCTCCTTGTTCATTCACGCCATAATTGGCTGGTAAGTAGGTGTCCAGCAGAAATCATCCGCTCAGCAGTGAGCGGCTATAGAAGTCGCGCTGTTGAACGTCGGCATTTTTCAAAGTGTGAGTGCCCGCAAAGGCTGACTCAAGAATACGTAAAACGGGCGAAAATGGCCTGTATTCAGGCTCTTACCCATTTAGAGAGGTGCTTCTCCCGTTCTTTGGCGTGACGGGGAATGCGCGTGTCTCCTGATGCTATCCATCGACTACGATAACGCTGCTTAGAAAGGATAACTTAACTTCCTTGATCGTCCCGCCGCTGTGTAAGAGAAGACTTACGTCGCAGACAATAATTGTTACGGAAGGTAAGAGCTTATAAGTTATATATTAGTTCCTGAGCGGGTTCACCTATTTCTGCCCAGTGGCAGTGTGCCAAGTGCGCGAAGTAGAGCCTGCGCAATGATGGCCTTTTTAGTTTAAGCCTTAGTTAGCGGGTAGTTGGGACTAAAGGATGTTTATAGGCCACTACTTAAAATGAGGTGTGAGGCGAGGGCGAAATAAGTCATAAATAATGTTGTGCAGCTTAGAGTCTTTAAATTTAGGTTGTTTTATTGGCGTCAAATAGTCGGCATGCTTTAGGCTCGGATTGGCCTATTGGCGCGTATCGCGGTCCATCGCGCTCCCACGCTTAAATATCGATGTGCTTGCCAGGCGTGTCACTCGGTAGGTGTGTCCCGTAGAAATACCAATGTGTCGGTTTTCGAGTGGGCTGGGCTGTAGTGATAGCCGTGGGCATCAAATTGCTTGAGTGCTTCGGGGGTATTGATCTGCTCCTTGATCACAAACCGGCTCATCATGCCCCGGGCTTTCTTGGCGTAGAAGCTGATGATTTTGTACTGGCCGTTCTTCAGGTCACGGAATTGGGTATTGATGATTCGCGCGTTGAGTGCCGAGCGTTTCACCGCCGAGAAGTACTCGTTGGACGCCAGGTTGAGCAGCAGGTCATCGCCTTGTTCGAGTAACGCCTGGTTTAACCATTCACTGATCTGTGTACCCCAGAACGCATACAGGTCTTTGCCGCGAGCGTTGGCCAGTTTGGTGCCCATCTCCAGCCGATACGGTTGCATCAGGTCCAGTGGACGCAACAGACCATACAGACCCGAGAGCATCCGCAGATGGTCTTGGGCATAAGTGAAATCCGCGTCGGTGAAATTTTCTGCCTGCAGCCCGGTGTAGACATCACCTTTGAACGCCAGCAACGCCTGCTTGGCGTTTTCAGGGGTGAAGTCAGGTGTCCAACTGCCAAAGCGGGCGGCATTAAGGCCGGAGAGCTTGTCTGACAGGTGCATCAAATCGGCGATTTGCGCGGGGGCCAACTCACGCAGTTGGACGATCAGTTCTTGAGAGTGGTCCAGGTACTGCGGCTGGGTGAAGCGCTTCGTGACCGAAGGTGTCTCGAAGTCGAGGGTTTTAGCCGGGGAAATCACCATCAGCATAAAGTTGTCTCCTGTAATCGTGGGCGCGATTCTAGGGGGTGATGAGGGTGGACTCCAGTGGCACCTATCAAGCGGGAGCGAATTTATTCGCGAAGCCGGCCGCGCGGTCAACCGGATACACCGCGCCGTTCCTTTCGCGAATGAATTCGCTCCCATAGGGGTTTCGGATTTACCCGTTGTCTGTGGCGCGAACTCATTCACGAAGGCAGGTTATAGTGCGCCGCGAGCTATTTCTGGGGATCTGATTGTGCGCATTGTTTTTTTTATTTCGGCCTGTCTGTTCTGGCTCAACGCCCACGCCGCTGGCCCGGTGCCGCTGGCGACGATTAACCGCAGCTTTTGGCCGGAACAATTGACCACCCCAGCGTTGTTTGATGTCGCGTCGCGTGCCGAAATCCTGGCGTTTGCCCATGCGTTGATTGCCAGTGAAGCCCAAGATGAAGCCGCTCTCAAGGTGCGACTGGGTCTGAGGAAGATCAACATGGTGTCGCTGAACCTGATCCGCCAGCGCTTTTGGACGCGATTGTTGGAGAACTATCAATTTGCCCAACGAAGCTGCGAAGAAGACGCTTCGTTCTGTGTGTTAGTTGATGACATGGAGACGCTGCGTGAACAAGCCACCAAGTTTGTGATCGCCGATGACTCGTTCTACGCCGCCTGGGATCTCCCCAGTCATGCTTTTCAAGAGCGTTACCTGACCGAGTTGCTGCACATGGCAGCGCTGTTTCCGCTGACCAGCAGCGAGATCGAACGCTATAACTCCGACGAACTGACCGGCGATGAACTTGGGGATCGCACGTTCCTGCTCAGCTTCAACAGCGGCCCGACCGTGGTCGATGGGACGACCGACTGGCTGACTGATTACCTGCGTCAGCGCAAACTCAATGCCACGTTCTTCGTGCTGGGGAAAACCTTCCAGACACGCCAAAACGAAACTTCGGCGGCCGATGTGCAGGCGTTGTACAAACAACAATGTGTGGGATCCGAGGGGTGGCAATACCGTTCGCACAGCCAATGGGTCGATTGGCAAAGCTCGGTGACGCGCAGCGCGGTGTTGTTACAGCAGGCGCTGCCAGACGATTACATACCTTTGTTCCGGCCGCCCTATGGCCAACGTCGTGCCGACAGCGCCGAGTTCTTCCGTGCTCAGGGTTTGAAGGTGTCGTTGTGGAATATCGATTCAGAAGACTGGAGCCGTGAGATCACGGCCGATCAGACGGGTCAGCGGGTGTTGACGTTGATGTTGCTATGGCGGCGCGGGGTGATCGTGTTCCATGACACCAACAACAAAATCGAAACCGCATTGCCCTGGTTGCTCGCCAACACCGCACAAAGTGGACTCCAATGGCAGGATTGCCACGGTTATCCCTGAGAGGTCCGCTGGACAAGGCGTGCAATCCATTTGAGTGGAACGCGAAAGAGGGTTTTTTGCGGTCATTCGGGTCAGGCGGACTTCGGACTTTAACGGTGCTTGAGGGTCCCGCCAAGGGCTATTCGTCACACCGCAAAATAAACTTCAAAAAAGTGTCAAAGAGCTTCTTACTGTCATGCCTTTTGCGGTATTACCACTGTAGATCGCCGAAACCTGCAACACAGGTGGCGTCATCCCAGACCCATCTTGAGCATGTCTCCTCTGTCCGAAGAGGAGAGTTCGGCGGCCTTACCGTGGCGCAGCACTGTGTGGTATTGCGTCGCTTAGCTCCTAAAAAAGGTGAGCGAGTATGGATGATCACGGACGCACCCCTTCCTCTAACCAGCCAATCATGTACGTGCTTGATACCAACGTATTGATCCATGATCCAAACGCTTTGCTGAATTTCGAAGAACATCACGTCACCATCCCCATGACCGTTCTTGAAGAGCTGGACAAGCTCAAGGCGGGCAAACACTCCGTCGCTGCCGAATGCCGTCAAGCCATTCGACTGATCGACAAAACATTAGGCGGCGCAACACCAGAGGAGGTTGAGTTAGGCGTACCGATTGATCGCGGCACCGGTATCTGCAAAGGCTTTCTATCGATTCTCATGAACAAGCGTCATGAGCCCAATAGCCTGTTACCTGAGCATCTGAACGACAACATCATCATCAACCAATTGATCGACCTGCATGCGCGCGACAAGGATTTGCGCCTGGTGCTGGTGACCAAGGACATCAACATGCGCCTCAAGGCGCGGGCGTGTGGGATCGCCTCGGAGGACTACAGCACTGATCAACTGGTCGACGACGTTTCCATGTTGTCGCGTGGATATCACACCATGACGGGCTCATTTTGGGACCGCGTCAGCAAGGTTGAAACCCGGCAAGATCACGGGCGCACTTGGCACCGCGTGCAGCTCACCGATAATCTTCCTGCGGTACACATCAACGAGTTCATCATTGATGCACAAGGTTTTGTGGGCTGGATCAAAGGCATCAAAGCCGATGAATTGCTGATTCTGGACATGCACCAAGAACCCTTGCTGCATCAAGAAGCCTGGGGCCTCAAACCGCGCGACATCTATCAGGGCCTGGCACTGTTTGCGCTGCTTGATCCGGACATTCACTTGGTCAACCTGTCGGGCGCGGCCGGTTCCGGTAAAACCATTCTCGCGTTGGCCGCAGCTATCGAGCAAACCATGGTCAGTAAGCGCTATCGCCGCATCATCGCGACCCGTAGCGTGCAAGGGCTGGATCAGGAGATCGGTTTCCTGCCGGGCACCGAAGCCGAGAAAATGGAGCCTTGGCTGGGCGCCATCACCGACAACCTTGAAGCGCTGCACATGGATGACGAAAACACCCATGGCAGTGTCGACTACATCCTCAGCAAAGTGCCGTTGCAATTCAAATCCCTTAACTACATCCGAGGCCGCAGTTTCCAGCAAAGCCTGATCCTGATCGACGAATGCCAGAACCTGACCCCGCACCAGATGAAAACCATCATTACCCGTGCCGGTGCCGGTTCCAAAGTGGTGTGCCTAGGCAACCTGGCGCAAATCGATACGCCTTACCTGTCGGCCACCAGTTCTGGCCTTACTTACCTGACAGAGCGTTTCAAAGACTTCCCTAATGGGGTGCATATTTCTCTGCAAGGGGTGCCGCGCTCGATTCTGGCCGAATACGCGGAGAGTCATTTGTAAGAACGTTTGCTGGCAATGGAGGACCCCTGTGGGAGCGAATTCATTCGCGAAAGCGGCTTATCAGGCGCAAAAGAGGTATCGCCTGCACCGCCGTATTCGCGGATGAATCCGCTCCCACAGGTTTGTTAGCGTGCCCCATTTTAGGTTTACACTCCCCGCTCCTGCTCAGGAGTAACGTTGTGCTGACTCATCTCGATTCCCAAGGTCGCGCCAATATGGTCGACGTCACTGATAAAGACGTGACGTTCCGTGAAGCGGTGGCCGAAGCGTTTGTACGTATGCGCCCCGAAACCCTGCACATGATTGTCAGCGGCGGTCATCCCAAAGGGGATGTGTTTGCCGTGGCGCGCATTGCCGGTATTCAGGCGGCGAAGAAAACCTCTGATCTGATCCCGTTGTGCCACCCATTGATGCTGACTGGCATTAAAGTCGAGCTGAGCGCGGACGGTGAAGACGCAGTGCGGATCGTCGCCCGCTGCAAGCTTTCCGGGCAGACCGGAGTGGAAATGGAAGCGCTGACCGCCGCCAGCATCGCGGCGTTGACGATTTATGACATGTGTAAAGCGGTGGACCGAGGCATGGTCATTGAGAATGTACGGCTGTTGGAAAAACTTGGCGGTAAAAGCGGGCATTTTATTGCCGACGAAACGGGTGCTCAATGAGTACTCAGGTGTTGTATTTCGCCCGGTTTCGCGAAGTGTTAGGCCTGGACACTGAAACGGTGGAGGGCGAGTACACCAGCGTCCGAGCGCTGCGTGAGCATTTGATGTTGCGCGGTGGAGCCTGGCAAATCCTGGCTGAACAAAATCTGATGTGCGCGCGTAACGAAGAGCTGTGTCAACTCGACGAGCCGCTGATGTCAGGTGACGAAGTCGCGTTTTTCCCACCTGTGACCGGAGGCTGAACATGGCGATTCGGGTGCAGACAGCGGCGTTTGATCCGGGCCTGGAAGTCAACGCCTTACACGCGGCTAATGTGGGCGTCGGCGCGGTGGTCAGTTTTGTGGGCTATGTGCGTGATTTCAACGAAGGCCGGGAAGTGGCGGGGATGTTTCTTGAACATTATCCGGGCATGACCGAAAAAGCCTTGGCCAAGATCACGGCCGAAGCTGAGCAGCGCTGGCCGTTGCTGAAACTCGACGTGCTGCATCGAATTGGTGCGCTTGAACCGGGTGAGCCGATCGTGTTTGTGGGTGTCGCCAGTGCGCACCGGCAAGCGGCGTTCGATGCCTGTGCGTTCGTGATGGACTACTTGAAAACCCGAGCGCCGTTCTGGAAGAAAGAAAACACCCGTGACGGGCCGCGGTGGGTTGAAGGCCGGGACAGTGATCATGCGGCGGCGGGGCGTTGGGACAAGGCTTGAGGCAAACTCTGAATCTGATCAGATATGCATATCTGTGGGAGTCCGGCTTGCCTGCGAAGCGTTCAGTGGCTGCAGCGCTAATGCTAAGTCGGTTAGACCTGCAGTGGCTGAACGGCTGCTTTCGTCGGCAAGCCGGCTCCCCACAGGTATTTGCGCAAATCCCCGTGGGAAGATTTTCTTACAACGGCACAGCGCTCTTGCGCACGACCGGTTTCAACAATTCCATCGGCGGCGTTTCGCAGCTGATTTTGCGGCCCAGCAGCGCTTCGATTGAAGGCAACTGATACGAGTCATCTTCGCCGGCAAAGCTGATCGACACACCGCTGGCGCCTGCACGACCGGTACGGCCGATGCGGTGCACGTAATCATCCGGTACTTCCGGCAGAGTGAAGTTGATCACATGGCTGATGCCGTCGATGTGAATGCCGCGACCGGCGACGTCTGTGGCAACCAACACGCGAATCTTGCCTTCGCGAAAGCCTTCCAGCGTCTTGATGCGTTTGTGTTGAGGTACGTCGCCCGACAACTGCGCAGCGTTCACGCCATCACGGACCAGACGCTCTTCAATGCGCCGCACTTCGTCTTTGCGGTTAGCAAACACCATCACCCGTTCCCAATTATTCTCGGTCACCAGGTTATAGAGCAGCTTGTATTTGTCAGCGGCGGCCACGGCATAGATATGCTGCTCGACCATTTCGCTGGCCACGTTCAAAGCTTCGATTTCAACGATTGAAGGCTCGGTCGTCCACTGCTTGGCGAGGTTCATCACGTCTTCGGTGAAGGTCGCGGAGAACAGCAGGGTCTGGCGTTCGCCCTTATGCGGGGTCTGACGGATGATCTGCCGAACTTGCGGGATGAAGCCCATGTCGAGCATGCGGTCAGCTTCGTCCAGCACCATCACTTCGACCATGTCCAAATGCACTTCACCGCGCTGGTTGAAGTCCAGCAAACGGCCCGGCGTCGCCACCAGAATGTCGCAGTGACGGGCTTCAAGCTGCTTGAGCTGCTTGTCGAAGTCCATGCCGCCGACGAACGTCATGACGTTCAGGCCAGTGTATTTAGTGAGGAGCGCCGCGTCTTTGGCGATTTGCACCACCAATTCGCGGGTTGGTGCGATGATCAACGCGCGCGGCTCGCCCATATACCGCTCTTTAGGCGGTGGGGTTTGCTGCAGTTGAGTGATGATCGAAATCAGAAACGCTGCGGTTTTGCCGGTGCCGGTTTGTGCGCGACCAATGGCATCTTTACCCGCGAGGGTGAAACCTAATACTTCAGCCTGAATCGGCGTGCAGTACGGGAAACCCAGGTCGTGGATGGCGTGCATCAATTCAGGCGACAAGTTGAAATCGTGGAAGCGGGTTTTGCCTTCCTGTGGTTCAACCACAAAGTCTTCAAGCTTCCAGGTGCTGACCGGCGGTTTAGCCGCGCGTTCGCGACGAGGGCGTTCTGGCTTGGGTTGTTCGACTTTTGCGGTGACGACTTCTGCGGTTTGACCCTGGACAGGCGCGCTGACAGGTGCCGAATGAGAGGTAGTGCGTTGCCGTACATCGCTGTCGGTTGGGCCGACGGCAACAGGCGAAGAGGCGATAGGGCTGGGCGCGAGTTGCACAACCTCGCTTTTACCGAACATCTTTTTGAGTGCTTTGAGCACGGTCATCTCATCAATTGATTAAGGAATGTACGTCGGGCAGTGTAAAGCAAGAACTCCGCGCGGCGTAGTGCCATACCGAAAGCGCCAGAGGACCTGTCAAGTCAGGGCTTCACAGCGCTTTGTAGGTGGCTTCTTACACTCGCGGCGGAACAATCAACCAAGCTTTTGTGCCAACCAGACCCCGATGTCAGCAATCTCCTGCGGTAACACTTCGTGCCCCATTGGGTATTCCTGCCATGTAACGGTTACGCCCAAGGCCTCAAGGCAGTCATGTGCGGCGCGGCCCATGGCCGTTTGGACCACATCGTCACGGTCACCATGCAAGCAATACACCGGAATCTGTTTTTGGCTCGCAGATATCGTCAGTTGTTCGCTGAACGTGGGGGCATAAGTAGACAGTGCAAGCACGCCACCCAACGGTCCCTGCCAGCGCAGGAACGCGGCGTGGAAAACGACTGCGCCACCTTGGGAAAAGCCAGCCAGAAAGATCCGCGCCGGGTCGATGCCGCTGTCGCGTTGCGCTTCGATCAGGTTCAGCACCATCAGCGCAGAAACCTCCAACTCCTCGCGATTAATGGCCCGCGCGGGGTTCATGGCTAAAATGTCGTACCAGCTGGGCATGGTGTAGCCGCCGTTGATAGTCACGGCCCGGTCTGGGGCCTGCGGCAATATGAAGCGGGTGGTCAGTAGGGTTTGTTGGAGCATTTCTGCAACCGGCATGAAGTCATACCGATCAGCACCAAGACCGTGCAACCAGATCACGCAGGCGTCTGCGGCGTTGACGGGCTCTAGAATCAATGGGTCGCTCATTGCTGCTCCAATAGTGTGCGTACGCGCTTTTTCGGTGCATTGGCGCGGTGCGCAATAGAAATAAATAGTTAAGAAGATGTCGCAAGGTTACAAGTTTTGGGCTTGACCTGTCGCTAATTCGACATTGCCAGCATGCTGGTACGGGCTTTGCTATGTAACCCCTGAGTGAATGCGTTTGCTTCGGCGGTAACACTATCAGGTGGCTGATAGCCGGAGTAGGCACTGAATCCATGCATCAGGTTCTGCGTACAGTTCGTTATGTACCGGATTGGTCCGGCGGACATCATGGGGCTTTAGTCCATTCGACCGATTGCGGGCTATGGTTGTTCGGGTGTCGGGTAGATCTCGCACACGATCCTGGCCCAGGTCTTACGTCGCATGACCCAAAAATAAGCCGACACGGGTCAGCAATGCCTCACAAGGGTGCGACGGGACTGAAGCTCTACACAACAAGAGCAAACTTGGAGGTTTGAATGAAGATGTTGAAATCCACCCTGGCAGTACTGACGGCAACAGCAATTCTTGGCGTAAGCAGCTTCGCTCAGGCGGGCGCTACCCTTGATGCGATTCAGAAGAAGGGTTTTATTCAGTGCGGCGTCAGCGATGGCCTGCCAGGTTTTTCGGTTCCTGATTCCAAGGGCGTTATCCAAGGTATCGATGCGGACTTTTGCCGTGCAGTTGCCGCTGCAGTTTTCGGCGATGCCACCAAGGTTAAGTTCAGCCAGCTGAACGCCAAAGAGCGTTTCACCGCGCTGCAATCTGGCGAGATCGACATTCTGTCGCGTAACACCACCTGGACCAGCTCCCGCGATGCAAGCATGGGCCTGGTGTTTCCTGGCTTCGTGACCTACTACGACGGTGTTGGCTTCCTGGCTAACACTAAGCTGGGCGTGAAAAGTGCCAAAGAATTGGATGGCGCAACCATCTGTATTCAAGCCGGTACCACGACTGAGCTGAACGTTTCCGACTACTTCCGCGCAAACAACCTGAAGTACACGCCAATCACGTTCGACACCTCTGACGAAAGCGCCAAGTCGCTGGAAAGCGGTCGTTGCGACGTGTTGACCTCCGACAAATCGCAGCTTTATGCACAGCGCAGCAAATTGGCCTCGCCAAAAGACTACGTTGTACTGCCTGAAACCATCTCCAAAGAACCTTTGGGTCCGGTTGTACGTAAGGGCGACGAAGACTGGATGGAGATCGTGCGCTGGACTGGCTTCGCTCTGCTGAACACTGAAGAAGCGGGCGTAACGTCGAAAAATGTTATGGATTTGGTCAAAAACGGCAAAAACCCTGACGTTGCTCGTCTGTTGGGCGTTGACGGCGAATACGGTAAAGATCTGAAGCTGCCGAAAGACTGGGTTGTGAAGATCGTTTCGCAAGTTGGTAACTACGGTGAAATCTTCGAGAAAAACCTCGGCAAGGGCACTGCTCTGGCAATCGACCGTGGCATGAACGCGCTGTGGACCAACGGCGGCATTCAATACGCACCACCTGTACGCTGATAGGCCCTGCGCTCGGTAATCCATAACGGTTACCGAGCGCTGTCTGTTCCATTTTTTCCTGGGGCACTACATGCAAAATCAAATCGGCGCACCTAAGCAGAGGCTTACCCTCAGCGACCCCAAAGTGCGTGCGTGGCTATTTCAGATCATCACGGTTGTCGCGGTGGTCTTCATGGGTTGGTATCTGTTTGATAACACCCAGACAAACCTTCAACACCGCGGTATTACGTCTGGCTTCGGGTTTCTTGATCGCAGCGCCGGTTTCGGCATTGCACAGCATTTGATCCCCTACGACGAATCGGACACCTACTCGCGCGTTTTTGTTATCGGTTTGCTCAACACCCTGCTGGTGACGTTTATTGGCGTAATCCTGGCAACGCTGCTGGGTTTCATCGTCGGCGTGTCACGTCTGTCGTCCAACTGGATGATTAATAAGCTGGCGACTGTTTACGTGGAAGTCTTCCGTAACATTCCGCCGCTGCTGCAGATTTTGTTCTGGTACTTCGCGGTCTTTTTGACCATGCCAGGGCCTCGCGGCAGTTACAGCCTCGGCAATATGTTTTTCTTCAGCAACCGCGGCTTGAATATGCCCGGCGCCAATTTGACTGACGCCTTCTGGCCGTTTGTGGTCGGCGTTGTGGTGGCGATTGTGGCCATCGTGTTCATGTCTCGTTGGGCAACCAAGCGTTTTGAAGAGACCGGTGTTCCATTTCACAAGTTCTGGGTCGGGCTGGCGATGTTCCTGGTCATTCCTGCACTGGAGATGCTGATCCTTGGCAGCCCGCTGCACTGGGAGATGCCGGAACTCAAGGGCTTCAACTTCGTCGGTGGCTGGGTAATGATCCCCGAACTGCTGGCGTTGACCATTGCCTTGACGGTGTACACGGCGGCGTTCATTGCCGAAATCGTGCGTTCCGGGATCAAGTCGGTCAGCCACGGTCAGACCGAAGCCGCTCGCTCGTTGGGGCTGCGTCCGGGTCCAACCTTGCGCAAGGTCATCATCCCGCAAGCGTTGCGCGTGATCATTCCACCGCTGACCAGCCAATACCTGAACCTGGCGAAGAACTCATCGTTGGCAGCCGGTATCGGTTACCCGGAAATGGTCTCGTTGTTCGCCGGTACGGTGCTCAATCAGACCGGTCAAGCTATTGAGGTGATTGCGATCACCATGAGCGTGTACCTGGCAATCAGCATCAGCATTTCGCTGTTGATGAACTGGTACAACAAGCGCATTGCGCTGATCGAGCGGTGAGGAAAAGCTCATGACAACTCATTCTTTCAAACCCGACATGACGCCGCCAAAAATGAGCGTGGGCGCCGTGGCGTGGATGCGGGCCAACCTGTTCTCCGGTTGGCTCAATACGCTGTTGACGCTGTTTGCGTTTTATCTGATCTGGCTGATCGTCCCACCTTTGCTGCATTGGGCGATATTCGATGCCAACTGGGTCGGTACCACCCGTCAAGACTGCACCAAGTCGGGCGCCTGCTGGGTGTTTATCGAGCAGCGCTTCGGTCAGTTCATGTACGGCTATTTTCCGGCTGAGCTGCGCTGGCGGGTAAACCTGACGGTCATTTTGGCCATCGTGGGTGTCGCGCCACTGTTTATGAAGTTCCTGACCCGTAAAGCAGTCTATGGCTTCAGCTTTCTGGTCATTTACCCATTCGTGGCTTACTTCCTTCTGCATGGCGGCATTTTCGGCTTGACCGAAGTGGCGACCAGCCAGTGGGGCGGGTTGATGTTGACCCTGGTGATTGCCACTGTCGGTATCGCCGGCGCATTGCCTTTAGGTGTGGTGTTGGCCTTGGGTCGACGTTCTAACATGCCGGCGATTCGCGTGGTCTGCGTGACGTTCATCGAGTTTTGGCGCGGCGTTCCATTGATCACCGTATTGTTCATGTCGTCAGTGATGCTGCCGTTGTTCCTGCCAGAAGGCATGAGCTTCGACAAACTGCTGCGCGCACTGATCGGGGTGATTTTGTTCCAGTCGGCCTACGTGGCTGAAGTGGTACGGGGTGGCTTGCAAGCCATCCCTAAAGGTCAGTACGAAGCGGCCGCTGCGATGGGCTTGGGTTACTGGCGCAGCATGGGCCTGGTGATTCTGCCGCAAGCGTTGAAAATGGTGATTCCGGGCATCGTCAACACGATCATTGCCCTGTTCAAAGACACCAGCCTGGTGATCATCATCGGCTTGTTCGACCTGCTCAACAGCGTTAAACAAGCAGCCGCCGACCCAAAATGGCTCGGTATGGCCACCGAAGGCTATGTCTTCGCTGCGCTGGTGTTCTGGATCTTCTGTTTCGGCATGTCCCGCTACTCCATGCATTTGGAGCGTAAGTTGGACACAGGCCACAAGCGTTAGGAGTTTTGTGATGACTGAAGTGAGCAAACTGCCTCTGGGCGCCGAAGGCATGATCCAGATGGAAGGCGTACACAAGTGGTACGGCCAGTTCCACGTACTCAAAGACATCAACCTGAACGTCCGTCAGGGCGAGCGCATCGTTTTGTGCGGCCCGTCGGGTTCAGGCAAGTCGACCACCATCCGCTGCCTCAACCGTCTGGAAGAGCATCAGCAGGGTCGCATCGTGGTTGATGGCACCGAGTTGACCAACGACCTCAAGCAGATCGAAACGATCCGTCGGGAAGTGGGCATGGTGTTCCAGCACTTCAACCTGTTCCCGCACCTGACCATCCTGCAAAACTGCACCTTGGCCCCGATGTGGGTGCGCAAGATGCCGAAAAAACAGGCCGAAGAAATTGCAATGCACTATCTGGAGCGTGTACGCATTCCAGAGCAGGCGCATAAATTTCCGGGTCAACTGTCCGGTGGTCAACAACAGCGCGTGGCGATTGCCCGTGCACTGTGCATGAAGCCAAAAATCATGCTGTTCGACGAGCCAACCTCGGCCCTCGATCCAGAAATGGTTAAGGAAGTGCTCGACACCATGGTCAGCCTGGCAGAAGACGGCATGACCATGCTCTGCGTAACCCACGAAATGGGCTTCGCCCGTACCGTGGCAAACCGAGTGATCTTCATGGACAAAGGCGAGATTGTTGAAGAAGCCGAGCCTAATGCGTTCTTTGATAACCCACAGAGCGACCGGACCAAGTTGTTCTTGAGCCAGATCTTGCACTAGTGGTTTTGGTGGTGTGAAGAAAAAACCCGGACTTTGTGTTCGGGTTTTTTTATGGGCAGCTGGTCAAATTTTGTGGGAGCTGGCTTGCCTGCGAAGGGGCGGGCGGTGGATATGTGGGTGAATTACACATCCTGTGGGCCCAGCCTGGACAACTCCACCGTGCAATATTTCCATGAAAACGAGGGCGTTGGGCATGGAATACCGCATGTTAAGCCCAACCAGCATCCACACGAAATTCAGCAGCGTAAATCTAGCATTACCCTTGCCTAGAGGATCATTCTCAAAATAGTTGATTGCACGCTGCGCTCCGATCCATAAGTAGATTTTTATACCGTGAGAGAACTCGACCCAAAGCAAACTGAACCAGAAACCCATGAAAAAGCTCAGCACTAACCCGATAACCGCCAACCCTATCAACCTCTGCAGCAAGTCATTCCAAGAGCTCCATGCGCTGGTGTTAGCGAGGTGATAGGTTCAGGTGATATCGCGATAGCGAATAGCAATTTTCTCTTGAGGTTTGGCGTCATTTTCCGCGATGGAGATTCAGGCGTTACGTATTTTTTCTAAACTTTATAAGTCGAAATTACCGTTTTTCTTAAAGTATTTAAAGGACCAGTAAAATCCAATTATATTAAGACATGTAAAAAATATAATTACGATGCAGCGCCAAAAAATAGGCTCTAGTGATATAAATTGCATAAGTAATAAAAAGCTGACAGCGGTATAAAACCCAGCGGCAGCGGGAATCAACAATAAGATTTGAAAAAAAGCAAAAGCCTTTTGGTTAAATGTAGCTTTTTTTTTCATTGCGACACCCTACACTCAAATGTAGTATTAGACTGTTAGCGCTGGCGACCTAAATGGCATCGCAAGACGAAAACATTTCCTGGGTAATTGGCGCCGACAGCGCGCAGATTAAGCAGCGCAGTGGTTTGTCGACGGGAGAGCTCCTGATCCCACATCCGCTGCAATACAGAGAGCTTGAACTGCTCTGAGTATTTACTCATGAAAAAACCTCAAAAGTCAGGACGGGTGTGCAACTTTTGGGATGTAGTCCACATACGGGTTATTAGACATTGAAGCTCCTTCAAAAAATATCAGGGTGACTTGGCCCGCGTCAGTCCGGGGCAGTCAAATATCTGATCATCATATTTTCCTCCACTAACGCGAGGTTTTCGTACGACACGAATTTCGGAACGAAAACATCGTAGGGCAGGCTTGTCTGCGAAGGCCATTCATAGCTGAATGTCAGGCAAAACTCAGCGCCTATTTTTTCAATAAGCAACTTTCATTTCCCGGCAGGTTTTGTTCACGTTGGGTTAAAAAAAAATCCGGCCCGGTTTTTTCAAATAAGCACGCATAGCATAAGTCCCGGTGATCAAAAGGAATACAAAGAATATGCCCATGACATATCGCGATTGAATGGGTGTTAATGTTACGATACTCAATAATATATTCCCGATAATAACAGTATAAAATACAGAGCAACAAATAATCACTCCGGCCCTTCCCAAAAAAATCAAAAAACTGATAAAGTTATCTGCAATTCTCATAAAACCTCAAAAGATGAAGATTTTCATTGCTGATTTAAACGACTTTCCAAAGTAATATTCTTCTTCTCCACGGGTAAGCTACAGCTTCAGCATGAAGAATGATCATACAAAATGACACCCAGCCAACCATCGAATTATCGATAGCGTCTAAGAATATAAATTTCCCATCGTTCAAAAACTCTTGGTGAAATATCGCGCAGAAAATGTTGTAAACCAATGCAGCGGTGGATTTTTCTACTGAAAATCCTTCGCCCGAAAGCGCAAACCTCGCCCAGAGAGAAGGTAGATAATTCATAAAGGCGAGCAGTATAAAAATATATGAGATAACCCCATTGGGACCAAACGCTCCCCCGTTGAATTTCGGAATTACAGTATCTGGTCGCGCAAGCCAGTCTTGCAGTGGTTCCAACCAGAACAAAATCAAAACAACAGTGATCACTACATATACTATAAAATTTTTTACGGGCCTTTTTTCCCATTTGGCCAACACTCGTCGTTGGTAGGTCTTTCGGCGGTCCGGACTGGGGCAGGGCAAAACTACTGGCATAGGAACGCGTGAGAACCAGCCTTTTCGTTTCCATGGTACTGGGCTGGTGAAGAAGTAAGCGAACATCACGAGGAGTGATGCTCCGGCCATAATGGGGTTTCCCTTCACTCCTACAAATGGGATGTAGTTGTTCTCAAGGTAGTTCAAGTGCACAGCGAAGCATGCGAGGATATACAAATAGTAGCCTAAGTATTTCGTGGGGGAGTAATTATCTCCCGATAAAGCTTTCCTGGCCCATAGAGCAGGTAGGTAAAATAAAATGCTCACAAAAATAAAAAGGCTGCTAAACAAATGATCATTCACTTTTAGCTTTCCAAGTTTTCCACGCTTCCCATGCGTCATATGCAGTTATCGAGGTGGTCGTTGCATCAAGCATTAAAGCCGGGACAGACGCTAGTTTGTATGCTCTTATGAAATCTGACCTTATGTAACGAAATAGGCGTCGCGCCTCTGGTTTTAACATTAGTCGAGCGGAGCCATATCGCATATTTAGCGACGTGCTGCGATTGCTCTACAATATCTTTTATCTTCTTTTTTAGCTCTTTTAACCCCCACTCAGCACTCTTCCTCCCCTCCGCCACATCCCTGACAATCCCCCGCGCGTAGTAAGCAACTTCCCGATTAAACTGGAGCCGCAGCATCCCATCCTGAATATGCTTGGCCGACACGGTGCACGCTTGGCTTGCCAATACACTTGCCGCGTTGGTCACTCGGAAGTAGTCATCGCTGCTAGGCTTTTGCTTGCCGTTTATTTGTTCCATGCGGAGTCATCCCAAGAGCTCCATCCGCTGGTATTGGCGAGGTGATGCGTCCAGGTGATATCGCGATAGCGGATAGCAATATGTTCCTGGGGCTCGGCGTCATTTTCCGAAACAGCATGGGGCATTTCCATTTGCTGGTCGGCTATTAGGCAGTCTTTCAGTTTGATCGTGAAGAACTTTTCTTGAGTTCCGAACTTCGAGATCCGGTAGAACGTAATCTCGCAGTTGACAAGTTCGCGATTGGACAGCGCTTGGGCCAGTAACGGGGTGGCCTTATCGATGTTTTTAGTGATGAGTGCGGGTTGGTGTGTGGCGTGGTTCGAGTTTTCAGCGTTGAACATTCGATGATCGAATGAGAGCACCATTATTTCATCCGTGTGCGCAGTCTGGCACTTGTTGCCAATCGATTCGTGGCTTGAGCAACCGGCTGAAATGAGCCCTTGCTGTGTGCCGGTCATGGTCATGTATCCGTGATAAGCCATAGAGAGAATCTCCTGTGAAAAATTCGGGCCATTGTATGGCGAAAGTTTTTAGTATGCGTGTAGGATCTTTCCGAAAATTTACGAGAATCTTGGAAGTTCACCGTATAACGCTCGATCAATTATTACAAAATGGTACAAGGGCAGTGCAATTCCGCACGAGAGGCCTTGTTAGTGAGTGACATCAATCGGGTATGGATGGTGTATCGCATTCGGCAGCAACTGGCTACTGCGGCGTAATAGTTACTGGAATCCCTTGCTGTATGTTGAGTTTACAAACGAAAAGGATCCGGCAGTACGTCCATAGTGTGTATAGGTCGCGGTGTGATAAAGAATAGAAAGTTTTTCTTGAGTTCCTGATTCGTTTTTCGGTGGTTTGCGGTGCCTGGTATGTATGTCGATGATCGCACCTCCTGTGAGCGCTATGGAGTAGAGTTTTTCACTACTGCCCGATGGCAACTCTTTGTATACGGATATCTCACAGTCGATCATTTCCTCGTTTACCAGTGCATTCATCAACATTGGGGACGAAAGATCCAAATACTTGGTAATGACTAGCGGTGGGTACGAGTCATCTTCTGGATTCTCTGAACCGGTCATTTCGTGCTTTAGAGTGATTACCGTTATTTCGTCAAGGTACTCAAGCAAGCTGTTGTCGCCTTGGGACTCCTTGCTCGTGCAGTTTTTGGAAATAAGACCTTGATCGCGGCCATTGATGGACATTGATATTTTTATACTCATATGATTACCCTCCGTTGAACAGCTGGACATTCTATTTCGAGTATTTCTGCGAAGTCTGTAGGACGTTTCTGAAATTTCGTTCAAGTGTAAAAAAAGTGCCAACTCTCTGTAGGAGCCAACTTGTTGGCGATAGTCCAGGAGCGCCGATAACCAGTGGATTACGGTCCGGCCTTACCCTCGGTTGGCGCTTGCCCGAGATGGGCCCGGGGTCGCGCTCGATCGAAGCGGTCCCAATTGGCCAATCCGGTTCCAACTTAAAGAACCGAGTCGCGGATTTACGACTGCTTCGCAGCCGATCGCGAGCAAGCCCGCCCCTACAGTTTTTGATAAGCGCTGACCAGGGCTGAGATATGCCCGAAGGACTTTCGCCAACAAGTTGGCTCAGATTCGTACCCAGGTGTCGCGCACTAAAATAGCGCTCTACCTTGTTTTCTCCTTCGTTCTCCAACAGGATGCTCGACCCGCCTCAGAATCCTGACCCAGTGAACAACATGCCTACGCCCCACGAAATCAATGAGCTGCTGATCGATGCCGAGGCTGATGATGAGCAGGTTCAGCACTCGCACCCGGTATTAAAGCGACCTTGGTTGCTGCTGCTCGGATTGGTGTTGGTGGCGCTGAACCTGCGTCCGGCGTTGTCGAGCATGTCGCCGTTGTTGAGTGAGGTGTCCAATAGCCTGGGATTGTCGGCGGCCAAGGCCGGGTTGCTGACGACGTTGCCGGTTTTGTGCCTGGGCTTGTTTGCGCCGCTTGCTCCGGTGCTGGCGCGGCGTTTTGGCAGTGAACGGGTGGTGTTGGGGATTTTGCTGACGTTGGCGTGCGGGATTATCTTGCGCAGTTCCCTGGGTGAGTTCGGGTTGTTCGCGGGCAGCCTTTTAGCGGGCGCGAGCATCGGCATCATCGGTGTTTTGCTGCCGGGCATCGTCAAGCGTGATTTTGCCAAACAGGCCGGCGCGATGACCGGTGTTTACACCATGGCGTTGAGCCTGGGCGCCGCCATCGCAGCCGGTGCAACCGTGCCGTTGAGCCAGTATTTCGGCGGCAGTTGGTCGTTGGGCTTGGGCTTTTGGATGATTCCAGCCTTGCTGGCGATGGTGTTTTGGCTGCCGCAGGTGCGTCACGCTCATGGTGCCCATACCGTGGCTTATCGGGTTCGCGGGTTGTTGCGTGATCCGCTGGCGTGGCAAGTCACTCTTTATATGGGCCTGCAATCGTCGCTGGCGTACATCGTGTTTGGCTGGTTGCCCTCGATCCTGATCAGTCGCGGGTTGTCGCCCACTGAGGCGGGTCTGGTGATGTCCGGCTCGATCATTGTCCAATTGGCCAGTGCGCTCACCGCGCCGTGGCTGGCGACCCGGGGCAAGGATCAGCGTCTGGGCATCCTGATCGTGATGCTGCTGACGGTGGGCGGATTATTCGGTTGCCTGCTCGCACCGCTGGACGGTTTGTGGGGTTGGGCGATTGTCTTAGGGTTGGGGCAGGGCGGTACGTTCAGCCTGGCGCTGACCCTGATCGTGTTGCGCTCACGGGACGCCCATGTTGCGGCCAACCTGTCGAGCATGGCCCAGGGTTTTGGGTACACCTTGGCCTCGTTGGGGCCGCTGGCGGTCGGCATCGTTCACGATCAGACGGGGGGTTGGAACGCGGTGGGATGGATTTTCGCGGTAATTGGTTTGGCGGCGGTGATCTTTGGCTGGGGCGCGGGAAGAGCACAATACGTTCAGGTCACTGTCGAAAAGATCTGATCAACGTCATTTCCGCTGCGAATGCTGATGGTCAACGGTCGCATTGCCGATTATCGTGCTGGAATTCTTTCGTTCGTCATGGAACCGACAAAATGAGCGACGCAAACAGCGCAGTAATCATTGAGTTTTACCAAGCTTTTAACCAACTCGACGCTGAGGCCATGATTGCCTGTTATACCGAGGATGTACTGTTTAGCGACCCGGTATTTGGTGAGCTGCGAGGCCGGCAAGCCGGTGACATGTGGCGGATGCTGACCTCCCGCGCCAAAGACTTCTCACTTACATTCGACCATGTACGCGCCAACGACCGCACTGGCGGCGCGCACTGGGTTGCGACTTACTTGTTCAGCCAGACCGGTAATACGGTGGTCAACGATATTCAGGCGCGCTTCGTGTTTCGCGATGGCAAGATTTGCGAACACCATGATCAGTTTGATCTGTGGCGCTGGTCGCGGCAGGCCTTGGGTACCAAGGGGTTGCTATTGGGCTGGACGCCGCTGGTGCAAAACGCAATTCGGGCGCAGGCGCAAAAAGGCTTGAAAGCGTTTCAAGACGGGAATTGAACGCGCACGCCGAGATAATATTTATTTAAGCTTCTTTTGATTTTCGGCTCGATAACGTCAATGCCTTATTCCAGATAAGGCGATTGCACTATGACTTCAACACCTCCACTGATTTTCTCTTCGGTTTCGACCTCTCTCCTAGAACAAATTAAGACGCAATTCAAAAACGACCCTGTTCTGGGTGTTATTCAGAAAAATCTGCCTCCCGCTTTTACACAATCCTCGCTGCAAGAGCGTCAAGACTACTGCTTCGCATTGTTGGCCAGCCGACGCGCCAAGGAAGCGCTAAAAGAGCTGTTCAAGCCGCTCAGGGGGCTCGCTGAGTTTTCCGAACCTTTACTGCTTCGAGCCTTGGACGCCAAGTTCGGTGCGGGCCTGGATGTCAGAAAAGACCGGTTGTTTTATGCCGTCCAGGAAAGAGCGACCCAGGCGGGGACCCAACTCACGCTGTTGGAGTCGGCGCTGCATAACTTTGAGCGCAAAGAGTCGGTGGCGGGTTTTCTTCGGAAAAGTTCAGCGATCCTCGACAGCAACGGCAACACTCACCCCAAGGCGATCAAGCCCGACGCGTTTATTGATCTTTGTCGATACTTGAACCTGGGACGTCAATACCAAGACCATCTAAAGAGCGTGCTCGAACCGGACTCCGCGCCGGGACAGGGGCGCGATTCCGCACGCTTCAATGCGCGTGCGACGTTCATCGCCAATGACCAAGCGGACATGGAAGTCTACGCACGGGCCGCTGCCATGAAAAAAACCATCAGCCAGGAAGCGTGCTCGGCGATGGTCGCGTTGGCCCGTCAGAAGCCTGAGCCTCGGTTCAACGGTGAGCTTCTATTGTTGCAACGGTTGACACTGTTTGGCGTTGAGATTCCACGGGTATTGTTGATCAGTCCGCAACGAACGTGGGTTACGACGCAAGTCCCGACACTTTTGTACATCCCGCAAGACCCCGTTAGCCCTGTCACTGAATACGCCTCGCTGACAGCGCTGGAAGATGGGCTTCGCAGTCGATTAATGGACAAGTCCTACCAGTCGTTTTTCGCTCAGCTCATCGGTGAGCGGCAACGGGCCGCGTTTTTTACCCGGCTAAACAAGCACCTGTTCCCCTTGGTGCCCCAGGACGGGAGTATGTTTACCTTGGGCCTTTGGCATCATAGTGCTGACCCTACGGCGAATCTCGTCGTCGACACCGACGAGCTTAGAGAGAATCCGTTCAGCAGAATGCACCGACAACACGTGTTTCTGCTGAAGGACAACGCCCGATTCCTGGCTGTGCCCACCGAAGAGGAAGACGCTAAAACTCGTCAAGAGCGGCTGCAACTTTGGCTAAGTGTCGGTATGAACATTCTTAACCTCGCTTCGTTCGTGATTCCACCGTTGGGCGCGGTCATGATGATCGATGCGACGGTAGAGCTGATCGGTGAGGTTTATCACGGCCTTCAGGATTTGAGCCATGGCGACATGGAAGAAGGTCTTGATCACCTGATGGGCGCCGCTGAACAGATTGCGTTTATGGCGGCATTGGCGGCGGGTCACACGCTACCTGAGCCGCCCCCGATCCTCAGTAACAATTTTGTCGGCAAAGTGATTCCCATCAAGCTGAGCAACGGACAAACCCGGCTCTGGAAGCCTGATTTAACCCCGTTCGAATTCCGAAGCACGCTCCCGGAAGGCGCCAGCCCCGATCTCAACGGTGTGATTGAACACAAGGGTAAAAAGTACCTGACTATTGAGGACAAGCGCTATGAGGTTCAGCATCACGCGCCGTTGAATAGATGGGTCATCAAGCACCCGAACAACACGCATATGTTCTCTCCGGCGCTTGAGCACAACGGCGTCGGAGCCTTCCGCCACGAAGGTGAGTCACCGCACGTGTGGGCGAAAAACACGCTGTTCAAACGACTCGGCCATTCGGTAGTGGGATTGTCCGAAAGCGCCTCTGAAAACATTCTGGCCATCGCGGATATCGACGATTCAATACTGCGCCAAGTGCACGTTGACAGCGTGCCGCCTCCGGGACAACTTGACGATACGATCAAGCGTTTTCAGCTGGACTTGACGCTTGAAACGTCCATCGCAGAACCCGGCAGCACACGGGCCGAACACTTCGAGCGGTTGTATAACGCCAGTGAAGTCACGAACGATCCGCTGGTGAAGTTAATCCAGCGAGACTTCCCGACGACGCCAACCGCCGTCGCCCAGGACCTATTGGTCACTCTCACGTCGGAGGAGAAACAACAGATGCTGAACACCGGACGCATCCCTTTGCGTGTTGGCGAAGCGGCGGTCTGGCAGCAGAAGGAAACGCGATTGAACCGCGCTCTTGAAGGTTTTTATCTGGGCTCGGTAAACAACGCCGACACCGACACACTGAGGCTGCGCCTGCTGGAAAAACTACCCGGTTGGTCTGATCAGGTGCGTATTGAAGTCCGCGAAGGTTCTCGCTACGGCACGGTGCTGGAGAGCATTGGTGAACCCCAAGCCCCTGAACGCAAGGTCTTGGTCAAATCCAAGGGTCGTTACCAGGCATTTGACGCTGAAGGGAATTCGTTAAATGGTATTTCCCCCAAAAACAGCAGCTTCTGTGATTCGATCTTGCATGCACTGTCTGATGGCCCTCGGCGCGCTCTTGGATTTCCCCATCCCGCGCAAGGTGCGGCATTGAATAAAGCACTTGCAGGCCTGGCGGTTGCCGATCGAGGTCAAGTATCACGCCTGCTTGGTCAACAAAAGCCCCGCTTAAAGTTTAATTCGCCTACGCGGATCAAGCAGGTTCACTTGGGGTATGCCCTGAGCGGCAGGGGGGCACTGGCAGGCGACATCCTTGAAGATCATTTGTTGGACAAAATAGGCCTGCTTGAGCTGGAGGACATCACCCCGCAACAGGCTCTGGTCATCATGCGCGATGCTGAGATGACCAACGCTGACATCAGCGCTCGGCTAGATGTGTTGCTGGAGGAGCGACAAGCATTGCGCGCCAGCCTTGGGCAATGGTGCTATGCCTCAAGCGCAATCAGAGGCATGAGCGAGGCGAGAATGGTCAGCCGGACTCGAATCGGCGAAGCAATCATCGGTCACTGGCAAAGCAGCAGCTTGGCGACGCCGAGTGAGGGGCTGGCCACGTTACGCCTGGAGTCCATAGGGTTGGAGGACTTTCCTGAGCAGTTACCAGAATTTTTCATCCAAAGTGTTCAACGGCTTGAAATGTCCAATGTGGTAACGCAGATAGGCCGTACGCATGAATTACCGTTCCAGGACATTAGTCTGTTCGTGCTAGAGACGTTTTTGAGCAGATTTGCCCACATTACCTCGCTGGAAATGCGCAGTTCTATTCAAACTGATTCTTTCATTTCGGAGTTTTATGCCCTGCCGCATATCGTTTCAACCCACCTTCCGAACTTGCGAACGCTGAGCGTGATCAATCAGGGACTGGACATCCGTCCTGCGAATTTCGAGCTTTTCACACGTTTACCACACCTTGAACGGCTGGACCTGAGCGGTAACAGGTTTACATTCTTCGATGCCCCCGCAGGGTCTGTTCATCTGAACCTTCAATATTTGGGGCTCGACCGTGTCGGGCTGGAGCGCTGGCCCGTCTGGCTCAATGCTTTGTTGCCCAATAACATTGCCGAAGTATCACTAGGCGGTAATCACATCGCCATGTTGCCGGACGCTATCATCGACAATGAATTGAGTCTTACTCGTAAGACGCGGATAGGGCTGCTGGGCAATCAGCTATCTCGGAGTGCGATCATCCAGGCGCTTCTGGGTGAGGCGAGAGCGGGCAGGTCGTTCACTTTCGATCTTGATGTGCCCCCCGAACTCCAATCCCACGTGGTCGTGTTGCTTCAAGAACAAGCCGAGTTGGAAACGGCGTTGCGAGACTGGGAAGTTACTTCGAGTGCCGCTGCGTCACCTTTCGACGACAGGGCGTTAATCCGAAGTCAAATGAGTGAGACCTTGCTCAGCCATTGGATCCGAGCGGTTGCGGGGCGCACACCGCTCGCTGTACTGGTTGAGTCATCCCGGTTGTCGGACTTTCCACAGGTGTTGCCCAACGCTTTTTATCGCAATGTCACCCATCTGACGTTACGCAATGTGATTGCGGATGACGCCCAGCTTGAGCAGTTTCTAAGGCGGTTTCAGCACGCTACCAGCCTGGCTATCGTGGAGCACTCTCCTCTGTTGGTCACACCCCCACGCGTACTGGCCGAATTACCCCGTCTGAGGGAGTTGGTTCTAACAAACCAACAAATGTTGATAAACCAAGAGGTCATGGAGTTTCTAAGAGCTCGTCCTCATCTGCAGCATCTTGATCTGAGTGGCAACACCCTTGGCCCCCTTTCCAACACGCCCCTATTGACGGGTCGCTATTGGGACTCGCTGACGCTGGACAATACCGGTCTGACCCAGTGGCCGGAATGGTTGAGCGCGAGTGCACTAACTAGCATCAGTTCGCTTTCACTGTGCGAAAACGGCATAACTGAACTACCCGAAGACCTTCTTAGAAACCCGCGCAGCGATTCTGTACACACCGAGATATCGTTAAACGGCAATCCGCTGTCCCGGGAAACAATGATCCTCGCTCATGTAGGGGAGCACGGTCACCATAGGTCGTACAGCTTCTACATGGACTTGCCCGACGATATTCGCAATTTGCCAACCGAGCGTGCTTACTCATCCGAGCCCGGTAGTTCTGACTTGAGTGCAGACTCGGATTCAGATTCAGATTCGGATTTTGCTTTACACCGGCATGGGGCCGCAGGGTCTTCAACCTCTGTGCTGCCGAGCGTCGAACCTTGGCTGATCGGTTCAAGCGAAGAGGTGGCCGCGCATCGTGCCTTATGGGATCGACTCGAAACGGCTGCTGATGCACCTCGAGTCTTGACGTTGATCAGTCGTCTTCAAGAGTCTTCGGATTTTATCAGGGCGCGCAGCGAATTGACGTCACGGGTCTGGAGCGTGCTGGAGGCGGCGCAGGACGTGGAGTTACGTGCGCTGCTTAACGTCATGGCCGAAGAGCCTATCGTCAATCGAACGTGCGCCGATGGCATTCGCTTGCAGTTCAATCAAATGGAAGTTCAGGTTTACACACGTAATTCACTTCGCGGGATCCCAGAGTCCGAGCGCGGGCCAACACTTTACCGGCTCATGCGTCAGTTATACCGGCTGGATGAAGTTGATCGCATTGCGCTGGCTAATAACCGCGGCCGGGATGCGGCCGAGGTACGCCTGGCTTATCGTTTGGGTTTGGCCGAGCGCCTTGGTCTGCCGCAGCCTCCGACCAGTATGCTGTACCGGGTAGCTGCGTCGGTAACTCCCGACGAGCTGACGAGCGTTCAAGCTGAGGTAATGACCCACCAGAATAGCGCGAGCTTTCTCGCGTCGGCAGCGGACCGGGACTTTTGGGTCAGTTGGTTGCGCGACGGGTACGCGGGGGAATTTGCCGAACTGGAGACAACCTTCCAGCAAGAAAGGGCGCGTCTGGAAGATGAGTTTTCAGAGTTGAATGATGAGTACTTGAACCGGGCGAAACTGTTGCAACAGCAGCAAAAGGACCGGGAACGCAACTTCATCAATCAACTGACGCACCGAGAAGGGCTCAAGTACGATGACTAAAAGGCTTTCGGTTCTAGGGTGGGTCATCTGCTAAAATCGCTAGCTTCTTCTGTATCAGCGGTTGTTTCTTAGCCAAATGCCCACCTCTTCCATCAGCGCTGACGCGAGCGCCGCCAAGCCTTGGTTCGTCTACTTGGTGCGCGCCGCTAATGGCTCGTTGTACTGCGGAATAAGCGACGATCCCCATCGTCGCTTCGTGGCTCATCAACGTGGCAAAGGCGCACGCTTCTTCTACTCTAGCCCGGCGGTCGCGCTGGTTTACATCGAAGCGTGTTTCGACAAGGGTGAAGCTCTGCGCCAAGAGCGCTTGATCAAACAGTTGAAAAAAAGCGCGAAAGAAGCACTGGTGTCGAGCTTCGTTGTCGCACCTCAAAGCGTTATTCATCCACCGTCGTGATGACTGGCTATCAGGCTGAGTGGATAGGCTCGCCTCGCGCGGGGAGGTAAGCTTCAGGCTTTCCACCCACACGCGGAGCCGACCATGTCAGAGCTGATCTTGCATCACTATCCAACGTCCCCTTTCTCCGAAAAAGCCCGTTTGATGCTGGGTTTCAAAGGACTCTCATGGCGTTCGGTAATGATCTCCCCGATCATGCCCAAACCTGATCTGACTGTCCTGACCGGTGGCTATCGCAAAACCCCCGTGCTGCAAGTGGGCGCTGACATCTATTGTGATACCGCCATCATTGCCCGTCGGCTGGAGCAAGAAAAAGCCTTGCCGGCGTTCTTTCCTGAAGGTCAGGAGTTCACCGTGGCAAGTTTCGCGGCCTGGGCTGATTCGGTGATGTTCTTGCACGCCGTAAGCCTGGCCTTACAACCCGCTTCTGCGGCGCAGCGGTTTGCAAAACTGCCACCTGAGGGCGTCAAAGCATTCATGGTTGATCGTGCTGGGCTGTTCTCGGGGGGTAATGCCGTGCGGGTTACATTGGAGCAGGCCAAGCACCAATGGCCGACCTTGATGGCGCGTCTGGAGTTACAACTTGAGCGCAACGGTGACTTCCTGTTTGGTAAACCGTCGATTGCCGACCTCGCCTTGGCTCACCCGCTGTGGTTCGTCAAACAGGGATCCGTTACGGCGCCGCTGGTTGACGACTACCCGGCGATTACCGCTTGGTACCAGCGAGTGGAAGCCCTCGGCCATGGCGCGTTCAACGCGTTGAGTTCCACCGACGCACTTGAGATTGCCCGAAACGCCACACCCGCCGCCCTGCCAGACGAAGATTTCACCGACCCCAACGGTTTTACGCCAGGTCAGAACGTTGTTATCTCAGCCATCGATTATGGCGTTGATCCGATTGAAGGTGAGTTAGTGTTCAGCGGTCGCGAAGAATTGATCCTGCGCCGGGACCATGAACACACGGGCGTGGTGCATGTGCATTTTCCGCGGCTGGGGTTTCGGATTGAGGCGCGTTGAGTCGAGCTACTTCAAAGCCGCCAATATCTCATCCGGGCTGAACCCTCTGATCAGTGTGCCATTGACGTCGATCATCGGGATGCCGCGTCCGCCCAGCGCCTCATAGGCTTTGCGGCCCTCGACGGATTTTTCGATGTCGAACTCTTTGAACGGGATGCCTTTGCTGTCGAGGAAGCGCCGCGTCTGTTTGCAGTAGCCGCACCAGTCGGTGGCGTACAGCACAACCTTGGCGTGCGCCTGGCTTTGGCTGGCCACTGCGGTGTCAGGGCTAAAGAAGTGCTCAATCTTGCCCCAGTTCTGGTAAGCGACCACGACCAGCATGATCAACACGAACTTCTTCAGTGTGCGGACGAGCATGGGGTTACCTTTTATCAGCCTGTCTGATGTACCGCGCCGGCTGCTTCCCGAATATATTCGGTCTCGCGGTTTGATAGGGGCTGATCGATTCTTCAGCGGCGTTTCAGCTGATCAGTGAGTTGGGTGGGCAGGCCTTTGATGATCAAGGTGCCGGCTTCTTCGTCGTATTCGATCTTGTCGCCCAGCAGGTGCGCTTCAAAGCTGATGGAGAGGCCCTCTGCGCGGCCGGTGAAGCGACGGAACTGGTTCAAGGTGCGCTTATCCGCCGGAATCTCCGGGGACAGGCCGTAGTCCTTGTTACGGATGTGATCGTAGAACGCTCGTGGGCGCTCTTCGTCGATCAAGCCGGACAATTCTTCCAAGCCCATGGGTTCGCCCATTTTGTTTTGGGCGCTGGCGTAATCCACCAAGGTTTTGGTTTTCTCCCGCGCGGACTCTTCTGGCAAGTCTTCGCTTTCTACGAAATCGCTGAACGCCTTGAGCAAGGTACGGGTTTCACCAGGGCCGTCGACGCCTTCCTGACAACCGATGAAGTCGCGGAAGTATTCGGATACTTTTTTGCCGTTTTTGCCTTTGATGAACGAAATGTATTGCTTGGACTGCTTGTTGTTCTGCCACTCGGAGACGTTGATGCGTGCCGCCAGGTGCAGGGTGCTCAAGTCGAGGTGGCGCGAAGGCGTCACGTCTAGCTCGGCGTTTACCGCCACGCCTTCGCTGTGGTGCAGCAGGGCGATGGCGAGGTAATCGGTCATGCCTTGCTGGTAGTGCGCGAACAACACGTGGCCACCGACCGACAGGTTGGATTCTTCCATCAGCTTTTGCAGGTGTTCAACGGCGATCTTGCTGAATGCCGTGAAATCCTTGCCGCCGTCCAAATACTCTTTGAGCCAGCCACTGAACGGGTGTGCCCCGGACTCAGCATGGAAAAAGCCCCACGCTTTGCCTTGTTTGGCGTTGTAGCTCTCGTTGAGGTCAGCAAGCATGTTCTCGATGGCCTGAGACTCGGCGAGTTCTGACTCACGGGCGTGCAGAATCGCTGGCGTACCGTCGGGTTTTTTCTCGATCAGGTGAACGATGCAATGACGGATCGGCATGGGCTTCTCGGTTGGAAAGTCATAGATGAAGAGCGGCGGGGGAGCCTGCGCTCAATTCAAAGTCGGCAAGTGTAACGCACCTTGGGCGGCGTAGATGTGTCCGGCGCACGGCGGGTTTTGGTCGGTTTTGAGTGTTTCTAACGTATTTTTTACCGTTTAACGCTCTAAAGCTGACCAAATGGGTAGGTAGGGGCGGATATTTGATTGCCTCTGTGCTAGTTTTGCCCCGTCTTGCGCACTTGAAGGGCGCTAAGCACGCAGTTTGTAAGCGTCAGGTCGAACCAAAACCCGGTTTCAGCATCTACAGTTCGCGATTGATCGTGGCTGCTACGTGAGGGCCAGGTTTATTGCCTGGCCCCGGGCCGACGCCACATTCTGCAATCCAAATGAATTAGATAGGGAAGGAACACCACCATGGCAATGACTAAAGACCAATTGATCGCCGATATCGCCGAAGCTATCGACGCGCCAAAAACCACCGCGCGTAATGCTCTTGAGCAATTGGGCCAGATTGTTGCTGATCAACTGGAAAACGGCGCTGAAATCACTTTGCCAGGCATTGGCAAATTGAAAGTCACTGAGCGTCCAGCTCGCACCGGCCGTAACCCTTCGACTGGCGCTGCCATCGAAATCGCTGCTAAAAAAGTCATCAAATTCGTACCGGCCAAAAGCCTTAGCGATTCGGTGAACAAGTAAGTATTCGTTTGCCCTGACCGGCAACCAGATCTTGCTGTAAAAAAGCCGTGCTTCGGGTCACTCCGAGCACGGCTTTTTCTGTGTGATGCACTGAAAATATCAGGCTTTGGCTGCGGCCCAGCGCTTCTCGCGCCAGATACGCTGTTGCGTGTTGTCGAGGAAGGTCCAGGCCACGAAGCGGCTTGTTTTCTGGCCCTGAGACATCTCCACCACACGGCTGTCGAACACACCGGCTTTCTTCAGCGTGCTTTGAATCAACGGCAAGTTCGAGGCCTTGGAGACCAAGGTGCTGAACCAGAACACTTGTTGTGGCACGTGTTTGCTTTCGTTGATTAGCTGCGTCACGAAGCCAATTTCGCCGCCTTCACACCACAATTCCTGTGATTGCCCGCCAAAGTTCAGCACCGGCAACTTGCGTTTCGGGTCAGCCTTGCCCAAGGCGCGCCATTTGCGTTGGCTGCCGCGTTGCGCTTCTTCCCATGAGGCGTGGAACGGTGGGTTGCAGACGCTCAGGTCAAAACGCTCTTCGCTGTGCAGCAGGTCGAGCAAGATCTGTTTGCGGTTACTTTGCAAGCGCAGGCTGATGACTTTCTGCAGATTGTTGGATTTGACGATGGCGGTGGCGCCGGAGATTGCCGTGGGGTCGATTTCCGAACCGAGGAACTGCCAGCCGTAGTCACTGTGGCCAATCAATGGATAGACGCAATTAGCGCCCATGCCGATGTCCAGTGCGCGAATCGACGCGCCGCGTGGAATCACGCCGTCGTTGCTCTCAGCCAACAGGTCAGCCATGAAGTGCAAGTAATCGGCGCGGCCTGGAATCGGTGGGCACAGGTAATCGGCCGGGATGTCCCAATGCGCGACGCCGTAGAACGACTTGAGCAGGGCGCGGTTGAACACCCGCACTGCCGATGGGTTAGCGAAATCAATGCTTTCGTTACCGTAGGGATTGACCACCACGAACTCGGCCAGCTCGGGGCTGCTTTTGATCAGCTTCGGGAAATCGTAACGGCCTTGGTGACGGTTGCGCGGGTGCATCGTGGCTTTCGGTTTGTCTGGGGTGGTCATGGAATTCAATTCTGTAATGCAGGTGCACCACGCTGTAGGAGCGCGCTTTCCCGCGATTGCTGTGGGTCAGGCACCGTGTTTCATGATCAAAACCTTTGGTGTCTGGGCTGGCCATATCGCGGGCAAGCGCGCTCCTACAGAGAAGCTGGCCCGCGAACGAGCCAGCTTTGATGTCGCCGTTACAAGCTGGCGATGCGTGCGTGTTGTTCCGCCAGCTTGCCCAAGGCTTGTTCAGCCTCGGTCAATTTGGCGCGTTCCTTGGCAATCACTTCAGGTGGCGCTTTGTCGACGAACGCTGCGTTGGACAGCTTGCCGCCCACGCGTTGCACTTCACCTTGCAGGCGCAGGATTTCTTTGTCCAGACGCGCCAGCTCAGCGGCCTTGTCGATCAAACCGGCCATCGGTACCAGCACTTCCATTTCGCCGACCAATGCTGTCGCAGACAGCGGTGCTTCTGCGCCGGCAGCCAACACCGTAATAGATTCAAGCTTGGCCAGTTTTTTCAATAGGTAATCGTTTTCGGTCAGGCGGCGTTGATCTTCGGCGCTAACGTTCTTGAGGAACAACTGCAGTGGCTTGCCTGGGCCAATGTTCATTTCCCCACGAATATTCCGAGTGCCCAGCATCAGGCCCTTAAGCCATTCGATGTCGTCTTCGGCGGCCTGATCAATGCGCGTTTCGTTTGCCACTGGCCACGGTTGCAACATGATCGTCTTGCCAGTCACACCTGCCAGCGGCGCAAGGCGCTGCCAGATTTCTTCGGTAATGAACGGCATGAACGGATGAGCCAGACGCAACGCCACTTCCAGCACGCGAACCAGCGTACGGCGAGTGCCGCGCTGACGCTCGACCGGGGCATTTTCGTCCCACAGCACGGGCTTGGACAGCTCCAGGTACCAGTCGCAATATTGGTTCCAGATGAACTCGTACAACGCCTGTGCGGCGAGGTCGAAGCGGAACTGATCCAATTGTCGGGTCACTTCGGCTTCAGTGCGCTGCAATTGCGAGATGATCCAGCGATCAGCCAGCGACAGCTCAACGGCTTCGCCGTTTTGGCCGCAATCTTCGCCTTTGTCCAGAACGTAGCGGGCTGCGTTCCAGATTTTATTGCAGAAGTTGCGATAGCCTTCAACGCGGCCCATGTCGAACTTAATGTCGCGGCCGGTGGACGCCAGCGAGCAGAATGTAAAGCGCAGGGCGTCAGTGCCGTAGCTGGCGATGCCGTCCGCGAACTCGTCACGGGTCTGCTTTTCAATCTTCTTCTGCAGTTTTGGCTGCATCAAGCCGGTGGTGCGCTTGGCGACCAGGTCTTCCAGCTCGATACCGTCAATGATGTCTAGCGGGTCAAGAACGTTGCCCTTGGACTTGGACATTTTCTGACCAAGGCCATCGCGGACCAAACCGTGAACGTAAACGGTCTTGAACGGAACTTGCGGTGTGCCGTCTTCGTTTTTCACCAGGTGCATGGTGAGCATGATCATCCGGGCGACCCAGAAGAAAATGATGTCGAAGCCAGTGACCAGCACGTCAGTGGAGTGGAAGGTCTTCAGCGCTTCGGTTTGTTCCGGCCAGCCGAGGGTGGAAAAGGTCCACAGTCCTGAGCTGAACCAGGTGTCTAGAACGTCGTTGTCTTGTTGCAGCGCAACCTCTGGCCCGAGATTGTTCTTCGCGCGGACTTCGGCTTCGTCGCGACCGACATAGACTTTGCCCGATTCGTCGTACCAAGCTGGAATCCGGTGGCCCCACCAGAGCTGACGGCTGATGCACCAGTCCTGAATGTCACGCATCCACGAGAAGTACATGTTTTCGTACTGCTTGGGCACGAACGCAATGCGGCCATCTTCCACAGCTGCGATGGCCGGCTCAGCCAGCGGCTTGGTGGAGACGTACCACTGATCGGTTAGCCAAGGTTCGATGATGGTCCCGGAGCGGTCGCCCTTGGGCACTTTCAGCGCATGGTCGTCGACGCTGACCAGCAGGCCAGCGGCGTCAAAGGCGGCAACGATTTGTTTGCGCGCTTCGAAACGATCAAGACCGGCATAGACGGCGGGCAGCGTGCCGTCGATCAGCTCATTCAGCGTGCCGTCGATGTTGAACACCTGCGCAGCAGGCAGCACGGCGGCGTTTTTGTCGAAAATATTCAACAGTGGCAGGTTGTGGCGCTTGCCGACTTCATAGTCGTTGAAATCGTGGGCTGGGGTGATTTTCACGCAGCCGGTGCCGAATTCAGGATCGCAATAGTCATCAGCGATGATCGGGATGCGGCGGCCTACCAATGGCAGTTCAACGAACTTGCCAATCAGGGCTTTGTAGCGTTCGTCTTCCGGGTTAACGGCAACGGCGGCGTCGCCGAGCATGGTTTCCGGGCGGGTGGTAGCGACAACGAGGTAATCCAGGCCATCAGCGGTTTTCGCGCCATCGGCCAGTGGGTAACGCAGGTTCCAGAGGAAACCTTTCTCGTCGTGGTTTTCCACTTCCAGATCGGAAATAGCGGTGTGCAGTTTGGTGTCCCAGTTGACCAAACGCTTGCCACGATAGATCAGACCGTCTTCATGCAGGCGTACAAACGCTTCTTTCACCGACTCGGACAGGCCGTCGTCCATGGTGAAGCGCTCGCGGCTCCAATCCACCGACGAGCCCAGGCGACGAATCTGACGGCTGATGTTGCCGCCGGACTGATCTTTCCATTCCCAGATTTTTTCGAGGAATTTGTCGCGACCCAGATCATGACGGCTCAGGCCTTGGGCTTCGATCTGACGCTCCACTAGCATTTGCGTGGCGATACCGGCGTGGTCGGTGCCCGGCTGCCACAGAGTGTTGCGACCCTGCATGCGGCGGAAACGGATCAAGGCGTCCATGATCGCGTTGTTGAAACCATGGCCCATGTGCAAGCTGCCAGTGACGTTCGGCGGCGGGATCATGATGGTGTACGGGTCACCAGCGCCTTGCGGAGCGAAATAATTCTCGGACTCCCAGGTCTGATACCAGGAAGTTTCAATGGCGTGGGGCTGGTAGGTCTTTTCCATGCGCGGCTGGACCCTATTGGCATTAATTCAGGAAAGCCGGCAAGTATAGCGGGAGGGGCAGTTTCAAGCCACAAGCTGAGGTCTTGTAGGCGCCGCCGAAGGCTGCGAACGGCTGTAAACCCTATCGCTGCCTCCGGCAGGTCCTACGGTTTTATGCGGTGTTCAAGACGGGTATTGGCTTAATAGCCGCTCCATCCTGGCATCAAGCCGGCGTTTGATTTCGGTTTCTATGTGGGGGGCGAAGTCGTCAATCACGTCTTGCATGATCAATTGCGCGGCGGCGCGCAGTTCGTTGTCCAAGTGCAGCAGTAGATCCGGGTTCGGCGCGGCTGGCTCGACGGTCGGCTCCGGTATTAAGGTCGGTATGTCGGCTTCGTCGTCTTCAATATTGGCAACCTGCGCAACAGGTTCGGCGTCGAAAAAAGGGCTTTCGGCCGCTTGGACTTTGGCCGTTGTCGCTGTTTGAGCGCCGACCACATCGAACAACAACGGGATTTGCACGTCGCTCTTAACGCTGTCGGTCAGCAAGGGCGGTTGCAATGAATCATCACCGAGCAGTTGGCGGATCGACTCGAGGTCATCCAGCAAATGCGCGGAGTCTTTCAGGGGTTTTGGAGTATCCATCGTGTGCTCAGAGACGCTGTAACCGGTGATCTTGCAGAGGATAGCCCTGTTCACGATAGAAGCGAAAACTCTCTCGTGCGGCCAGACGAATTGCGGGATCTTCTACTACTACTTCCGCCACACGGGCGAAGCGCTTGAAGAATTCGGGGATACGCAGGTCCAGATTGACCAGCAAATCCTGATGTTGCCCTGGGTCATCGCCCAGTCCCAGTACGATCGGAGCCTCCTGATCGTCCTCGGCGTTGCCGTGCGGTACGAAGCTTTCGCCTTTGAAGCGCCACAGCCGTGCGTCGAGGTCCTCCCGCTGAGCGGCATCGCTGCAATGCAAATAGACCCGATGACCGAGGCGCCAGGCTTTTTCGCTGAGTTTGCAGGCGAAATCCAGGCGTGCCGAAGGATCGGCGCTGGGTAGGATGTAAAAATCGACTTGAGTCATGTCAGTTCCAGAGCGCAGAACGTATCAGCCGGGCGGCCGATACGTCCTGAAGCGTTTTACACGCCAGCGCGGTCGAGCAGGTATTGAGTCAACAATGGAACCGGACGGCCAGTGGCGCCTTTGTCCTTGCCGCTCAACCATGCAGTGCCGGCGATGTCCAGGTGCGCCCAGTTGTAGGCTTTGGCGAAGCGTGACAGGAAGCAACCGGCGGTAATGGTGCCGCCTTTGGGGCCGCCAATGTTGGCGATGTCAGCAAACGGGCTGTCCAGTTGTTCTTGGTATTCATCGAACAACGGCAATTGCCAGGCACGGTCGTCGGCTTGTTTGCCGGCGTCGAGCAATTGCCCGATCAGTTCGTCGTTGTTACCCATCAGTCCGGACGTATGGCCGCCCAAGGCAACGACGCAGGCGCCGGTCAGGGTTGCGATGTCGATGACTGCCTGGGGCTTGAAGCGTTCGGCGTAGGTCAGGGTGTCACACAGCACCAGACGGCCTTCGGCGTCAGTGTTGAGAATCTCGACGGTCTGGCCGCTCATGGTGCTGACGATATCGCCAGGGCGAGTGGCGCTGCCGCTCGGCATGTTTTCGGCACAGGCCAGCAGGCACACCAGGTTGATCGGCAGTTGCAGTTCAAGCACAGCGCGCAGTGTGCCGAACACACTGGCGGCACCGCACATGTCGAACTTCATCTCGTCCATGCCAGCGGCAGGCTTGATGCTGATGCCGCCGGTATCAAAGGTAATGCCCTTGCCTACCAACACGAATGGCTTGTCGGTTTTCTTGCCGCCCTGGTAATTCATGACGATCAAGCGCGGAGGCTGGGCGCTGCCAATGGAAACGGCGAGGAACGCGCCCATGCCCAAGTCTTTGAGCTTCTTCTCGTCGTGAATCTCGACCTTGAGGTTTTTGTGCTCTTTGCCCAGGCTTTTAGCTTCTTCAGCCAAGTAGCTCGGGTGGCAGATGTTTGGCGGCAGGTTGCCCAAGTCGCGGGTGAACGCCATGCCCGTTGCGATGGCAGCGGCATGGATGGCTGCGCGCTCAGTATCCGCCTGAGTGGTTTTGCTGGTCAGCAGGGTGATTTTTTTCAGCGCGCGCGGTTCGGCTTTTTGGCTCTTGAAACGATCGAACACGTATTCGCCATCCGCCAGGGTTTCCACCAGCAAACGTGCTTTACCGTAAGTGTCGCGATTTTTCACAACCAGCCCATCAAGAACTAACACGGCATCGCTGCCACCCAGGCCTTTCAATACGGACAATGTGCTGCTGACGACTTTGCGAAAGTGACGGTCAGACAACTCGCCGGCTTTGCCCACGCCCACCAACAGCACGCGCTCAGCTTTGAGGTGAGGCAGGTTGTGCAGCAACAGGCTCTGCCCGACTTTGCCCGCCAGATCGCCACGTTTCAGGACAGCGGCGATCGCCCCACCGGTCAGGGTGTCGAGGCTTTTACCCGCGTCGCTAAGCACGCGACCTTCGGCGACGGCGAGAACCAGCGTGGCGGTTTTCAAGGTTTCTGGGCTAGCACTTTTAACAACAAATTCCATGTCGGGGTCCCCGATAAACGGTGGGTTTTCGCAGAAAGAATGAAGCGCACAGTCACAGCGCGTTGTTTCGCACCGGTGATGCCTGCGGCAAGGCCCGCAGTTTGACCCTGACTAACGGACCCTGACAACCCTTCACGTGCCAGGTTTTTACTCACTACGGCGTCGTCGCACACAGAGTCTCGCGCTTCTATGCAGACCGCGCAGTGACAGACACCCTCAATCACAGGATAATGCCGCATATTTTTTTGGTGGTTCGTCTCTGCGAGCCGTTAGTCATCGTGGCTGATACGTTTTTTGTTTGGCCATCTGTGCCTGACAATCCTGGAGTGTCTTGGTTTGATCGTCTTTCGTTATCTGTCCCGAGAAGTGCTGGTGACCATGAGCGCCGTCAGCGCTGTGTTGCTGGTGATCATCATGAGCGGACGTTTCATCAAGTACCTGGCTCAAGCCGCATCAGGTGCGCTCGATCCCGGCGTGCTGTTCATGATCATGGGCTTTCGCCTGCCAGGTTTCATGCAACTGATTTTGCCGTTGGGGCTGTTCCTGGGCATTCTTCTGTCTTACGGTCGCCTTTACCTCGAAAGCGAAATGACCGTACTGGCGGCGACCGGCATGAGTCAGCAACGCTTATTGTGGATGACCATGGCCCCGGCGGCCGTTGTGGCCCTGGTGGTCACTTGGCTGAGCTTGGGGTTGGCACCGCAAGGCGCCGCGCAGGTCGCAATGATCGTCAACCAACAAGACGCAATGACCGAGTTCGACACTCTGGAGCCGGGGCGTTTCCAGGCGCTGCGTGACGGTTCGCGGATTACCTATACCAAAACCCTGTCCGAAGACCGCGCCCAGCTCGGCGGTGTGTTTATTTCTGAAAAGCGCTTGTCTAGCGACGGCAAAAAGGACCAGGGTATTTCCGTACTGGTTGCCGAAAAGGGGCGCCAAGAGGTCAAGCCTGACGGCACCCGTTACCTTATTCTGGAAAATGGTTACCGCTACGACGGTAATCCCGGCGAGGCGAACTACCGCGCCATCAAGTACGACACCTATGGCGCTGTATTGCCTAAGCCGGAAATCAGTGAAGAAGTCACCGACCGCGAAGCCATCCCTACGCGCGACTTGATCGGTAACGACACCTTGCGCGCCAAGGCAGAACTGCAATGGCGTTTGTCGCTGCCGTTGCTGGTCTTCATCGTTACCTTGATCGCCGTGCCGCTTTCCAAGGCCAACCCGCGACAAGGGCGTTTCCTCAAACTGCTTCCGGCGATTCTTCTTTATATGGCGTATCTCACCATCCTGATTGCTGCGCGCGGAGCGCTTGAGCGCGGCAAGATTCCAATAGTCTTTGGTTTGTGGTGGGTACATGCGCTGTTTCTGTCCATCGGCATCCTGTTGCTGTACTGGGAATCTCTGCGGTTGGGCATGGCGAGTCGCCGCGACGCGAAGGAGGTGACCCGTGGTTAAAATTGACCGTTATATCGGCAAAAGCGTTTTAGTCGCGATCCTGGGTGTACTGGGTGTCATTTTGGGCCTGGCCTCGCTGTTCGCTTTCATTGATGAAATGGGCGACATCAGCGACACCTACACTCTGATGGACGCCAGCTCGTTCGTGTTGCTGACGGCACCTCGACGGGTCTATGAGATGTTGCCGATGTCGGCGTTGATTGGCTGTCTGGTGGGGCTCGGCAGTCTGGCCAGCAGCAGCGAACTGACCATCATGCGAGCGGCTGGCGTGTCGGTTGGGCGCATTGTCTGGGCGGTCATGAAGCCGATGCTGTTGCTCATGGTGGCTGGCGTACTGGTTGGCGAATATGTTGCCCCGGTCAGCGAAGACATGGCTCAGTCCAACCGCTCCTTGGCGCAAGGTGGCGGCGACGCACAAAGCAGCAAATACGGCGTATGGCACCGCGAGGGCGAGGAGTTTATTCACATCAACGCCGTGCAACCTAACGGTGTGCTGTATGGCGTGACCCGTTACCGCTTCGACGATCAGCGTCATATGCAGATCGCTAGTTTTTCCAAACACGCGAAGTTTGAGAAGGACCACTGGCAACTGCAAGACGTGACCACCACGGTATTCCATGGTGACAGCACTGAAATCGTAACCAGCCCGAGCGAGCGCTGGGGTGTGACATTAAGCCCACAGCTTTTGAGTACGCTGGTCTTGCCGCCGGACTCGCTGTCGATTTCCGGACTGTGGAGTTATTCGCACTATCTGGCGGAGCAGGGTTTGAACAACGGTCGTTACTGGCTAGCCTTCTGGACGAAGGTCTTGCAGCCGTTGGTGACCATGGCCTTGGTGTTGATGGCCATCTCGTTCATCTTCGGACCGTTGCGATCAGTGACCCTGGGCCAAAGGGTGTTTACCGGCGTGCTGGTGGGCTTTACCTTCCGCATCGCCCAAGACCTGCTGGGGCCGTCGAGTCTGGTGTTCGGCTTCTCACCACTGTTCGCGGTGCTGGTGCCGTCCGGGATTTGCGCTATTGCCGGGCTCTGGTTGTTGCGTCGGGCGGGGTAAAGCGGCTGTTCCCTCTATAGGGGCCGCCGTGCGGACTGATCGCAGCCTTCGGCAGCTCTTACAAAAATCTGTGCATCGCCAGAATC
Source organism: Pseudomonas sp. CCI4.2 (assembly GCF_034350045.1). Lineage (NCBI taxonomy): Bacteria > Pseudomonadati > Pseudomonadota > Gammaproteobacteria > Pseudomonadales > Pseudomonadaceae > Pseudomonas > Pseudomonas sp. CCI4.2. The sequence continues at coordinate 144,241 of NZ_CP133781.1, read as the reverse complement.
CGTGGGACTGAATTCATTCGGGAAGGGCTCCGCGCGGTATTTCAGCAAGGCCGCGCTGCCTGATATATCGCCCTTTGAAATGTGTCAGGTATAACGCTTCCCGAATAAATGCGGTCCCACACAGCCCCTACAGTTACGCAATATTCCCAGTATCATCCCTTCTGCTTCGGCACCCGTACCAACTGTGTGTCGGAATACATGTCATGCCAGCTACGTTTCTGCTTGTCAAAGAGCACCCAGAAAAACCCCAGCCCTACGCAGAGCCACGAGCCGATCGAGACCACGAAGCGCAGCAGCGCCTGCCACAGGCTGATGCCGGTGCCGTCGGCGTTTTGCACGCGGATGCCCCAGACCTGCATGCCGAGGGTTTGACCCGAGTGGGTCCAGAATTTCGCGAAGAAGCCGAACAGCACAAACAGCAGGATCGTTGACAGCAACGGGTCGCCATCCAGCGTGCCAGCTTCTGATAAGGCTCGCAGTTTGGCTTCGCCGACAAACGCCATCAAAATCAGTTTGTACACCAGGGTGGTGACCATGAGCAGGGCGATGCAAAGCAGGGTGTCGTAAACCATTGCTGCCAAGCGACGACCTAGCCCCGCAATGGGAAAGTCACCTTGGGGACGAAGCTGATGTGTCGACATGGCAGACGCTCGATTACAAAAAAGAAAGCATTTTACGGAATCCCACGCATAAAAAAGCCCCTGATGGTCAACATCAGGGGCTTTTCTGTTCCAGTTACTTACCCTTCGGCTTGAACTTCATCCGCCTGCAGACCTTTTTGGCCCTGCACGGAGATAAAGGTTACTTTCTGGCCTTCTTTCAGGCTCTTGAAGCCGTTGCCCTGAATAGCGCGGAAATGGACGAACAGATCCGGCCCGCTTTCTGGCGTGATAAAACCAAAACCCTTTTCGTCGTTAAACCACTTGACGGTACCGCTCTGACGTTCAGCCATTTTCTTTATTCCTTGAAACTTAAATTAATGACAGTCCCTTTCCGTTGAAAGAGAGCTGGGACTGGTTGCAGGAAGAAAGAATCGTCGAACGGGATGTAGCAATGCTTGGCTCTACTGTCCAGGTCACGGTTCAAGCGACCCATGCAAACACAGTTGAGAAACTTTACGCCAACTTCGTCCGGAAAAACAAGCCCGGTTCAGGACCGGTTTCCGGGGCTCTCCGGCCTGTTTGAAAAATTTAACCGATGCGGTGCAATCGATAGATTTTGCCGGGAAGTTTAGGCTATAAGCGTGGCGGGGTAGGGACTAAGCGCGCCGTTCAACGAGGCGGTATTGCGAGGGGATGACCGTTCTGCGCACTGTTTTTGCTCAGTGCGCAGGTGTCATTGTATTAACCGCGGAAGTAACGCTGTGCCACGAATGGCATTTTGCTGACCTTCATTGGAATTTTTTTGCCGCGCACGATAGCCCAGACTTCGCTGTCCAATGCGACGTGGGCGCTGTCGAGGTACGCCATGACCAACGGACCGCCAAGGCTTGGACCGAAGCCGCCACTGGTGACACTGCCGATAATTTTGTCATCAGCGTCGACGATCTCTGCGCCTTCGCGCACGGGGGTGCGTTCTTGTGGCAGGAGGCCGACACGTTTGCGAGCGACGCCAGCCTGCTGCTGAGCGAAGATCTGTTGTGCGCCAGGGAAGCCACCGACACGCGCGCCGTCGACACGTCGTACCTTGGAGATGGCCCACAACAGGCTCGCTTCGATAGGTGTGGTCTCGGTGTTCATGTCGTGGCCGTACAGGCAAAGACCGGCTTCCAGGCGCAGCGAGTCACGTGCGCCGAGGCCAATCGGTGCAACTTCAGGCTCGTCCAGCAGGCGTCGGGCCAAGGCTTCAGCGTGGTCCGCCGGAACCGAGATTTCGTAGCCGTCTTCGCCGGTGTAACCCGAGCGGCTGACGTAGCAATCAGCACCCAGCAGTGTCACTTTAGCGAACTGCATGAAGGTCATTTTCGCCACTTCAGGCGCCAGACGTGCAAGCACTGTTACAGCGGCCGGGCCTTGCAGGGCGAGGAGGGCGCGCGCTTCGAACAACGGCTCGATGTCGCACTGACCTGCCAAATGTTTCTGGATATGCGCTAGGTCATCGTCTTTGCAGGCGGCGTTGACCACCAGAATCAACTGGTCGTTACCGATATTGGCGACCATCAGGTCGTCCAGGATGCCGCCGTTTTCGTTGGTGAACATGGCGTAGCGTTGCATGCCCACTGGCAGGTCGATAATGTCGACCGGCACCAGCGTTTCCAGGGCTTTGGCGGCGTTGGCGCCGGTCAAGCGAATCTGGCCCATGTGCGACACGTCAAACAAACCGGCCTGGGCGCGGGTGTGCAAATGTTCTTTAAGCACACCCGCGGGGTATTGCACCGGCATGTCATAACCGGCGAACGGGACCATTTTTGCGCCGAGTTCGCGGTGCAGGGCGTGAAGCGGTGTGGTTAACAAGTGTTCGGTGGACATTGATGACTCCTAAGATTTTCCAGACTCGTCTAAATAGCGACAATTCCAGTGGATGGCATGAGGCTGAAATGTCAGCACTCGATAATGTTCACGGCCAGCCCGCCTCGGGCTGTTTCCTTGTATTTGCTCTTCATGTCAGCGCCGGTCTGGCGCATGGTGCGGATCACTTTGTCGAGGGACACAAAGTGCTGACCGTCGCCACGCAGCGCCATGCGCACGGCATTGATGGCCTTGACCGAACCCATGGCGTTGCGCTCGATGCACGGCACTTGCACCAGTCCGCCAATCGGGTCGCAGGTCAGGCCGAGGTTATGTTCCATGCCGATTTCGGCAGCGTTTTCCACTTGTTGAACGTTACCGCCCAAGACTTCGCACAACGCGCCAGCCGCCATGGAACAGGCTACGCCGACTTCGCCTTGACACCCCACTTCAGCCCCAGAGATCGATGCGTTCTCCTTGTAGAGAATACCGATGGCGGCTGCCGTGAGCAGAAAACGCACGACGCCGTCTTCGTTGGCCCCAGTAATAAAACGCATGTAGTAATGCAGCACCGCTGGAATAATCCCTGCCGCGCCGTTGGTGGGCGCAGTGACGACGCGGCCGCCATTGGCGTTTTCTTCGTTGACCGCCAACGCGTACAGGTTCACCCAGTCCAACACTGACAGCGCATCGCGTAGCGCGGCTTCAGGGTGCTGGCACAGCTGGCGGTGCAGGGCGGCAGCGCGGCGCTTGACCTTCAAGCCGCCCGGTAAAATGCCTTCGTTACGGCAGCCTGCGGTGACGCAGTCCTGCATGACTTGCCAAATCTTCAGCAGACCGCTGCGGGTTTCTGCTTCCGGGCGCCAAGCGGATTCATTGAGTAGCATTACTTCGCTAATGGACAACCCATGGGTGGTGCAATGGCTGAGTAACGCTTTGGCGCTTTTGAAGGGGAAGGTCAGCGGCGTGCTGTCTTCGACAATGCGGTCTGCGCCGGCGGCGTCTTCATCGACGACAAAACCGCCGCCGACTGAATAATATTCGCGACTACGGATCTGCAATCCAGCGGCATCGAAGGCACGGAAAATCATGCCGTTGGGATGGAACGCCAAGGGTTTGCGGATCATCGCCAGGTGTAGTTTTTCATTGAACGCAATACTGTGTTCACCCAGCAGATTCAAGCGTTCACTGCCACGGATCTGTTGCAGTCGCTCGGCGACGGTTTCGGTATTGACCGTGTCCGGGTGCTCGCCTTCCAGGCCCAGCAATACCGCTTTATCACTGCCATGGCCCTTGCCGGTAGCGCCCAGCGAACCATACAGCTCGACCTTGATGCTGGCCGTGCTGGTTAACACGTCGTCGCGACGCAGACCTTCGGCAAACCGAGCAGCCGCGCGCATTGGGCCAACAGTGTGCGAGCTGGAGGGTCCGATGCCGATCTTGAACAGGTCAAACACGCTCAGTGACATGGTGCACTCCGGTATTTTTTGTTGTTTTAAATGCGGTTATCCAGACGTACCGCGTTAAGCCATTCGCGAAGGCGGTGTGCCAGACACACCGCCACAGTACGCCCCGTCTATATCAAGCCTCTTGATAGCTCTCAATCGATGGGCACGCGCAGATCAAGTTGCGATCACCAAACACGTTGTCGACGCGACCCACTGGCGGCCAGTATTTGCCGTCGATCAACGAAGCCACCGGGTACACCGCTTGTTCACGGCTATAGGGGTGAGTCCACTCGCCAACGATTTCGGCCGCGGTGTGCGGTGCGTTTTTCAGCGGGTTGTCTTCCTTGTCCAGCGCGCCGCTTTCCACTGCGCGAATCTCTTCGCGGATGCAGATCATGGCGTCGCAGAAACGGTCCAGTTCTTCCTTGGATTCGCTTTCGGTCGGCTCAATCATCAAGGTACCGGCCACCGGGAACGACATGGTGGGTGCGTGGAAGCCGAAGTCGATCAGGCGCTTGGCGACGTCATCAACGCTGATGCCGCTGCTGTCTTTCAAGGGACGCAGATCGAGGATGCATTCGTGTGCCACCAGACCATTGCTGCCGGTGTACAGCACGGGGTAATGCTCTTCCAGGCGTCGCGATATGTAGTTGGCATTGAGAATCGCCAACTGCGAAGCACGCTTGAGGCCAGCCCCACCCATCATGCGGATGTACATCCAGGTAATCGGCAAAATGCTTGCGCTGCCGAACGGTGCCGCGCAGACCGCGCCCACCTTGCGCTCCATCGTGGCGTGGCCCGGAAGAAACGGGGCAAGGTGCGATTTCACGCCAATCGGGCCAACGCCTGGACCGCCACCGCCGTGGGGAATGCAGAAAGTTTTGTGCAGGTTCAGGTGCGACACGTCGCCCCCGAATTTGCCCGGCGCGCAGAGGCCAACCATCGCGTTCATGTTGGCGCCGTCGATGTATACCTGACCGCCGTTATCGTGAACGATGCCGCAGATTTCGCGAATGCCTTCTTCGAACACGCCATGGGTCGACGGGTAAGTGATCATTAGCGCGGCGAGGTGTTCGCGGTGCTCAGTGGCTTTAGCGCGAAGGTCTTCGATGTCGACGTTACCGCGTGCATCGCAGGCGGTTACGACTACTCGCATACCGGCCATGTTGGCGGTCGCTGGGTTGGTGCCGTGGGCAGAAGATGGGATCAGGCAGATGTCGCGGCGCTCGTCGCCACGGCTCTGGTGGTAAGCACGAATGGCCAGCAGGCCAGCGTATTCACCTTGAGAACCGGCGTTCGGTTGCAGCGAAATCGCGTCATAACCGGTGGCGGCGCAGAGCATCGCTTCCAGTTCGTCGGTCAATTGCTGATAACCCAGGCTTTGCTCGGCAGGGGCGAACGGGTGCAGATTGCCGAACTCGGCCCAGGTGATCGGAATCATTTCGCTGGCGGCGTTGAGCTTCATGGTGCACGAGCCCAGCGGGATCATGGTGCGGTCCAGCGCAAGGTCCTTGTCGGCCAGTTTGCGCAGGTAGCGCATCAACTCGGTTTCGGAGTGATAACGGTTGAACACCGGGTGGCTGAGGATCGGCGACTGGCGCAACAGCGCGGCAGGCAGCTTCGATTCGACACTGGCGGCCAGTGCATTGAAGTCCGGCAGGCGTTGTCCATCGGCAGCAAATACCAGCCACAACTCTTCAATGTCAGCCTGTTGGATGGTTTCGTCGAACGACAGGCCAAGGCGCTGGGCGTCGATTTCACGCAGGTTGATTTGTTGTGCGCGGGCTTTGGCGTGCAGGGTCGCGGTATCGGCGCCAGTGACCAGGGTCAGGCTGTCGAAAAAGAACGCTTGCTCAACGTTCAAGCCTAATTGGCTCAAGCCTTGGGCGAAAATTGCGGTCAACTGATGCGTGCGCTTGGCGATTTGCGTCAAGCCACGAGGACCGTGGTACACGGCGTACATGCTGGCGATATTGGCCAGCAATACCTGAGCGGTGCAGATGTTGCTGGTGGCCTTCTCACGGCGAATATGTTGTTCGCGGGTTTGCATGGCCAGACGCAACGCAGACTTGCCGTGGCGATCAACGGACACACCGACCAAACGGCCAGGCATGTCGCGTTTGAAGGCGTCGCGGGTAGAGAAGTAAGCCGCGTGCGGGCCACCGAAGCCCAGCGGGACGCCGAAACGTTGTGCGCTACCGATGGCCACGTCTGCGCCAAACTCTCCCGGCGGGGTCAGCAACGTCAGGGCCAACAGGTCAGCTGCGACCGCAACCAGTGCGTGGGCAGCGTGGAAGCGCTCTACAAGTTCGCGGTAATCGAACACATCGCCATTGCTGGCGGGGTATTGCAGCAGCGCGCCGAAATACTCACCGACCTCGGTCAGTTCGCTTTCATCGGCGACCACCACCGTGATGCCCAGTGGTTCGGCACGGGTGCGCAGCACGTCCAGGGTCTGTGGGTGGCAATGGCTGGAGGCGAAGAACAGGTGGCTGCTCTTGTTCTTGCTCAAGCGTTTGCAGAAGGTCATGGCTTCGGCGGCGGCGGTGGCTTCATCGAGCAACGAGGCATTGGATATCGGCAGCCCGGTCAGGTCGCTGATCAGGGTCTGATAATTAAGCAACGACTCCAGACGGCCTTGGGAAATCTCTGGTTGATACGGCGTGTAAGCGGTGTACCAGGCCGGATTTTCCAGCAGGTTGCGCAGGATCGGCGCCGGGGTGTGGGTGTTGTAATAGCCTTGGCCGATGTAGGTCTTGAACAGCTGGTTTTTGCCGGCGATGACTTTGATCGAAGCCAGTGCATCTGCTTCGCTTTGACCTGGGCCCATGTCGAGGACGCTGGTGCCTTTAATGCTTTCTGGGATGACGGCGGCGCTCAGCGCTTCCAAGGAGTCGAAGCCCAGGGTGGTGAGCATGGCTTTTTCGTCAGCCGGACGCGGGCCGATGTGGCGCGCGACAAATTCGTTGGCGGTGCTCAACTCGATACGATCAGTCATGGCTATTCCTCAGGCGTCGGCGTTGGCTTTGATCAGGCGGTCGTAGGCGCCCTGATCGAGCAAGGCATTAATGGCGTCAGCGTCTTGCGGGATAAAGCGAAAGAACCAGCCCGCGCCCGACGCGTCTTGGTTAACCAGCTCAGGGGTCGCATCGAGGACGGTGTTTACTTCCACCACTTCGCCATTGAGCGGCATATTGATGCTGCTGGCGGCTTTGACCGACTCCACCACCGAGACCTCAGCGTGTTGAGTGTAAGCCTGCAGTTCCGGGAGTTGCACGTACACCACGTCGCCCAGCGATTCTTGCGCGTAGGGGGTAATGCCGACAGTGACGCTGCCATCTGCTTCGGCACGTAACCATTCGTGATCAACCGTGAATCGCAACTCGCTCATAAAAACTCCTCAAAGGCGCAAAAGCTCGTGACTGGCACGAGCGTAATGGCGAGTTCATAGCAATTTTGCGGCCAATGTTGGATATACGTTTTAAATCAATGATTTAGGGGGTTCTACGTAGGACCCTGTATTTAGCTTTGTAGCGAAATCGCTACAGTGACTGCCCCGTCTAAAATATTTACGGGATCAGAGCCTTGCATACGGTGGGTGTACAGCCATGTGTAGCGAAATCGTTCCGTTGTACTGGTTTCAGTACAGGAACGAAGCCATGCCCAATCTTGCAAATAAATGCAGATTCAGTGGTAGCGAACTTGTTCGCGAAGGGAGAGCGACGCGGTTTCCAGGCATACCGCGAGGACAACCTGTTTGATGCAATGTGCCAGCATTGCCTTGGCTTTTATGGGACTGGGTCTTTTCGCAGGCAAGTAGAAGGGGAGGGCGGATGTGAATCCGCCTCCTACTTGATGCAATCAGGGCACTTACAGGAAAGCATCAACTTTTAAATACGGCTACACCTTATCAGCGTGGGCTGCCGATGCTAGAGCAGCGGCTCCCGGTGCCTTGCTGGCAAGCACAGTATCGCGACAGCCATGTGCACGATTAAGCTGCACCTCGATGTGATTGAACTGGTTGCCAGACAGCAGCGCCACCAGAGAACGTGCGGTGAAATTCTGTCCGCCTTCGGTCAGGATTTGTACATAGAGACTCATAAGCGCCGGCAGAATTGGCCCGGCCAGATCGTCGTCCAGCAAGGTTTCACTGACCACGAGGCAACCTCCTGATTTGAGATGATGGTGGGCATTGGCCAACAGTGTGACTTGGTAATCATGACTCCAATCTCCCAATACAGCGGAAATCACCACCACATCAAAGTCAGCCTCAGCCAGTGGTAAACGAGAGAAAATATCCCCTGGTCGGCATAAAATTCGATCACCCAATCCGTTGCGATCAACTTCCGCGCGCGCGAAACGCGTGGCTTTTTCCAGATCAATCAGTGTGATCTGCGCCTGCGGGATCGCCTGTGCGATCTCAATAGAAACCTGCCCACCGCCGCCGCCCAGATCAAGTATGCGCAACGCAGCCGCAGAACCGACTCTCGTGCTTAGCGCGTCGGCAATACGTGTTCCCGCGCCAGTGCTGAACGTGTTCATGGCCGCCATAAACACACCGAAGTCGTTCTCGCTTTTATCCAACTCGGCATAGAACTCATCGGTATTGCTTTGCGCTGAGGACAGGTGCAGGCGATCAGAGATTGGCTTGCCACTTTGGAGCGAATCGGCAAGCTGTCCGAATAATGGATAGACATGACGGCTATGATGCTCTACCGCCGAGCACATATTGTGCGCGCTGTGGCGGGATAGCAGTTTCTGCGCATCACTTGAGTTGAAAAACTGTTCATCCCGCTGAATGATCAATCCCACCGACAAACCGAATGACACCAGTTTCTGGACTTGCGACGCACTGAGCAGGCACGCGTCAGCCAGTTCACTGATTGCGGTCCCTGATGTCACATCCAGATGACTGAACAGATCCACCTCTACGCAACCGAATAACGAGGCAGACAACATGTAGCCATTAACCAGGGTGTGCACCAAAGCTTCGGAACTTGGCAATTTACCGCGAAAATCAATCGTTCCCTGATTCAGCATATCTATGATCCCAGTGTTGAGTTGATGTAAGCCAAGGTCCTGGCCGGTGCGTACTTGAAAGCGGCTCCTTCGCCGAAAGCAAATACATGTGTGTGTTCGGGCAAAGCGGTTTTCGCTTCTAGAGCCACTGACGCAAAGGCGTCTGCCGCGCGCGTGGTGCGCACGCCGGAGAATAAAAGCGGCACCGGTGCGTATCGTTGTAAATGCGCCAAAGCCTTGTTCAGATGGGCGTCGGTGCGGTCAGGCAGATTGTCTGGGGCAACGTCCCAATCCAGCTGAGGAACGCCAAATAGAATTTCGCCGCACGCGGTCGGACGAGCATGGAAGCCGCTGTCGTGTTCAACAATAAAAGGCAGACACGCCAGGTTATGGCCTGCAAGCCGATGAACGGTGACGGTTCGATTGCGCACTACAACCGGCAGTCCCAGTCGTTCGAGCAGGTTAGGAGTCCAGTAACCCGTAGCAAAGATCACCCCATGAGCCACGTAACGCCCAACTTGCGTCAACAATTGCCGTGCACCGGCATTTTCCTCGAAAGCCAGCACCTGATGACCGAACCGGAAATTCACCCCAAGCCGCTCACATGCTGCCAGCAGTGCATGCCATGTGATCAGAGGATCTCTGAAGCCGGCGTGTTCATCTTCCACGGCGTAATCCACTGCTTCCCATTGGATATGCGGTCTGCGAGCCTGAAGGTGCGCACGCGAAAGCACCCGCAGGCCCGTCGCGCTGGCCCTTTCCAGCAAACCCTCAGCGGCTGCCGCACCGAAGCCGTAATAACTCGGGCAAGAACGGAAATCGTCAGCCAGACCCAGTTCCGAGTAAAAATCGTGGCTTTGTATGACTCGGGCGCTGACAACAGGATCAGGATCGAAAAAGCGTATCCCGGCCCCTGATACAGTAGAGGCGTTTGTCACCTGAGACATTTGCTCGATGACACAAACTCGCAGTTTGCGTCTTGCCAAGTGCAGTGCGGTGCACAGACCGACGAGACCGGCACCGACGACGAGCCAATCGTAGCCGCTGGATACCTCCCTTGAACTCATAAGCGATCCAGCTCGCCAATCACTTGCGGCATGATGCAGCCCAAGTGCAGGCGCAACAGTGCCATGGCTTGGGCCTCAAGGTACATGCTAGTGCGCCGTTCGCCGTGATCAGCCGAATCCTCGAAATCGCTGGAGGTCATTCGCTGAAAGCGGATTACCACATCAAGTAACTGCTTGACCGAGCTGGCGTATTGTTTGACGGCATAGCCGTTGGGTACAGCGAGGGCGTTGCCCAGATGGATCTTGTGCCGATTGAAAAACGTGTCGTATTCCTGGTGCAACCGAGTCCAGGATCCGGGTTGCGGAACGACTCCCGCGAATTGCCCGTCGAGTCGCTGTCGATGGATAGCGAGCAACTGCGTCAGATCAGCCAAAGAGCTTTGACGAAAGCTTTCAAACTCACTGCGATCATAGTTTTCGCGGTTAACGTCGGGTCTTTTCAGCGACAGGTAAAAGCGGTACCAGTCTGCAGCTGCCGGCGAGGTAAACACATCGTTAGCCCAGATCGCGTGGTTGCGACTTGTGGAAAATTTCAACTGATCCAACAACAAAAACTCGTTGACTACGAACGTTATCTTCAATGCCCGCACCCCCAGCGCTGCAAGCAACTGTGGGTACAGATGGGCATAATAGAACGAGTTGTCGAAACCCATCAGGTGAATGATTTCAAAGTCTGCGCCATTCAGGCGTTCGATTGCTCGTTCGACATCACTGACTTCTTCGCCAAATACACTCTTGTAAATTGCGGCCAGGTAACCCGCAGCCATTTCGATCCAGGCCAGATAGGATTGTCCCCTCAGTTGCGGATGTCTTGAAGGCACGCCCCACTCACTGTGGAACGTCACCACATAATCTTCCTGCGCGAGCGCCTGTTGCTTGAGCAGGTACTTTTCAAGTTTCGGTGGCGCGGTGACCTGAAAACTGGCGTGTACAAAATCGCCAGCACATCGGCCGAGATCCAGTACACCCTTTTTACCTTGCTGCAGCGTCGGCGTCGCATCGCACAAGTTGCACGACACATCGTGCAGGTTGTAGCTGTTATTGGGGCTGCCGCAGTCTTCGCATATGCACCCATTGGAGGTCGCATGACAGGTGGGACAGCCGCCCCGGGCAAAAGCGTCAAACACTTCAATCCTGCAATCGGCACACCATGCGATGTTCTGCGGTTTGATCTGCAGAATGTCTTTTGCCAGTAGGCACTGGATAAAGTCGTGTACGAATTCGAGGTGAAAATGACTGTCGCAATCATGCACGTCGTCGTAACCGATACCGGCATTATCGAAAGTGCACAGGATCGATCGACTGAATTGTTTATAGACATCGCGAGCAGAAATACCCTGTTGCCGCGCCTTCAGGTCAACATAGGATTGGTGCTTGTCCAGACCGACAATCAAACTGGCCGGTGTGCCCTGACTCTGTAGATAGCGCTTGATGATATCGGCGCAAATGTAAGGCCCGGAAATATGCCCCAGGTGCAGATCGCCGTTAGGTGTCGGTGGCGGTGTAAACAGGATCTGGCGAGTGGTCCGGGACTCGGATTGTGATTCTGCGTTTTCCCACCAGATAGTCATAAACTCAACTTGCGACTGGGGATGGGCCTCAATGTAATGTTCGCTGAAAGGCTTGATATAAATAACATCCCCGGCCGAGATGTCGCTTCGAATGTTGTTCTGAACAAATGCTCCATGACCGGAAACGATGATGAACGTTTCATGTTCGTGGTGTAGATGCGGCTGGCTAAGCGTCCCGGCTTCAACGGTGACACAGGCAGAACCGAAGGGTGTACGCAGTGACGGCTCAGGATAGATACGCTTGATCCTTGCGTTGTATTCATGACTCAACTTGAACTGCTGGTGCTTTCTGACGACTTCCATGCTTGTCTCCCAAACTTGCAAAATGCGGATCACCGGGCACACGAAACCCTGAATGCAGACTTATGTCTGCACCCTTCATCCGTACTTATTGATTTAAATTGTTTCTAGCGAAAGTAACTCGTCGAAAGTCTGACGACGACGAATAACCCTGACCGAGTCGCCATCCAGCAATAACTCCGGGATTAACGGTCGGGTGTTGTAATTGGATGACATGCTCGCACCGTATGCGCCGCAATCATGGAAAACCAGCAAATCATCCACCTGCAGATCCGGCAGCAATTGGTAATCGATTGCGCCGTTGCTCTGCTGAGTGAACACATCGCCAGCCTCGCACAACGAACCAGCCACCACGGTGTTGCGCCACAACCCCCGATCAGACACAGGGACTTTTTGAATAGCGGTGATTTGGTGAAAACTGCCATACATGGCCGGCCGTATCAAATCGTTGAAACCGGAGTTCACGAGCACAAAATGATTAATCCCAACATCCTTTTTAGCCCTGACCTGAGTCACCAGGTACCCGGATTCAGCGACCAGAAGGCGCCCCGGTTCGATCTCCAGCGTCACCGAATGCCCAAGATGCTCTTCAATTTGGCAGCGCGCCAGATCCCAGATCCGGAAGTACTCGTCGATGTCGATCTGCGGATCATCGTCGCGATAGGCGATTGGCAATCCGCCCCCCGCCGAGATCGCCGAAATATCGAACGGGCAACGCAGCACGTGCTCGACCATACTCGCGCAGACACGTTGCAGATGCTCGTAATCGACGCCGGAGCCGATGTGCATGTGCAGCCCTACCAACTCCAGACCGTAGGTTTCGATCAGTTGGTAGCACACATCCAGGTTTTCATGCCAGTTGCCGTGCTTGCTGTGTTGGCCCCCAGTATTGGTTTTGCGGCTATGGCCGTGACCGAATCCTGGGTTTATCCGCAACCAGACTTTATGCCCGGGACTCGCCTTGCCCAGTTGCTCCAGCATTTGCGGTGAGCCGGCGTTGACCGGAATGTTCAGTTCGATCACCCGTTCCAGCGTCGCTTCGTCCAGGACATCACAGGTGTAAACGATTTGGGCGTGACCCTCATCGTTGCGAAATCCGGCTCTGTGGGCTCGTTCAATTTCGCCCAGTGACACTGCGTCGACCATGGCGCCCAGACTTTTCATTAATTTGAGTATCTGAATGTTCGGGCTGGCTTTCTGCGCATAGCGAATCACGTCGAATGCTCGCAATTGCGCGGTCCGGCGACGAATGGAATCGGCGTCATACAGCCAGAACGGCGTGCCGAACTCGTGTGCCAGTTGGTTGATCAGTGAATCGTTGATGTTGTTCAAAGTGAGGCACCCGTTCAAAGAGCCGGAGGGCTTAGCTCGTACCAGACATAAGCTTTTCGGGACGGTTCGAGCACATTCCATTCGCCCTTGTAACCGGCGGGAAAGACCAGTTGCATGCCGGGTAAAAACAACACCTGAGTGCCCTGCTCGTCTTCGATCATGATCCGCCCCTCCAGCAGACTAGCGAATTCGTGCCCGGTGAAGCTCACCGTAAAACTGCCCACGCTGCATTCCCAGATCCCTACCGAGAACAACCGGTCAGCGCTCTCGAACTGCTTGTGAAAAGTTTGCACAGGACGACCCTGCGTGCACTTTTCCGGTGGTGTTGCGTATTCGATCAATTCCATGGCCGGGTTGGCTAGCGAAAGAATGTGGCGATTGTCGAACATACGTTTATCTCGTGAAGGAGGGGGCAGGACCGGGTTCAGTTTGCTCGATTTCAAACAGGTCGGCTGCGAGCCTGGCCGTTTGCAACATGAAGTCAGGTTTGTCCTGATACTCGATCGGCCAAAACCACTCCACATGGCCTTCACGGGTTTCGAAGTTCTGTGCGTCCCTGTCGGAAACATCTCCGACACCTTTGTAAAGACTGAGTTCGTGCACACCCTCGGGCAGTGCAATTGGATTAATACGGGTAATCATTCCAGGTGCAGTTTTCAGGAACGCGACGGCAGCGGTCCCCCGACGTTTGATCAGGGGCATGTCGTCCCAGATGTCGCAATAGCTCTTTGCGTGCAGAGCATAAAGATCAATGCCCAACGAGCGATAGACCAAGTCGATGATGCGATCGCCTGCGGGCCGGGCGCCTACCTCAATAATGAAAGGCACGCCATCAACGATCTTGATCTCGACATGAGATACGCCACGTTCGATACCCAGCGCCCGGCACGCTTTTTCGGCGGTCATGCACAAAGCGTCGTAATCAAACCCTGCATAGGGAACGATGTGGCCCATTTCAGCAAAAAACGGACGCGGCGACAGTTGCTTGTGGGTGACGGCCGCCGCCTTACACTCGTCAGGCCTGCAATAAACTTCGACGGAGACTTCAAGTTCACTGTCGAGAAAGGCTTCCAAGTGAATCCGCTCAGGATCGATGTAAAGAATGTCCTTGTACTTGTGCAACAGCTTTGCAGCGTCATTAATCGCCACTTGCAATTCTTGCGGGTTACTCACCAGACGCACTCCGCCACTGCCACCAAAGACACTGGGTTTGAAAATTACCTTTTCCTGGTCTTTGAAGACGTAGTTGGCAACACCTTCATTGACCGCTAGAGTCGGCGCGATATTTAGTCCGGCTTTTGCCAGTTCAGTCTTCATCAGTAACTTATCGCGGCAGCGCAGTATCACCGCGTCACTGTGGAATGGTATTGCGTATTGCCTTGCTATCGCAGAGCCAGCTTCTAGAACGAAATCGTTGACTGGAATGACAGCCGCCGGTGTGAGACCGGTCTTGCGTTCATAGTGTTTGACCGCCTCTAGCGCTCGCACCGGATCCAGCAGGTATGGACTGACTATGTAGTCGTCAGCCAGGCTGGCTGCTGGCCTGCGCCGCTGGGCTAGAACCTCTCCAGGATAGGCCAGCACCACAACGGCCATGCCCAGCGCACGCGCGGTACACAGCACGGCCCGCTCCCTCATGGGCAAGTCGGCGCCGATCAACAAGGCGTAGCTATTGGATGACGTCATATCGAATCCTCGAACTTTTACGTAAATAGGTTACGGCTCTTATCAGGCGCCGACGGATGTGGTGTTCGACTGCCCTTGGACGAAACGAGTCGCTGAGGTCTGCAGCAACAGCGCGATGGATAACGTGATCATCAGGAACGGTATGAGCCACGCAGTTTCGATCACTGCCAGTTGCAGACTCAGAATCAGCAACAACACAGGCGTAGCCAGCGCATTCGCTCTGCTGACACAAAGGCCGACGGCCGCCTCACTGTAGCGATAGGCAATCGCAGCGCGGATGTGCACCCGGGCGCCGCCAAAAGCCATGCCCAGAATCAGCAGGCTCAGCGCCTTGAGGACAAGCGTATCGGGCATCAGGAACCACACCAAAGCGGCAGCGACGGCAAGTGCTATCAGCCCGGACAAAAAAAACAACAGGTTATGGCCGGTATTGCTCAAAATGATCAGCACACCGATCAACGCCATGCCCATGCCGAATACGGCGTCCAGCACACCTAGCTCAAACAGCGCCCAGCCATGGATCGACACGTACACCGGAAGCATGAAGTTAAATGCTCCGAGGATTGGCCAGATCAACACCATCGCAATGAACAAGCTCCGTGGAAGCTTCGCTGGAGCCGCCAAGGTACTTCCCTCCCGGGCTTCAATCACGTCAGCGCTATTTCGGGTGTAGCAAACCGCAGCGACGAGCAAGAAGCTGACGCCCAGAAGAATTGAAAATCCCATGCCGGTCAGAATCGGCATCAGGCCTGCCGCCAACAACGGGCCTATCATCAGCGCAGCTTGGCTGGTGGCGGTCGTCGCACCGCTGATGCGCCTGACTGTCGCTTCATCCATGCCACGCTGAACTTGGGTAAACCACATGTCCAGACTGGCTTCCAGCAACATGAATATCAGCCACACAAACAGATTGGCGATGAGCAGCCCGACCGTGATATCACGGCACCCCCCGGCAACCAGGCTCAGACTTGCGAGACATACCAGGAACCAGCTGCTCATCTGGCGTCCGTTCATTCGGGTCGATAGGCGCTTGATCATCATCGGAGTAACAAACGCCGGAATAAATGAACAAAAAATCGCGAGTGCCAGCGGCAAATAGCCGCCTTCATTCTGATTGAGAATGGTCCATGTCAGGGAAACCAGCAGTGCACCGGAAAACAACCGGTAAACCGTGGAGCACACTAAAAACACGATTAGCTCTCTGGTCATTTTCATGGCGCCATTGCTCCCTGCGAGACCTTGATGCTCAGCGTATTGGCGATTTCCCCGCCGACTTCATGGGAGCGCCGGGAAATAACCGAAAGCAATGTATCGCTCAGACCATGGGTATGTTCCGACATGCCCTGGATATAAATGTTAGGTTTAAAGTTGTCAGTCATCTGCAAGGCGTAATGACGGCTCAAGCGCGGTATGTGTGCGGCATCTGCCCAATAAGACTTGAGGGAATCCAGCAGCGCCAAGTTGTTCTTGCGGCTGTAACCGGTAGCGCAGATAACAACATCTACTTCAAGTTCCTGACGCTCACCGTCGAGCGTCGAAACTAATGTGACAGCCAATGCATTATTGTGCTCGACCACATGGGTGAGCCGTTTGAACTTGAGCATTCCGAAGCGATCGGCATCCCCGCCAATCATGGCTTCATATTCTTCACGATAAAGGCCTTGAATAATCGCCAGATCGGCCACCGAGTAGTTCGTGTCGAAGTGTTTTCGGATCAGAGCCTCGCGATTATCCGGATCGAGGTAATAAATCCGGTCGATCATTTCGTTATCAAAAACTTCATTTACGTATTCACTGTCATCGGCTTGCTTGAACCCGATGCCACTGCTCGCCACCCGCACATCTGCATGGCGGTAATGGCTGATCAGGTACTTATAGATCTCCGCCGCACTCTGCCCGCAACCCACCACCAGAAAACGATAGCGTTTGCTTTCATCGTATTCCGACAGCTTTTCTAGCAACTGCGAGGAGTGGAAGACGTGCGGACTGGCGCACGCGACCGGCATTGCCGGTTCACCGCCGATAGCGATAGCGAGATTTTGCGTCCTGACGACCTGTATGGTGCCGGTCAGCGTGTCATTGACGGTTACATCAAGAGCGACGACTTGATCATCTTCCGTGACCGGCAGAACCGATTGAACCGATGATGAGTAACACGTTATATGATTAAAGTGTCCGGCAACCCAGCGCAGGTAATCATCAAATTCCTTGCGACTTGGATTGAAGTCCCTCAAGTTGGCGAAAGAACCCAGCCGACGATGTTCATGTAAATAGTTTACAAATGTAAAATGGCTTTTCGGATTGCGCAAAAAACAAAGATCTTTCATAAAAGAAATTTGCATCTTGGTATTGGGTAACATCATCGGATGATGCCAGCCATGTTTATTCTTGGCTTCAAAAAACATTATTTTTTTGCCTTCAGTCTCTTCTTTATAATCTTCATAAAGCGAGACCGCCAAGCCAATATGCGAAGGACCAAAACCAATGCCGACCAAATCATGCATATCCATAAGTTGCCCCCTCACATTGGGGCGATTCCAGTTAATCCATTGGCAAGCTTGATCCGCCTCCTGCTCGCCCTTGCAGACTATCGATGACCTATCGGCGCCGTTGAATAAAAGGCACCCCATCGCACATATGAAGGCAGCAGAGTGGTGGAGGTTTGTTTGTCGGGCCAGTGTAATTATGTGATCTCTACATTCAAAATATCATTTTTTTTTAGAGACCTTTCATTTTTGATATACCTTGAGCAAGGCTTAAACGGCTCGGCATGCTATGCTCGCTGCCGCTTCTCAATGGATTCTGGCCGTATCTGCCTTGGGGAAAAGAGTGAGATTCAGTTTCAGGCAAGTCGAAATATTCTGGGCGATAATGACCACCGGCAGCGTGACCAAGGCCGCGGTGTTGTTGAAAACCTCACAACCAACCGTCAGCCGTGAAATCGCTCGATTTGAACATGTCCTCGGGCTCAAACTGTTTGAACGAACACAGGCGCGGTTGCAGCCAACCGCTCAGGGGCTGAGCTTGTTCGAGGAAGTGAAAACCTCCTATTACGGGCTCGAACGCATCCACAATGCGGCGCAATCGATCAAGAATTCCCGGACCAGTCTCACGATCGCATGCTTGCCTGCTTTTTCGCAGAGCCTGTTGCCCTATGTGTGTGGTCGATTCATCAATACGTTCCCTGAAGTGAATATCAACATCACCCCGCAGGAGTCCCCGCTGCTCGAGGAGTGGATGACCGCCCAACAGTATGATTTGGGGTTGACTGAAAACAGCGAAACGCCGCCAGGCACTCGATGTGAAAACATATTTACAGGCGATGAAGTGTGCGTGCTGCCATCGAGTCATCCGCTGTGCAGCAAAAAGGTGATTACGCCTTTGGATCTGTCCGGCGTCAACATGGTCAGCCTCGCGGGTCAGGACCCTTACCGGATCATCTTCGACAGGATACTTGCTGACGCGCGTGTCAAATGTCGCACCGTCATAGAAACCCACAGCGCAGCGGCCGTCTGCTTTTTCGTCCAGCAAAACGTCGGGGTAGGTATCATCAATCCGCTAACGGCCTTGAGTTTTACAGATCAGGCTGTGTGCTTACGACGGTTCGCGATTTCTATACCGTTTTCCGTCAACCTCATCACATCGCTACATCGGCCGCAGACGTCAGTCGCTTCGGCCTTCATTGATGAGTTGAAGTTGAGCGCCGGCGAGTTGCACCAGAAACTTCATACGTTACTAGAGTGATGTAGAAGAAATAGGCTCGATCCCCATAAAAAGTGCTGAAGTTAATTCCAGTGCTTGTGGAGTTGCAATGTTGACATGCGCGGTTTGACGTTTGCGTCGCCACGCGCCAAGTCGTCCTGCGCCGAGTTGTCGCTGTCGCTCGGCCAGAATGCGTTGCCTGTACCTGGGTGATGTTCTGGACCGCCATCGAGGTGCAGGCCGAAGATCATCTGAGTATCAACACCAACCCCCGATCAGGCCTTGGGTGAAGCCGGGCTGTTGGCTTGAGTGAGGTGCGTCAAAGCTGTTGTAAGTTAAATGCTCGAACCAACAACGCATTAGTTCGAGCAAAATACTTAAGCCGAAGGTAAAGCCGAACCTTGATCGGAACCCGCCACGTTGTGGGTTTGAGGCCCTGCGCCCGAAGTGATTTCCCGAGCAACTGTCCAAACGATAATCGCCGCGACGATGTCAAAAATTGCCAGCACCACAAGCAGTGGACCGTAACAAACGTGTGTCACCAAAACGCCGCCACCGGGATTGGGTGATGCTCAAATATCGGGTTAGCCCTTCCCGGAAATCCCATACTTGCGCAGCCTGTGGGCGATGGCGGTGTGGGAAGTTTGCAGGCGGCTGGCGAGTTGGCGGGTCGAGGGGTAGCTGACGTAGAGTTTTTCCAGCAAGGTTTTTTCGAAGTCTTCGACAGCTTGTTCCAGGCTGGCGACTTCTCCGTCGGCCTGGCGTGCGACCGAGGTGCCGGCAATGTCTAGGTCACCGATGTCAACCAGGGAACTTTCGCAAATGGCTGCCGCGCGGAAAATCACGTTTTGCAACTGGCGCACGTTGCCCGGCCAGCGATTGCTCAGCAGTGCAGGATAAGTGCCTGGTGTCAGGCGGCAGACCGGTCGTTGAATCTGCGCACAGGCCTGTTCCATGAAATAGCGGGCCAGCAGCAAAATGTCCTGGCCGCGTTCACGCAGCGGCGGCACTTCGAGGTTAAGGACGTTCAGTCGATAAAACAGGTCCTCGCGAAAGGTGCCTTCGCTGACCATCTTTTCCAAGTCGCGGTGGGTGGCGCTGAGGATCCGTACGTTGACCTTCACTTCCCGGTCGCCACCGACGCGCCGGAAGCTGCCGTCGTTCAAAAACCGCAGCAGCTTGGCTTGCAGGTACGGCGACATTTCGCCGATTTCATCGAGAAACACCGTGCCGTGGTTAGCCATTTCCATTAGCCCCGGTTTGCCGCCGCGTTGGGCGCCCGTGAAGGCGCCGGGGGCATAACCGAAGAGTTCGCTCTCGGCGAGGTTTTCCGGCAGCGCAGCGCAGTTGAGCGCCAGAAACGGGGCCGCATGGCGGGCGCTGATGGCGTGACAGGCACGGGCCACCAACTCTTTGCCGGTGCCGGTCTCGCCTTGGATCAGCAGCGGAGCATCCAGCACCGCGACGCGCAACGCTCGGGTTTTCAAGGTGCGTATAGGTAGCGATTCACCCAACAACGAATCGAAACCCTCGGAGTGATCGTGGTGCAGCGCGGCCAGGCGTTCACCGATGCGGCTCGGCAGGTACAGCGTCAGCAGCGCACCGGCGTCAGTGATGGGCGTAGCGTCCAGCAGCAATGCCTCGCCATTAAGCGTGACTTCGCGCAATGGCAGGCGAAAACCGTTTTCCAGCAAGGCCGTGTGCAGACCGGGATCGGCGAACAGCTCAGCGACTGATTCACCCGCAGGCTCCCGGCCACACAGCGCGATCAATGCCGGGTTGGCGAGCAGTACCCGGCCGTTGCTGTCCAGCGCCAACACCGGGTCGGTCATGGCGGCGAGCAGGGCATCGAGTTGCAGGTGCCGACGTTGGCCGGGAAGGATATCGACCACAGTGATCGCTTCGACCCCGCGCACGCGAAACAGTCGGTCTTTCAATTCTTCCAGCACTTGCGGGCTGAGGGTGGGGGCGTCGATATACACGTTCGGCGGAACCATCTCCACCGCGTCCAGATTCAGATTGCGCCCGCCGAGAATTGCCAGCACTTCCTGGGTAATGCCAACGCGGTCGATGAAGCAGACGTGGATACGCATGGGGCGGCTGAATGTTCCGGGCGGCGAGGGCGGCAATTATGCCAGTAAACAGAGTGGTGGCGTGGCGGACGCTTCGCTAACACGTTGACTCCTACAGAGTCGACGTGTTGGCGAAAGGATTTGAACATTACTTCAAATGCTCAGGATTCACCGGCTCGCCCGATTTAATGGCGAGCTTTGCCCGGACGTCTTCGAACATCTCGTCGTATTGCTTGTGCATCGCCAGCGGCAGGGTCGCGGTGTGCGGCAAGCCGTGTTTGATTGCGATCTTGTTGGCCACGCTGGCGAAGTTAAAAGCGCTGTCACGCGGCAGATCAAACGTATCTTCGAACGCGTCGCCGTTGACATCGCCGACCATGGAGAAATGCATGTAAGCGCCGTCTTTTGGGTCTTGATGCACTTCGTAGTGGATATGGATGTCATACCCGAAGTCATTGGGTTGCAGCGCAGCGCGAGTGATATACAAATGACCTGGCTCGTACATGTGCGTTGCTCCTTTACGGTACAAAAGTGTAGGAATAGACCACATGGTCGCTTCCCAGGTTCACCGATAGTGAATGCCTTGGCTGGCGGTGCTGATCCGGGTTCCGGCATAACCGTTGACGATGTCTTCGATGTCCGCCAGCGAACCGATCACGGCCTCTTTTCCGGTGTTGCGCGCGAATTCGCAGGCAGCCTGCACTTTAGGCCCCATCGAGCCTGCGGCAAAGCCCAGTTTTTCCATGTCGTCGGGATGAGCCTGGGCGATGGCCTTTTGCGTCGGCTTACCCCAGTCGATAAACGCTGAATCAACGTCAGTGGCAATCACTAGCAAATCGCAGTCCAGTTGCTCCGCCAGCAAGGCCGAGCACAGGTCTTTATCGATCACGGCTTCCACGCCTTTGAGCTTGCCGTCTTCGCCATACATTGTCGGAATGCCGCCACCGCCGGCGCAAATCACGATGCTGCCTTTCTCCAGCAGCCATTTGATCGGGCGAATTTCGAAGATGCGCTTGGGCCTTGGGCTGGCCACCACTCGACGGTATTTGTCGCCATCCGGTGCAATGCTCCAGCCTTTTTCCTGAGCCAGACGCTCGGCTTCTTCTTTTGAATAGACCGGACCGATGGGCTTGCTTGGGTGCTGAAACGCCGGGTCGTTGCCATCGACTTCGACTTGGGTCAGTAGGGTAGCGAAGGGTGTTTCAATGGGCAGCAGATTGCCCAATTCCTGTTCGATCATGTAGCCGATCATGCCCTCGGTTTCTGCCCCGAGTACGTCCAGCGGGTACGGCGAAACCGAGGTGTAGGCTGCCGCCTGCAAGGACAACAGCCCGACTTGCGGACCATTGCCGTGGGCGACGACCAGTTCATTGTTGGGGGAAATTTTGGCGATCTGTTCGGCGGCGATGCGGATATTGATCCGCTGATTGTCAGCCGTCATTGGCTCGCCACGGCGGAGCAGGGCGTTACCGCCCAGAGCAACGACGATACGCATGATGGTTTTTCCTTTCTAAAATGAATGCCCGTCGAATTCTTCGCAGGCAAGCCTGCTCCCACAGATTGCGGTGTTTCCCGACTCGGTGTTTGGCACACCCCTATCGGTGGTTCCCGACACTGTGGGAGCAGGCTTGCCTGAGAATCCGATTTTCATGCGCCGATGATGTTGAATCAGCCAGCCAATGCCGCCACCAAGATCGCCTTGATCGTGTGCATGCGGTTTTCCGCTTGCTCGAAGGCGATATTGGCCGGGGATTCGAAGACGTCTTCGGTCACTTCAACGCCGTTGGCCAGGTTCGGATAACGGCTGGCAATGTCTTTGCCGACTTTGGTTTCGCTGTTATGAAACGCAGGCAGGCAATGCATGAATTTTACCCGAGGGTTGCCCGCCGCTTTCATCATCGCGCTGTTGACCTGGTACGGCAGCAATTGCTCGATGCGCTCGTCCCAGGCTTCCACCGGCTCGCCCATGGACACCCAAATATCGGTGTGAATGAAATCGACGCCTTTGACCGCTTCTTTCGGGTCTTCGGTAATGGTGATGCGTGCGCCGCTTTCTTCGGCGAAGACTTTGCATTGGGCGATGAAATCTTCATGCGGCCACAGCGCTTTGGGTGCGCCGATACGCACGTCCATGCCCAGCTTGGCGCCGATCATCAACAGCGAATTGCCCATGTTGTAGCGCGCATCGCCCAGGTAGGCGTAGCTGATGTCGTGCAGCGGTTTGTCGCTGTGTTCGCGCATGGTCATGGTGTCGGCGATCATTTGTGTCGGGTGAAACTCAGCGGTCAAGCCATTGAAAATTGGCACGCCGGCAAACTTGGCCAGCTCTTCGACGATTTCCTGCTCAAAGCCACGGTATTCAATGGCGTCGAACATCCGGCCAAGAACGCGGGCGGTGTCTTTCATGCTTTCTTTGTGGCCAATTTGCGACGACACCGGGTCGATGTAGGTGACGTGTGCGCCTTGATCGTGAGCGGCTACTTCAAATGCGCAACGGGTGCGGGTTGAGGTTTTTTCGAAGATCAGCGCAATGTTTTTGCCTTTTAGATGCTGCTGTTCGGTGCCGGTGTACTTCGCGCGCTTGAGGTCGCGGGACAGGTCGAGCAAGTAGTGCAGCTCACGGGTGGTGTGGTGCATCAAACTCAGCAGGCTGCGGTTACGCATATTAAAAGCCATGTTCAACTCTCCCTTGTAGTGGGCAAAAATCAGTAACTAACGGAATCACGAGCGATTGGGCAGGTCATGCAATGGCCGCCGCCGCGACCTCGGCCCAATTCGCTGGCACTGATGGTGATGACTTCGACACCAGCCTTGCGCAGCAGGGTGTTGGTGTAGGTATTGCGGTCGTACCCGATGACCACGCCCGGCTCCAAGGCGACAACGTTGTTGCCGTCGTCCCACTGCTCGCGCTCGGCGGCGAAGCTGTTGCCGCCGGTTTCCACCACGCGCAGGGTTTTGAGGTTAAGCGCTGCGGCCACGGTGTCGAGAAAGTGGGTGTCTTCGCGACGGATGTCGATGCCGCCCGGTTTGCTTTCGTCAGGGCGCAGGGTGAAGGCGACGATTTGATTGACCACGTCCGGGAAAATCGTGACCAGGTCGCGGTCGCAGAAACTGAACACGGTGTCCAGGTGCATCGCGGCGCGGGATTTTGGCAGCCCGGCGACGATTACGCGTTCTACCGCGTTGTACTTGAACAGGTTGCGCGCCAGTTGGCCGATGGCCTGATGCGAGGAGCGCTCGCCCATGCCGATCAACACCACACCGTTGCCGATGGGCATCACGTCGCCGCCCTCAAGGCTGGCGCTGCCGTGGTCTTCGTCCGGGTCGCCGTACCAGATACGGAAGTCAGCGTTGACGAACTCGGCGTGAAATTTGTAGATAGCGCTGGCGAGCAGGGTTTCCTGTCGGCGCGCAGGCCAATGCATAGGGTTCAACGTGACGCCGCCGTAGATCCAGCAGGTGGTGTCACGGGTGAAGATGGTGTTTGGCAGCGGCGGCAGAATGAAGCTGGCATGGCCTAGAAAGTCGCGAAATATCTCCAGGGTCTTGCCGCCGAAGTCGCTGGGCAGGTCATCAGCGGACACGCCGCCAATCAGGTATTCGGCGATCTTGCGCGGCTCCAGGCTGCGCAGCCAGGCGTTGGTCTCGTTGATTAAACCGATGCCAACGGAATTCGCACTGATCTTGCGCTCCAGAATCCAGTCGAGGGCTTCGGGAGTTGCCACGATATCGCTCAGCAGGTTGTGCATTTCCAGCACATCGACGCCGCGTTCACGCATTTTGGTGACGAAATCAAAATGGTCACGCTTGGCCTGATTGACCCACAGCACGTCATCGAACAGCAGTTCATCGCAGTTATTGGGGGTCAGGCGTTGGTGGGCGAGGCCGGGTGAACAAACCAAGACCTTTTTTAGCTTTCCTACTTCAGAGTGGACGCCAAGTTTGACGGGTTCAGCGGACATTTCTGTACTCCTCCAATGACATGAGTAGGGGTGTTACAGGGTCAGGAAACCGGCGTAGAGACCATAGGCAGCTACCAGCGCCCCGACCACGACGACGGCAAAAATCACTTTCTCCAGGTTGGTAAAAACCGGTTGGCCGACTTCGCGTTTGGCTTTGGCAAACAAAATAACGCCGGGGGCATAGAGCAGGGCCGAGAGCAGCAGGTATTTCACGCCGCCGGCATAGATCAGCCAGACCGCGTAGATCAGCGCAACGGCAGCGATAAACAGGTCTTTCTTGCGTTCGGCCAAGGCTTTTTCGTAGGTCTCGCCACGCACCGCCAGCAGCACGGCATAGGCCGCGGACCACAAGTAAGGGATCAATATCATTGAAGTTGCGAGGTAGATCAGTGACAGGTACGTGCTGGCAGAGAACAAGGTGATGATCAGGAACACCTGAACCATGGCATTGGTCAGCCACAGCGCATTGGCCGGTACGTGGTTGGCGTTTTCACGCTTGAGGAAGGCCGGCATGGTGTGGTCTTTGGCCGCGGCGAACATGATTTCCGCACACAGCAACACCCACGACAGCAGGGCCCCGAGCAGGGAGATGATCAAGCCAACGCTGATCAACACGGCGCCCCAGTGCCCAACCACGTGCTCCAGCACGGCAGCCATCGACGGGTTCTGCAGTTTGGCCAATTCTGGCTGAGTCATGATGCCCAGCGACAGCACGTTCACGAACACTAGAAACAGCAGCACGGTGATGAAACCAATGATGGTGGCCTTGCCCACGTCCGAGCGCTTTTCGGCACGGGCGGAGAAGATGCTCGCGCCTTCAATGCCGATAAACACCCAAACGGTGACCAGCATCATGTTGCGCACCTGGTTCATCACGCTGCCCAGGTCCGGGTTCTTGATGCCCCAAATGTCAGCGGTGAAAATGTCCAGCTTGAACGCGAAGACCGCGATCAGCACGAACAGCAACAGAGGCACAACCTTGGCGACGGTGGTGACCAGGTTGATGAACGCGGCTTCCTTGATCCCACGCAGGACAAGGAAATGCACCGCCCACAGCAAAATCGACGCACCGACTATCGCGGCCGGTGTGTTGCCTTGACCGAAAATCGGGAAGAAATAACCGAGGGTGCTAAATAGCAGTACGAAGTAACCGACGTTGCCCAGCCAGGCGCTGATCCAGTAGCCCCAGGCCGAGGAGAAACCCATGTAGTCGCCGAAGCCGGCTTTGGCGTAAGCGTAGACCCCGCCGTCAAGGGTCGGCTTGCGGTTGGCCAAGGTCTGAAATACGAACGCGAGGGTCAACATGCCCACGGCGGTGATGGCCCAACCGATCAAAATGGCCCCGACATCGGCGCTGGCCGCCATGTTTTGCGGCAGCGAGAATATTCCCCCGCCGATCATCGATCCCACTACCAAGGCGACTAGCGCGCCGAGTCGAAGTTTGCCAGGAGAATCAGACATCGCACAGCTCCATCCAGGAGAAGGAATTCACAACGGTAGTTCAATCGATTTGACGGCAGATGACCCAGATCAAGGAGTTACGCTATTGCCGTGACAATTTGTCGCTGGCTAGGTCTGTAGGAGAATCCGCCACGTCTTCGACGCCGCGCTGTCGCGCAGCAAACTGTGTGGCACTTTGTGTGGTTTGAGGTTGCAGGGTGTCAGGACTGAAGCCTTCCCGAATAAATTCGGTCCCACAGATGTGGGCGATTCACAGATTCTGTAGCTGCCGAAGGCTGCGATAAGGTCCGAAGGACCTTCGCCAACACGTTGGCTCCTACAGAGGAACCGGTTCGGGCCTTGACCAGATCCAGAGGTTGCCAAGGCTCATGCCGCCGAGGGCGAGGAACAGCGGCCAACGGTGTTCAAGCAGGGTCAGCATCGCCACGGCGCAGACCAACATGCTGACGGTGGCGCTGATTTTGGCGCGGCGGGCAATCAGGCGACCGTTGCGCCAGTTGCTCAGCATCGGACCGAACAATCGATGGTTTTCCAGCCAAGCGCTTAACCGGGGTGAGCTTTTTGTGGCAGCCCAGGCGGCCAGCAGGATGAACTCGGTGGTGGGCAAACCGGGCACGACAATGGCGATCAAGCCGATCGTCAAGCTGACGTACGCAAGAATACCGAACAGCACGCGGGCGGTTTTTGAGCCCATTGCTGTGTGAGGTTTGGTCGAAAGGGTCATGGGGCGTCTGTCCATTTAACAACCCAAGCAGTTTAACAGGGCTGGCCGGGCATGCCGGGTTCAAGCAGTTTCAACCGGAAGGGCGGTGGCGTAAGCCTGTTACACGTCAAAGCGTGTTCTTGGCCGTAACACCGTGCGTTGGGAACGGAAGATTTCGTTAAAGCGAAACTGACTCACGGGAATACCTGACCAAGAAAAACAGCGGATGACACTGCGTCATCCGCTGCATGCGGTCAAACCGTTATCTAACATCTTGTGTTACCTGTCAGCCCCGTCGCTCGGCATGTTTACTCTGCGTTGTGCAGCGCCAGGCAGTTGTCCAGCATACGGTTTGAGAACCCCCATTCGTTGTCATACCAGGCCAATACCTTCAGCAGTTTGCCACTGACCTTGGTGTGATTGGCATCGAAGATCGACGACAGCGGGTTGTGGTTGAAATCGCTGGAGACCAACGGCAGTGTGTTGTAGCCGAGCACTTTCGAGTGGCGGCTGGCTTCCTTGAAGATCTCGTTGACTTCGTCGGCAGTGGTTTCCCGCTTAAGCTGCACGGTCAGGTCCACCAACGAGACGTTGATCACCGGTACCCGCACCGACATGCCCGTCAATTTGCCCGCCAGTTCCGGAAGCACCAAGCCCACGGCTTCAGCCGCGCCAGTTTTACTCGGGATCATGTTGTGCGTCGCAGAGCGCGCACGGTACGGGTCGGTGTGATAAACGTCAGTCAGGTTTTGATCGTTGGTGTACGCATGAATCGTGGTCATCAAACCGTTTTCAATGCCCAGCTCGCGGTGGAGCACTTGGGCCACTGGCGCCAGGCAGTTAGTGGTGCACGACGCATTGGAAATAATCTGATGCGATTGACGCAGCACGTCGTGGTTAACGCCGTAAACCACGGTGGCATCGGCGCCTTTGGCTGGTGCGGAGATAATCACTTTACGAGCGCCGGCGGTGATATGCGCGGCGGCTTTGTTGCGGTCGGTGAACAAACCAGTGCATTCAAATACAACATCGATGTTCTGAGCTTTCCACGGCAAATCGGCCGGGTTGCGGATGGAACTGACCGCAATTCGGTCACCATTGACGGTCAGGCTTTCGTCGTCGAACTCGACGGTGCCGCCGAAATGACCGTGTACGGTGTCCAATTGCAGCAGATGCGCGTTGATCGCGCTGTCGCCCAAATCGTTGATGGCGACGACCTGCAAGTCTTGCCGGTAGCCTTGGGTATAGAGTGCGCGTAGGACATTGCGGCCAATGCGGCCAAAGCCATTGATTGCGATACGAAGCGTCATACAGCCGTCCTCTCTGAAATTTGTTGTTGGAATTACAAGATTATTCGCATAAAAATAGAAAACAAGCCTTTTTAATGGCAATATTTTGTTTTATCTACAACGAGTAACCCGTAAGCCCAGTACAGTTGTTCGAAATCGTGCCTTTGCTCAGCCTAGGCCTGACGACCGAAAATTGGAATCATCTGAACGGGTCACCTATCCGCTAGCCTGGAGTTCATCACATGCATCCCCGCGTTCTTGAGGTAACTGAGCGGCTAATAGCCCGTAGTCGTGCGACACGTGAGCGCTATCTGCACATGATCCGTGGCGCGGCCAGCGATGGCCCAATGCGCGGCAAACTGCAATGTGCCAACTTCGCCCACGGCGTGGCCGGTTGCGGCACCGAAGACAAACAAAGCCTGAAAATGATGAACGCCGCCAACGTGGCCATCGTTTCGTCTTACAACGACATGCTTTCGGCGCACCAGCCGTACCAGCATTACCCGGAGCAGATCAAACAAGCCCTGCGCGAAATCGGCTCGGTGGGTCAGTTCGCCGGCGGGGTTCCCGCCATGTGCGATGGCGTTACCCAGGGCGAACCGGGCATGGAGCTGGGCATTGCCAGCCGTGAAGTGATCGCCATGTCGACAGCCATCGCGCTGTCGCACAACATGTTCGACGCCACACTGTGCCTCGGAATTTGCGACAAAATCGTGCCGGGCTTGTTGATGGGCGCTTTGCGCTTTGGTCATCTACCCACCTTGTTCGTACCGGGCGGTCCGATGCCGTCGGGCATATCCAACAAGGAAAAAGCCGACGTTCGCCAGCGCTATGCAGAGGGTAAAGCTACCCGCGAAGAGCTGTTGGAAACGGAGATGAAGTCGTACCACAGCCCTGGCACCTGCACCTTTTACGGCACCGCCAATACCAACCAATTGCTGATGGAAGTCATGGGCCTGCATTTGCCGGGCGCATCCTTCGTCAATCCCTACACCCCGTTACGCGATGCACTGACCCGCGAAGCGGCGCACCAAGTCACTCGGTTGACCAAGCAAAGCGGGCAGTTCATGCCGCTGGGCGAAATTGTCGACGAGCGCTCGCTGGTGAACTCGATTGTGGCGCTGCACGCGACGGGCGGCTCGACCAATCACACGCTGCACATGCCCGCCATCGCCATGGCCGCCGGGATTATTTTGACCTGGCAAGACATGGCCGATTTGTCAGACGTGGTGCCGACCCTGACCCACGTTTATCCAAACGGTAAAGCGGATATCAACCACTTCCAGGCGGCCGGTGGAATGTCGTTCCTGATCCGTGAATTGCTGGAAGCCGGTTTGTTGCACGAAAACGTCAACACCGTCGCCGGGTTCGGCCTTAGCCGTTACACCAAGGAGCCGTTCCTCGAAAATGGCACGCTGGTATGGCGCGACGGACCGATCGAAAGCCTCGATCAAGACATTTTGCGTCCAGTCGCTCGGCCTTTCTCCGCCGAGGGCGGCTTGCGCGTGATGGAAGGTAACCTCGGCCGGGGGGTGATGAAAGTGTCTGCGGTCGCCGCTGAACATCAAATCGTCGAAGCGCCAGCGCTGGTGTTTCAGGATCAGCAAGACTTGGCGGACGCATTCAAGGCCGGCCAGTTGGAACGTGATTTCATTGCGGTTATGCGGTTCCAGGGGCCGCGCTCCAACGGCATGCCAGAACTGCACAAAATGACGCCGTTCCTTGGTGTGCTGCAGGACCGAGGTTTCAAAGTGGCATTGGTCACTGACGGGCGTATGTCCGGCGCGTCCGGTAAGATCCCGGCAGCGATCCACGTCTGCCCTGAAGCGTTCGACGGCGGACCGCTGGCGCTGATTCGTGACGGAGACATTATCCGTCTCGACGGCGTTAAGGGTACATTGCACGTTCTGGTGGATCCGGCAGAACTGGCCGCCCGAGAACCTGCAATCGGTCTGCTCGACAACGGTGTCGGGTGTGGACGCGAATTGTTTGGCTTCATGCGCATGGCCTTTAGCTCGGCAGAGCAAGGGGCAAGCGCCTTTACCTCAAGTCTGGAGACGCTTAAGTGAAATTGGCTTTGGTGGGTGATATCGGCGGCACTAATGCGCGTTTTGCCATCTGGGAAGACGATACGTTGCATTCGGTCCGGGTGTTCCCGACCATTGATTACGCCAGCCCGGAAAAGGCCCTTGAGGTTTACCTCGAGGACTTGGACCTGCATCCGGGTGAAGTCGGCTCCGTCTGCCTGGCCGTTGCCGGACCGGTGGGCGGCGACGAATTTCATTTCACCAACAGCCACTGGCGCATCAGCCGTTCGGAATTCTGCGCTCATCTCAAGGTCGATAACCTGCTGATGGTTAACGACTTCACCGCGATGGCGCTGGGCATGACCCGCTTGAAAGACGACGAGTACCTGACGGTGTGCCACGGCATACCGGAAGAGGGGCGTCCCCGGGTAGTGATCGGCCCCGGAACCGGATTAGGCGTCGGCACGTTGATCGGTCTGGCGGATAACCACTGGTTGGCATTGCCAGGTGAAGGAGGGCACGTCGATCTTCCGCTGGGTACCCCTCGGGAAGCGCAGATCTGGGCGCGGTTGATGACCGAACACGAACACGTCAGTGCTGAAACCATACTCAGCGGTGCGGGTCTGTTATTGCTTTATAAAACAAGCTGCTCGCTGGATAACCTCGAACCCACGCTCAAGTCACCGGCGGCTATTACCTCGGCGGCCGTGGCAGGCGATCCGATAGCGGCTGCGGTGCTGGAACAGTTCTGTTGCTGGTTGGGTCGCGTGGCGGGCAATAATGTATTGACCGTTGGGGGGCGCGGCGGTGTCTACATCTGCGGTGGTGTCATACCGCGCTTCTCTGATTTTTTCATGGCCAGTGGTTTTGCCCGATCGTTCGCTGAAAAGGGTTTGATGAAGGACTACTTCAAGGGCGTACCGGTGTGGCTGGTAACAGCTGAGTATCCAGGGCTTATGGGTGCCGGAGTAGCATTGCAGCAAGCATTTGGTCAGGTTTAACTCACCCGGCCTCAACTATAAGAAACAGGTTTCATTGATAACAAGGACGCCCTCGTGAGTTCAGTCAGTAAATCAATTTTGCTGGTCGACGACGACCAGGAAATTTGTGAATTGCTGCAAACCTATTTGAGTCGTTGTGGCTTTGTTGTGCGCACCGTTGGCGATGGTGCCAGTTTTCGCCAGGCGCTCAACGATGAGCCCAGCGATCTGGTCATCCTCGATGTGATGCTGCCCGACGAAGACGGCTTCAGCCTGTGCCGTTGGGTGCGGCAACATCCGCGCTATGCCCAAGTCCCCATCATTATGCTTACCGCCAGTTCCGACGAAGCCGACCGGGTGATCGGTCTGGAATTGGGCGCCGATGACTATCTGGGTAAGCCGTTCAGCCCGCGTGAATTGCAGGCGCGCATCAAGGCGTTATTGCGCCGCGCGCAGTTTGGTCATGAACGGGTCAGCGGCGACGTGTTGGTGTTCGATGACTGGCGGTTGGACATGGTCAGCCATCGACTGTTTCACCGTGACGGTGAAGAAGTCATCCTCTCCGGGGCAGATTTTGCGCTGCTCAAATTGTTCCTGGATAACCCGCAACAAATTCTTGATCGCGACACCATCGGCAATGCCACCCGTGGCCGCGAGTTGATGCCGCTGGAGCGTATCGTCGACATGGCGGTGAGTCGTCTGCGTCAGCGCTTGCGCGATACCGGCAAAGCGCCGCGTCTGATCCGCACCGTGCGCGGCAGCGGGTATTTGTTGGCGGCGAACGTGACCTTTCAGGCCAGCAATGGCTACTGACACCAAGCGCTGGCGTTTTCCGATGCCACGCTCGCTGCTCGGTCGCATGTTGCTGCTGACGTTGCTGGTGGTGTTGTTGGCGCAAGGGCTGTCCAGTGTCATTTGGGTCTCGCAGTTGCGCGCGACGCAAATGGAAGGCCTGATCACCAGTGCGCGCAGCCTCGCCCACTCCATGGCCGCCAGCGTCAGTTACTTTCGTTCGCTGCCGGTTGCCTATCGCCCGCTGGTGCTTGATCAACTGCGTAGCATGGGCGGCACCCGATTTGTCGTCTCCCTCAACGATAAACCCCTGGAAATGGAAGTCCTTGGTCCCACGCCGCGTAAGGACGCGGTGTTGACCGCCGTCGAAGAAGTGCTGCGGCAACATTTGGGCAGCGAGCCGACGATTTCGGTGACCTTTGTACGACCTGAAGATCTAAGGATTTTCAACGGCGGGCTTAAACTCGATGAATTGCCCCGTTCGTGGGCGCATTACGCGTTGAGCCTGGAGCCGATCAATCCGCCGGTGCTGGTCACGCAAATCGAGTTGTCACCCGGCGAATGGCTGTACATCGCGTCGTTGTTGCCCGAACCCTATACCACGCTCGAAGAACAGAATCTGCCGACGCAGCAGGTGTGGTTCATTGGGTTGACCAGTAGTTTTCTGCTGCTGTTTATTGGCCTGTTGGTGCATTGGCAGAGTCGGCCACTCAAACGGTTGGCACGGGCTGCGCGGGAGATGTCATTGGGGACGGTGGTCGAGCCGGTTATCGAGGGCGGCGGCAGTGAAGTGGTTGAAGTCAGCCGGGCATTCAACGCCATGCGCGAACGCATCAGCCGTTACCTGTCCGAACGTAGCCAATTGTTCAGCGCCATTTCCCATGACTTGCGAACGCCTATTACTCGACTGCGGTTACGGGTTGAACTGCTGGAAGACGAAAGTGTTCAGGCTAAGTTCAGCCGAGACCTTGATGAGCTGGAACTGCTGGTCAAAGGCGCCCTGCAATGCGTGAAAGACACCGATATTCACGAAAACATCGAACCGGTGGACCTCAATCATGTGTTGGATTGCTTGGTCGAACCCTACGTCTCGCCGGCCGGTAATGGCCGCGTGACCCAGCAGGGTCAAGCGGGTGCACTGTTCTTGGGCAAACCGCTGGCGCTCAAGCGTTGCATGGGTAACCTGATCGACAACGCCCTCAAGTACGGACAAAGGGCGCACCTGCACGTGACCGACGACATCAATGCGTTTGTCCTGCACGTCGACGACGAAGGCCCCGGTGTACCGGAGCAACGCCTTGAACAAGTATTCGAACCGCACTTCCGTTTAGCCGGCAAGCAACAGCAAGGCTATGGGCTGGGATTGGGTATCGCCCGCAACATCGCCCACAGCCATGGCGGTGAAGTCAGCCTGCAAAACCTGCGCGAAGGCGGCCTGCGGGTAACGTTGCGCTTACCTCGGACGGTTGATTGATCAATATCTGCTTCCCTGAATTCTGTGGGAGCGGATTCATTCGCGAATGGTTTGACGCGATCCGTCTGATTGACCGCTTCCCGAATGAATTCGGTCCCACAGAATCTTCGGCGTCTCCCGCGAGCCCCCTATAGACCGGCTTGTACCATTTAGTATGAATGTAACCACTCTGTGACCATTGCGCGTCCCTTCGTTACGGTGTTGCCTAATCCCTTGGTTAGAATCCATGCAGCGCAAGCACCAGACTTGCTCATGCATAACAACAAGAAAAGGTAATCAGATGAATTCAATTTCCCGCCTCGCCGTCGTCATTTCTCTCGCCTCGTTGTTCCCTCTGAGTGCTCAAGCTGCTGATTCCAAAGGTACCGTTGAAGTGGTGCATTGGTGGACCTCTGGTGGCGAAAAAGCTGCGGTCGATGTGTTGAAAGCCCAAGTTGAAAAAGATGGTTTCACCTGGAAAGACGGCGCTGTGGCGGGTGGTGGCGGTTCCACTGCCATGACTGTGCTGAAAAGTCGCGCGGTCGCCGGTAATCCGCCGGGCGCTGCCCAGATCAAGGGCCCGGATATTCAGGAGTGGGCCTCTACCGGGTTACTGGATACCGACGTCCTGAAAGACGTGGCCAAAGAAGAGAAATGGGACAGCCTGCTGGACAAGAAAGTGTCCGACACAGTGAAGTACGAAGGTAACTACGTGGCCGTTCCGGTGAACATTCACCGTGTGAATTGGCTGTGGATCAACCCCGAAGTCTTCAAGAAAGCCGGTATCGCTAAAGCCCCTACCACCCTCGAAGAATTCTACGCCGCCGGTGACAAGCTCAAGGCTGCCGGCTTCATCGCCTTGGCTCACGGTGGTCAACCATGGCAGGACAGCACCGTTTTTGAAGACGTCGTGCTCTCGGTCATGGGTGCTGATGGCTTCAAGAAAGCGTTCGTCGATCTCGACCCGGCAACCCTCACCGGCCCGGCAATGGTCAAGTCTTTCACTGAACTGAAGAAAGTCGCCACCTACATGGACCCTAACCGTGCGGGCCGTGACTGGAACCTCGCGGCTGCCGACGTTATCAATGGCAAGGCCGGTATGCAGATGATGGGCGACTGGGCCAAAAGTGAATGGACGGCGGCGCATAAGGTCGCGGGCAAGGATTATCAGTGCGTTCCGTTCCCCGGCACCGAGCATTCCTTCACCTACAACATCGATTCCCTTGCCATGTTCAAGCAAAAGGACAAGGGCACAACTGCAGCTCAACAGGACTTGGCGAAGGTCGCGTTGGGTGAAAACTTCCAGAAAGTCTTCAGCATCAACAAAGGCTCAATCCCGGTTCGTCTCGACATGCTGAACGACATGAGCAAGTACGGTTTTGACTCTTGTGCCCAAACGGCCGCCAAAGACTTCCTGGCTGACGCGAAAACCGGCGGTCTGCAGCCGAGCATGGCGCACAACATGGCGACTACGCTGGCTGTACAAGGCGCGATTTTCGATGTGGTCACCAACTACATCAATGACCCTAAAGCCGATCCTGCGAAAGCAGCGACCCAATTGGCGTCTGCAATCAAATCGGCCAAATAAGCTGTTGAATCCAACCACCGCTGGTTCGCCAGCGGTTAACCCCAGCCGCAGTTCGTGCTGATGAAACCGAGTTTGGTTTCAGGCCCGGCTGCGAACTGGAATTGATGTGTCTGACGTGGGTTTTTCGATGAGTTCTGTCGCTGTGATCAGCAAAGCCTCGCCGCTCGACGTGCTTCAACGCTGGTTACCGAAGTTGGTGCTGGCGCCGAGCATGTTCGTCGTATTGGTCGGCTTTTACGGTTATATCCTGTGGACGTTTGTGTTGTCGTTCACCACCTCTACCTTTCTGCCTTCCTATACATGGGCCGGATTGGCTCAGTACGCGCGCCTGTTCGATAACGATCGCTGGTGGGTTGCGAGTAAAAACCTGGCTGTATTTGGCAGCATGTTCATTGCCATTAGTCTGGTGGTTGGCGTTGTGTTGGCGGTATTCCTTGATCAGCGCATTCGCCGTGAAGGGTTTATTCGCACTATTTATCTTTACCCGATGGCGCTCTCGATGATCGTCACCGGTACCGCTTGGAAATGGCTGCTCAATCCCGGCATGGGCCTGGATAAAATGCTGCGGGACTGGGGTTGGGAAGGCTTTCGGCTGGACTGGTTGGTTGATCCGAATCGCGTGGTTTATTGCCTGGTCATTGCAGCGGTCTGGCAGGCGTCGGGCTTCATCATGGCGATGTTCCTCGCCGGATTACGCGGCGTCGATCAATCGATCATTCGGGCTGCGCAGATTGATGGCGCCAGCTTGCCGCACATCTACCTGAAAGTCGTTCTGCCAAGCCTGCGTCCGGTGTTCTTCAGCGCCGTGATGATCCTGGCGCACATCGCTATCAAGAGCTTTGACCTGGTAGCCGCGATGACCGCCGGTGGTCCCGGTTATTCCTCTGACCTGCCAGCGATGTTTATGTATTCGTTCACGTTCAGTCGCGGCCAAATGGGCATGGGCTCTGCCAGTGCGATGCTGATGCTCGGGGCGATTCTCGCCATCGTGGTGCCTTATCTGTATTCCGAATTGAGGGCCAAGCGCGATGAGTAGTCTGGCGAATAAACCATCTCTGAGTCTTAGCAGGATCGCGATTCACGCGGTCCTGATTTTTGCATGTTTGCTGTACCTGGTGCCTTTGGTAGTGATGTTGCTGACCAGCTTCAAAACACCAGAAGACATCAGTAACGGCAACTTGTTGAGTTGGCCAACCGTGGTGACTGCCATTGGCTGGGTCAAAGCCTGGGCGACTGTGGATGGCTATTTCTGGAACTCGATCAAAATCACCGTTCCGGCGGTGTTGATCTCTACGGCCATTGGTGCGCTGAACGGTTACGTACTGTCGATGTGGCGCTTTCGCGGTTCGCAATTGTTTTTCGGCTTATTGCTGTTCGGTTGCTTTCTGCCATTCCAGACCGTACTGCTGCCGGCGTCCTTTACCCTCGGGAAAATGGGCCTGGCCAGCACCACCACTGGGCTGGTGATCGTACACATCGTCTATGGCCTGGCCTTCACCACGCTGTTCTTCCGCAACTACTACGTGAGCATCCCGGATGCGCTGGTCAAGGCCGCGCGGCTTGACGGCGCCGGTTTTTTTACTATTTTCATGAAGATCATCCTGCCGATGTCGACGCCGATCATCATGGTCTGCCTGATCTGGCAATCCACTCAAATCTGGAATGACTTCCTGTTTGGTGTGGTGTTCTCCAGCGGCGATTCGCAACCGATCACCGTGGCGCTGAATAACCTGGTCAACACCAGCACCGGCGCCAAGGAATATAACGTCGATATGGCCGCTGCGATGATCGCCGGCCTGCCAACGCTGTTGGTGTACATCGTCGCTGGCAAGTATTTCGTGCGTGGCCTGACGGCCGGCGCGGTCAAGGGGTAAGGCATGGCAACTCTAGAATTACGTAACGTCAACAAGACCTACGGCAGCGGTTTGCCGGACACCTTGAAAAATATCGAGCTGAAGATCAATGACGGCGAGTTTTTGATCCTGGTGGGTCCGTCCGGCTGCGGTAAATCGACGTTGATGAATTGCATCGCCGGGCTGGAAAGCATCAGTGGCGGGTCGATTTTGATCGACGATGCTGACATCAGCGGCATGAGCCCCAAGGATCGTGACATCGCGATGGTGTTCCAGTCCTACGCGCTGTATCCAACCATGACCGTACGCGAAAACATTTCCTTTGGTCTGAAGATCCGCAAAATGTCCCCCGCGGCGATCGAGGAAGAGGTCGCCCGGGTGTCCAAACTGCTGCAAATCGAGCACTTGCTTAACCGCAAACCTGGGCAGCTGTCTGGCGGCCAACAACAGCGTGTGGCCATGGGTCGTGCCTTGGCGCGTCGGCCTAAAATCAATCTGTTCGATGAGCCGCTGTCCAACCTCGACGCCAAGTTGCGGGTTGAGATGCGCACCGAAATGAAATTGATGCACCAGCGCAACAAGACCACCACCGTTTACGTTACCCACGACCAGATTGAAGCCATGACCTTGGGCGATAAAGTCGCCGTGATGAAAGACGGGATAATCCAGCAGTTCGGTACGCCGCAGCAGATCTATAACGATCCGGCCAACTTGTTCGTGGCAAGCTTTATCGGGTCGCCACCCATGAACTTCATCCCATTGCGTCTTCAGCGCAAAGACGGACGCCTGTTGGCGCTATTGGACAGCGGGCAAGCACGCTGCGAACTGCCGTTGTCCATGCTCGACGCAGGGCTTGAGGATCGTGAAGTGATTCTCGGCATGCGCCCGGAGCAGATCGTTCTGGCGCCCGTTGAAGCCAATGGGTTACCGACTATTCGCGCTGAAGTTCAGGTCACCGAGCCAACCGGGCCTGACACCCTGGTATTCGTTTTGCTGAATGGCAGCAAGGTCTGCTGCCGCCTGGCACCCGATGTCGCACCGCAGGTGGGCGAGTCGCTGACCTTGCAGTTCGATCCGTCCAAAGTCCTGCTGTTCGACGCCAAGAGCGGTGAACGTTTGGGTGTCTTGGGAAAGCCACAACCCACTGAGCGTGTGGGTAATGTCACACAGATAAACCGTAGCCAGTGACGGCTGCTTGAGCACAGTTGGTTGATCGATTCTGCCGTGAAGGGCGGTCGGCCAGCAATACGGAGCAAATGCTGCAGACCACGTACTAACAAGCTAATAAAAATAAAATGAGGATTTAGGGATGAAAAAGCAACGCAACAACACCCGTTTGCTCTGCAAGCTGACAGCGGTTGCAGCGCTGGTTCTTTCTGCCAACGCGATGGCAGACGAGGCTTTCAGCGCCGATTCCAAATGGATGACTGGCGACTGGGGCGGCGAGCGGACCAAGCTGATCGAGCAGGGTATCGACATCAAGGCGGACTACGTCGGTGAAGTAGGCGGCAACCTGAGCGGTGGCTACAACAACGACAAGACCGCGCGTTACTCTGACCAGTTTGGTCTGGGCGTCGCGTTAGACCTGCAAAAGCTGGTGGGCTGGAATAACACCCAGGCCAAGATCCAGCTGACCAATCGTAATGGTCAAAACATCTCCAATGACCGTGTTGGCGATCCGCGTGCTGGCACTTTGAGTTCTTCCCAAGAAGTTTACGGCCGTGGCCACATGGTGCGTCTGACCCAATTGTGGATTCAGCATCAGTTCCTCGACAACAAGCTGGACATCAAAGCCGGTTACTTCGGTGAAGGTGAAGACTTCAACACGTTCCCTTGCGAATTCCAGAACCTGGCGTTCTGCGGTTCTCAAGCGGGTAACTGGGCGACGAACATTTGGTACAACTGGCCAGTCATGCAGGCCGCTTTGCGCGTGAAGTACAACATTACCCCTGAGTTTTATGCTCAGATCGGTGTGTACGACCAGAACCCATCGCAGTTGGAACACGGCAACGGCTTCAAGCTCAGCGGCAGTGGGACCAAGGGTGCCCTCATACCGGTCGAACTGGTCTGGTCGCCGAACCCCAACGGTCTGCCGGGCGAGTACCGTGTGGGTTACTACAAGAGCTCAGCCAACGCCAATGACGTTCTTGAGGACGACAACGGCAATAACGCAGCGACCACCGGTAACAGCTACAAAGTTCACAGCAGCAAGCACGGCTACTGGGGCGTAATACAACAGCAACTCACCACCCACAACGGTGACCCTACCCGCGGTCTGCAAGTCGCGGCCAACGTAACGTTCCACGACAAGGACACCAACTTCATCGACAACTATCAGTCGCTGATGTTTGTGTACAAAGGGCCGTTCGATATGCGTCCGAAGGATGACATGGGGATCGGTTTTGCGCGTATCCATGTTAACGATGACGTGAAGAAAAACGCCGAGTTGCTCAATGCCAGCAATGGCGTCACCGACTACGACAATCCGTTGTACGCCCCGCTGCGCAGCACCGAGTACAACTACGAACTCAACTACGGCTTTCACGTGACCAACTGGTTGACCGTGCGTCCTAACCTGCAATACATCACCCACCCAGGTGGCGTGGACAAAGTTGACAACGCGGTTGTGGCTGGCCTGAAAATTCAGACGGTGTTCTAACGCTGTTGCGATGAGCTGCTCCTCTCTGCGTCCATCTTGCGGATAGCCATGGCTATCCGCTTTTTTTTGGGAAACCGTGCAGAAACTGGGGTGGCAGCGGGCAAGCCTGCTACCACCTCTTCACCAAAGGTTTGGGCGACATGATTTTCAGGACTGTGGCATATGCTTGAGCACCCGCTACAGCGTTTTTTTACCTCGTCGCGGGCCAGGCCAACGTTTCAATGGGAACGTTATCAACAGCGTGATGTGTTGCTGATTGATCACCCTCGGTGCCAAGCGGTATTCAGTCGCCAAGGCGGGCAGTTACTGCACTTTCAGCCTCGTGGTCAGCACCCTTGGCTTTGGTGCGCTGCGCATTGGCCGCAGGTCGGCGCTATCCGTGGCGGCGTGCCGATTTGCTGGCCTTGGTATGGTCGCCATCCCGCCGAGGGTGTGTGGCCCTCCCATGGCTGGGCACGGTTGCTGGATTGGAAACTGATCGACAGCACCGAAGACGAGGCAGGCGTTCATCTGCAGTGGCGCTTGAAGTTGTGGGATTGGCAGGTCGATCTTCACGCCGACTTGGGTCAAGGTATGGAGCTGCGCTTGAGCACCCAGCACCAAGACACCGAACCCTGTCTGTTCAGCCACGCCTTGCACGCTTACTGGCGCATCAGCGATGTGGCCGATGTGGCCCTGGGCGGGCTCGATGGCGCCCGTGGCTACGATCAACTGAATCGAAAGGCCTGCCTGCAAAAAGGCGAACTACGGGTCGATGGCGGCTGTCAGCGAGTGTTCAGCCATGCCGGTGAGTTACAGCTTCAAGACCAAGCGTGGCAGCGCAACTTATGCATCGACACCAGTGACAGCACCAGCACCGTCGTCTGGCACCCCGGCAATCGGCCGCTAATGGGCGTCGGTGGTAACGAAGCGCTGGGTTTCGTCTGCGTCGAAGCCGCGTCAGGAGGCTCCAACAGCCTGAGCCTGGCGCCGGGGGAGCAAGCGCATTTGAGCTTGCAGGCGCGGTCGGTGCATTGAACCGATCGCGGGCAGGCGCGCTCCTACAATTGATCAGTGTTTGCTGTGCGACAGCGCGGCGGACCTCCCAAATGCTAGATCAACTCATCATCAATCGGGTACCGGCTCGCATTCAGGCTTGCTTTGATTTTGCGCAAATGTGGTTGGAAATCCACGCCTCGGCGCAGGGTCATGCCGGTTGCCAAGACATCGAGCACCGTGAGCTGGATGATCCGCGAAGTCATGGGCATATAGATGTCGGTGTCTT
Organism: Pseudomonas sp. CCI4.2; assembly: GCF_034350045.1. Lineage (NCBI taxonomy): Bacteria > Pseudomonadati > Pseudomonadota > Gammaproteobacteria > Pseudomonadales > Pseudomonadaceae > Pseudomonas > Pseudomonas sp. CCI4.2. Next base: position 103,566 of record NZ_CP133781.1, on the reverse strand, counting down.
CGGGCAACGGAATGTTCAGGCTCAAGGTGCTGGCCTTGGCCAGTGGTGAACCCTCGGCAGTCAGTCCCAATACCGATGCGCCGTTCTCGCGGGCGATGCGCGCCACTTCGACAAGCTCTCGGGTACGCCCGGTGTAGGAAATGATCACGAACAACTCACCGGTATGGGCCACGGAGGCGATCATGCGTTGCATCAGCACGTCGGCGTGGGCGGTGACGGCCAAGTTAAAGCGAAAGAACTTGTGTTGCGCATCGAGCGCTACCGGGGCCGAGGCGCCGAGGCCGAAGAAGTGAATTTGCCGGGCCTGAATCAACAGGTCCACGGCTTTGCTGATCAGGTTCGGATCAAGTTGTTGCAGGGCGCTGTCCAGCGAGGCGATGGCGCTGCCGAAAATCTTCCGGGTGTAAGCCTCGGGAACATCGTCAGCTTCCACGGCGCGACTGACGTACGCCGCACCGCTGGCCAGGCTTTGCGCCAGTTGCAGTTTCAATTCGGGGTAGCCGCTGACGCCAAACGAGCGGCAGAAGCGGTTGACGGTGGGCTCGCTGACCTTCGCGGCCTGTGCCAGCGCAGCGATGCTCAACCGCGTTGCTTGTTGCGGGTTGAGCAAGATCACCTCGGCGACCTTGCGCTCAGCCTTGTTCAAATCGTCAAGCCGACCCTGAATGTGCTCCAGGAGATTACGCGTGCGGTCCATTTAATATCCTTGTCTGGCCAGCGTCAGACGGGCCTGATGGCTGCCTGTCATCGAGAGTCTTCCAAGTGCGGGCAAAGGTGGCCTATCGTACTGATGGGCCTCGTCGATCACCACTGGAATCTGGTTTTTGACGAAATGTTGTGGTTATTACTACATTTGGCCTTGAGTCCTGCCTTTAAAAAAGGTATTTGTAGCCTAACTTGATAAAAGAACAAACATTATGCCTCTGATAACGGTTGAACCGTGCACCTTTGCCTTGTTTGGCGCCGTGGGCGACTTGGCGTTGCGCAAGCTGTTTCCTGCTCTGTATCAACTGGACCAAGCCGGACTGCTGCACGCGGACACGCGCATTTTGGCGCTGGCCCGTGAACCTGGCGACGAACAGCACCATTTGGCGAACATCGACAGTCACCTGCGCCGCTTCGTGCCGGCAGCAGAATTGAACGAAGAAGTGGTCAGCCGTTTTCAGGCGCGTTTGAGCTACCTGCACGTCGACTTTCTCAAGGCTGACGATTATGTCGCACTGGCCGAACGGGTGGGCAACGCCGAGACGATGATCGCTTATTTCGCCACGCCGGCTTCGGTCTATGGCGCGATCTGCGAGAACCTAGCCTCGGTGAACTTGACTGGGCGCACCCGTGCGGTGCTTGAAAAACCGATCGGTCACGACCTGGCTTCTTCGCGTCGGGTCAACGACGCGGTGGCGCAGTATTTCCCGGAAAACCGCGTCTACCGGATCGACCATTACCTAGGCAAAGAAACGGTTCAGAACCTCATTGCCCTGCGGTTCGCCAACAGCTTGTTCGAAACCCAGTGGAACCAGAATCACATTTCCCACGTGGAAATTACGGTGGCGGAGCAGGTCGGGATTGAAGGCCGTTGGGGCTATTTCGATCAGGCCGGGCAGCTGCGCGACATGATCCAGAACCATTTGCTGCAACTGCTTTGCCTGATTGCCATGGACCCGCCAAGCGACCTGTCTGCCGACAGTATTCGTGACGAGAAGGTCAAAGTGCTCAAGGCCTTGGTACCGTTCACCGCAGAACGCCTCGCAACTCAAGTCGTACGCGGTCAGTACATCGCCGGTTACAGCGAAGGCAAATCGGTACCGGGTTACCTCGAAGAAGAGAACTCCAATACCCAGAGCGACACAGAAACCTTTGTTGCCCTGCGCGCTGATATTCGTAACTGGCGCTGGTCCGGCGTGCCGTTTTACTTGCGTACTGGTAAACGCATGCCGCAAAAATTGTCACAGATCGTGATCCATTTCAAAGAACCGCCGCACTATATTTTTGCCCCTGAACAACGGATGCAGATCAGTAACAAATTGATCATTCGCTTGCAGCCTGATGAAGGCATTTCCTTGCAGGTCATGACCAAAGATCAGGGTTTGGACAAGGGCATGCAGTTACGCAGCGGTCCTTTGAAACTGGATTTTTCCGACACCTATCGCAGCGCGCGGACCCCCGATGCCTACGAACGGTTATTGCTGGAAATCATGCGAGGCAACCAGAACCTGTTTGTCCGTAAAGATGAAATTGAGTCCGCATGGCAATGGTGTGACCAACTGATCGCAGGCTGGAAAAAGGCGGGCGATGCGCCCAAGCCATACGCCGCCGGATCCTGGGGGCCAATGAGCTCCATTGCCTTGATTACTCGCGATGGGAGGGCATGGTATGGCGATATATGAACTTGGACTGCCAGTGGGCCTTGTTGCCCACGAGTTCACAAAGCCGGCGCAATTGGCTAATGAATTGGCCGCTGCGGTGGCTGAGCAGTTAATCAATGCAATTGCGGCCAATGGCGTAGCCACCTTGGTGGTGTCAGGAGGGCGCAGCCCGGTGGCGTTCTTTCAGAGCCTGGCCGCGCACGTGCTGGACTGGTCGAAAGTGGTAATCAGCCTTGCGGATGAACGCTGGGTACCGGTGGAACACCCGGACAGTAACGCCGGCTTGCTCAAGCGCTATTTATTGCAAGGTCCGGTCGCCAAGGCGCGCTTTGTCGGCTTGTACAGCGCCGCAGCGAATCTGGAAGAGGCAGCGCAGGCCGCTGACCTAGCGCTGGCAGAACTGCCAGCAATTGATGTGCTGGTGTTAGGCATGGGCGATGACGGCCATACCGCGTCGCTGTTCCCGAACAGCCCGAACTTGCGTGACGCACTAAACCTTGATGGTCAGCGCCGTTGCTTGCCAATGCTGGCGCCGACGGTACCGCATCAGCGATTGACCCTGACTCGCCAATTGTTGGCGTCGGCCCGTCTGCCGATTCTGTCTATTTCCGGGCAGGCCAAACTGGACACGTTGCGCACGGCGTTGGCGGGCGATGACCTCGCTCAAATGCCGATCCGTGCCTTCCTCAACTCCTCGTTAGAGATTTACTGGTGCCCATAAGCAAAGGATCCGCCGCCATGAAGCCAATCGAAAGCAACCTGCCGCTCAATAGCATGGCGAACAAGATTGCCCAAATCGACGAACTCTGCGCTAAAGCGAAGATTTTGCCGGTAATTACTATCGCTCGCGAACAAGACATTCTGCCGTTGGCGGATGCCTTGGCCGCTGGCGGTTTGACCACGCTGGAAGTGACTCTGCGTTCAGCGTTTGGCCTGACCGCGATTCGCGTTTTGCGTGAGCAGCGACCGGAATTGTGTGTCGGTGCCGGCACCATTTTGGACCGTAAGATGCTGGCAGACGCAGAGGCTGCCGGTGCGCAATTTATTGTAACTCCCGGCTGCACTCATGATTTGCTGTTGGCAGGCACCGAATCTGAGCTGCCCCTGTTGCCTGGCATCAGCAGCGCGTCAGAAATCATGGTCGGCTATGCCTTGGGCTACCGCCGCTTCAAACTGTTCCCGGCGGAGATCAGTGGTGGCGTTGCAGCCATCAAAGCCCTCGGTGGCCCGTTTGTCGACGTACGCTTTTGCCCGACTGGCGGCGTTAGCCCAGCCAACCTGCAAAGCTACATGGCCTTGCCTAACGTGATGTGCGTTGGCGGATCGTGGATGCTCGACAACGCCTGGATCAAAAACGGTGATTGGGCCCGTGTTCAAGCGGCCAGTGCCGAGGCGTTAGCGTTGTTCGGTTAATTATTCATTACGGGTGGTTGTTGTACGGTTTTTCACGGGGTGCCTTGGTCGGGTTCCCCGTGTTTTTTTTGGCCGCACGAACCTGCTTTATAGCCTGGTCATTCAGGGCGAAAGGGTCGTTTACTGTTGCGCAGCGGGTCCAGTAATGCGCCCAAGCCGTTGTGATCAATTTCATGCATCAGGGCCAACAATGCGCCCAACTCGCCATTGGGAAATCCTTCCCGAGCGAACCAGTTCAAATACTGTCCCGGCAGATCAGCGATAAGTCGGCCTTTGTATTTGCCGTAGGGCATTTCTCGGGTAACCAGTAACTCTAGTTTTTCAGGGTTCATGTGTGCGCCCATTTAGTTGGATGTGCTCTGGGCCGAACACGCGGTGATGTCGCGTACGATACGTGCATTCTGCATGCAGGCCAAACGACAGTTCTTGCAGAAAGAGCGATTTTCGTGATCTTTTTAATTCATAACCTATTGAAATTAAACAATTATTATTTGAAATAAAAGCTGGCACGGTCGCTGCTCTCTCTATTGTCATCATCCACCAAAGAGGAATTGGAAATGACCGACATCAATAAAGAAGCCGTTTCAGTGCTTAACGATCTGATCGAAACCAGCAAAGACGGTGAGAAAGGTTTTCATACCAGCGCCGAGGACATTAAGAATCCGACCGTGAAGGGCTTTTTTATCACCCGTTCGCAGGAATGCGCCGCAGCAGTTCGTAAACTTCAGGCTGAAGTTCGCACACTCGGTGGTGATCCAGATGACAGCTCTAGCGTAGGTGCATCACTGCACCGTGCGTGGGTTGACTTGAAATCTGCCGTTACCGGTAAAAGCGATGAGGCCATTCTCAATGAAGTAGAGCGCGGTGAAGACCATGCGCTCAAAGCCTATAAAGAGGCTCTGGAAAAAGCCACTTCGAAGAACTTGCCTTCCAGCGTTGTCGCGCTCATTCAAGAACAACTGATGGGCACACAACGCAATCACGACCAGGTAAAAGCCCTGCGTGATCAGGCTCGTGCTCGCAGCTAATCAGCGTGCAGTGATACAAAAACGCCAGTCAGTCTGGCGTTTTTTTAGGGCGGTGAATCGCCGAGTTGGGCGGTTAGCGAAACAGGGAAAATAGGGGCGATTCCGCATTCAACGCGGTTGCGTCCTTTACGTTTCGCCTGGTAAAGCGCCTTGTCCGCGATGCTGGTCAGGCTTGCGAGGGTGTCATCGGGCTGATTGAGCTGGGAAGCGATGCCGATGCTGACGGTGATGGGTTGCTCGTCATTGGCGAACCGTGGTAGTGCTTCGATGGTGGCACGGATTGACTCGGCAATGATTCGCGCGCCAGCGAGCGGCGTCTCCGCCAATACCACGCAAAACTCTTCGCCCCCATACCGTGCGGCAAGGTCACCAGGGCGCCGAATGCTGCTCAGTATCGCTGCGGCCACGTTGCGCAAAGCTTCGTCGCCGCCGTGGTGGCCGTGACGGTCATTGAACGCCTTGAAGTGGTCAACGTCGATCATCAACAACGACATGGGTTGGCCTGAACGCAGGCCCCGCGACCATTCCGCTTTTAGCACTTGGTCCAGCCGCCGGCGGTTGGCCAGACCGGTCAAACTGTCAGTGGCCGCCAATTGTGCTAATTCATGTTCGGCGTTTTGGCGTAAGCGTAATTCCCGGCACAGCAAGAAGGTCAGCCAGAAGATGCCAATGCACAAGATGCCGGTAGCGCCGCCCACCAGCCAGGTGTTGCGCAGCCAGATGGCATAGACCTCGTTGATCGATTGCCCGACGACCACGATAAGAGGCAAGTCCCCGACTTTGGCAAAGGTATACAGGCGCTCTTGGCTGTCGATGCTGGAGACACTAATGAACGTGCCGGTGCCTTCTTGGATAAAACGCTTGAAGTTGGGCCGCTGACCGAAGTTCTCACCGACCAAATTTGTGCTGTCTGTTTCGGGTTGCCGTGCCAGGAGAAAACCGCTGGTATTGATCAGACTGACGCTACTGTCCCGGCCGACGTCCAAGCTTTTGAAAAGCTCTTTGAAATACACCAAGCGCATTGCTCCCGACGCAACGCCCATGAACTCGCCGGTGGGAGAAGACATTCGACGGCTGAAGCTGATGCACCAATCGCGATAGCCCGTGTGTAGTTTAAATGGGTCGCTGATCAGCAGGCCAAGGTCAGGATTGTCCCGATGCGCCTGAAAGTGAGCCCGGTCGGCGAGGTTCACGGTTCTGGGTATGATCGACAGCGAGTCGGCCAGGGTGTCCCCGTTTTTGTCGAGCAGTAACAATTCACCTTTATACGGCGCCGCCGTAGAGCGGTCGAACAACACCAGTTGGCGCATGGCCGCCGTGAGATTACGCACCTCAGGCCGTTGCCACGCGGAAATCATGCCCAGCAACGATGTGTCATAAAGCTCTGCGTTGCGTTGTACATCCGCGTCGATCAACTGAACGATGTTAGACGCCGAGCGGGCAGCGAAATCCCTCGCGCTGGCACGTTCGCGGATGAGCAATGACGTGACAATGGCCACGATAGCGATGACCGCCAGCGTGCTACCGAAAATCAAAATATTTTCCGGCCTGGACCTATTGCCTGAGCTTGCATAGTGAGGAAACGTTGAGTTCATTTTTGAGGTCTGAGTGAATAAACAACAGCAGATTTCATAACTTATTGATTTAAAAGAAATAGATAAAATCGATTAAGTGTTTTGAATAAACGTAAATGTTTTTTATACACAGTGCGTTTCGCGGGGTTGAATCAGAGTTCTTTTTTACAATTATTGCAAGTCGGACATGTCTTTAAAGAGTGTGCGATTGCATGTCGGCTGGCGAAAAAGACGCCTCGAAAGGGCGTAAAGGCGGGACATTCGTTAAACGTTACGCAAAAAAAAGCCACTGGTGACAGTGGCCATAAAAACAGTCGATCAAGAGTGAAGTCCAATCGACTGTCGAGGGAAATGGTTTAACCAGTGATCAGCTCTTTCGCGTCGTGTCGGAATTATCACGTTCCACCGACTTTTCCTGTGTCTGCTCTTTGCTTGGGATCTTCGCGGTCATTTCGGCTTGGGACTTCTCGATCGACGCGTGGCGGGCAGCGTTTTGCGCGGCGAACGACTGAGACTCTTCGGCAGATGCCTATGCGGACAACAGAAATGAGGACAAAACGAAAATGCTGGCGATACCCATACCGGATGACATTTTTAAAACCTTCTTGCTGGCAAGTGCTAAATAAGTGCGACGAAAATATAGGGCGGGGGGCATTTGAAAAAGAGACATGTGCTCAATGAACTGTTGCGGGAACGGTAATAAAACAGTGTTTTAAAAAAATATGTACATCGCCAGAACCGTGGGACTGAATTTATTCGGGAAGGCTTCGGTCCTGACACGCTGCAATTTCAAACAACACACAGTGCCAACCAGTTTGCTGCGCGACAGCGCTGCGTTGGAGACGCTGGGGCGTCTCCTATAGCTCCGGGAACGGCAGGTTGATGCCGAAGGTGTTGATGCCTTCTTGGCTGCTTACAAAGACAGTACCGCCGTGCATCAGTGCGATGGCTTTGACGATGGCCAGACCCAGGCCATGGTTTGCGCCGCTGTTGCTGCGGGAGGCGTCGACGCGGTAGAAGCGCTCGAACAACATCGGCAGGTGTTCGCTGGCAATTTCGGCACCAGGGTTCGCGACGCCGATGCTAACGTGGTCACCTTCAGTCTGGATGTCGACCCGGATCACTTGGCCCGCAGCCGTGTGCTGCACGGCGTTGTGCAGCAGGTTGATCAGTGCCCGTCGCAGGTGGGCTTTTTCAATCCGAACGCTGGCATCGCCAACCACTTCGACGCGTACGTGCGCGTCCTCGAGGATGAAGTCCAAATAATCCAGAGTGGTGGCGACTTCTTCGGCCATTGAGGTGCAGGTCAGTGCGGTGGCTTTGCTGCCTTGGTCGGCGCTGGCGAGAAAGAGCATGTCGTTGATGATCGAACGTAATCGTTCAAGTTCTTCAAGGTTCGATTGCAGCACCTCGAAGTAATGTTCTGCCGAGCGCCCGCGCGTCAACGCCACCTGTGTCTGGCCAATCAGATTGGTTAAAGGGGAGCGCAGCTCATGGGCCACATCGGCATTGAACGATTCGAGCCTCGAATAAGCCTGCTCGACGCGCTCTAGCGTGGAATTGAAAGAGCTGACGAATTGATCCAGTTCGGGCGGCAATGGCGATAACTGTAAGCGCCCCGATAACCGGGGGGGTGCCAGTTTTTGCGCTTCCAGCGACAGGCTGACCAAGGGTTTCAAGCCGATCCGCGCCGCCCAATACCCCAACACCGACGCGAAGACAATGCCGATGGCCGCGAGGCTGATCAGCGCGAGCAATAACGCGTGTTGGGTATGCCAAAACGTATCGGTATCAATGCCGATCAAAAAGCGCAGAGGCGGACGTTCATCCTTCGCCGGAAATTGGCTCACCAACACTTTGAACGGGTATTCATGATCAGCCAGGGTCATGTCGCGCATGCCCAGCGGGCCTTTTGCAAAATCGCGAATCGCCTCGGTGGGGTTACCAAATTCATAGGCCGGGTTGTCACTGGTTACCCAAAACCGAATGCGCTTGTCGTCTTCGCTGAGCAGCTTGAGTTTGGCGCTGATCTTCGCCCAATGCTCTGGCGTGCCGAAGCGTGTAAGCGTTGATTGCAACACGCTATAACGCGCGTCCACTTCCGCGGCGGGTAATTGGCCGAGACCTTTGTTGACTTGCAGGTACAAGGCCCAGCCAATCAGCAAGAACACCAACAAGGCGACTAGCGCAAACATGCTACTCAGGCGTAGGGCGATGGAGTTAGTCGCCACTGCGGCTCTCCAAGACGTAGCCCATGCCGCGAATGGTGTGCAGCAGTTTTTCCTCGTACGGCCCATCCAGCTTGGCCCGCAGGCGTTTGATCGCAACCTCGACGACGTTGGCGTCGCTGTCGAAATTAATGTCCCAGACCATCTCGGCAATCGAGGTCTTCGAAAGAATCTGGCCTTGGCGACGCGCCAACACACTGAGCAGTGAAAATTCCTTGGCGGTCAAGTCCAGGCGCAATCCGCGGCGACTGGCTTTGCGGCTTATCAAGTCCACCCACAGGTCGGCAATGCTGATCTGGACGGGTTCGTGCCCGCCACTGCGCCGGGTCAGGGCTTGCAGGCGTGCAACCAGTTCGAGAAAGGAGAACGGCTTGCCCAGGTAATCGTCGGCGCCTTCACGCAAGCCGCGAATGCGGTCGTCAACGTTTTCCCGTGCAGTGAGCATGATCACCGGCGTTTGCTTGCGGGCACGCAACGCGCGCAACACGCCGAAACCATCCAGGCCGGGGAGCATGACGTCGAGGATAATCACCGCGTAGTCACTCTCCAAGCCCAGGTGCAGGCCTTCGATACCCTCGCGGGCCAGGTCCACGGTGTAGCCTTGTTCGGTCAGGCCGCGATGCAGGTAATCAGCGGTCTTTTCTTCGTCTTCAATGATCAGCACGCGCATGGGCGACACTCACTTGTCTATGGCCAGAACCGGCGCTGGCCCAGCCGCAGGTTTTGGCTCGCGCCGGTGAAACAGCCGTTCAAGCTGCAGATAAATCACGGGTGTGGTGAATAGCGTTAGTACCTGACTGACCAGCAAACCCCCAACCACCGCGATACCCAACGGTTGGCGCAGCTCCGCGCCGACCCCGTAGCCGAGCATTAGCGGTAAGGCGCCGAGCAAGGCCGCCAAGGTGGTCATGATGATCGGTCGAAAACGCGTCAGACAGGCTTCAAAGATGGCGTCTTCAGGGTTTAGCCCACGATTGCGTTGTGCATCGAGAGCAAAGTCGACCAGCAGGATACCGTTTTTCTTGACGATACCGATCAATAGCACGATGCCGATCAAGGCCATGATTGAGAAATCCTGACCCATCAACCACAGCAGCAACAGTGCGCCGATACCTGCGGATGGCAGCGTGGAGATGATCGTCAGCGGATGGACAAAGCTTTCGTATAGCACGCCTAGGATGATGTACACCGCAACCAGCGCCGCCAATACCAGCCAGGGTTGGTTGGCCAATGAACTCTGAAACGCCTGCGCCGCGCCTTGGAAGGCGCCGATGATGGCGTCTGGCATGCCGATGTCGGCTTTGGCCTGATTGAGCATTAGCACCGCATCGCCCAACGCCACGCCTGGTGCGAGGTTAAAGGACAGGTTGGCGGCCGGGAACATGCCGTCATGGCTGATCGACAGCGGTCCCACGCTCGGTGGATCGACCTTGGCCAACGCTGACAGTGGGACCATTTCGCCGCTGAGGGGCGAGCGCAGGTAGAAATAATTCAGGCTCTCGGCTTTGCCGCGTTGCTCGGCAGCGAGTTCGAGAATCACTTTGTATTGGTTGATGTCGGTCTGGAATTCATTAATCTGCCGCTGCCCGAACGCATCGTATAACGCCTGATCGACGTCGCTGGTGGTCAGGCCAAAGCGGGCTGCGGCGGTGCGATCAATGCTGATATGGGTAATGCTGCCACCCAGTTGCAAGTCGTTGGACAGGTCACGAAACGCCGGGCTTTCGCGCAGTTTTTCGGTTAGGCGTTGGGTCCAGGTGTTGAGGAGTTGGCCATCATTGCTCTTGAGCACGTACTGGTATTGAGCGCGACTCGGCCCCGAACTGAGGTTGATGTCTTGGCCCGCCCGCAAGTACAAAACGATGCCCGGCACTTTGGCCAGTTTCGGTCGCAAACGGTCGATGAACTCGCTGACGGAAACGTCGCGATCACTGCGGTTTTTCAGCGCAATCCAGAAGCGCCCGTTGGCGATGGTCTGGTTACTGCCGGTGACGCCCACCGAATGCGAGAACGCTTGAACGGCGGGGTCTTCGCCGACGATTTTCGCCAACGCCAAGTGTTTTTCGACCATGTCCGGGTAGGAAATATCGGCAGCGGCCTCGCTGGTGCCCAGCACGAACGCCGTATCCTGCACCGGGAAGAAGCCCTTGGGAATGAACACATAACCGACGATGGCGAGCACCAAGGTGATGCCGAAAATGCTCAGCATTGCCCGTTGGTGAGCCAGCGCCTTGCGTAAGCCACGCTCATACAGCGCTACTAAACGCTCGCCGAAACCGGGTTTGGCGTGAGGGTCGTGTTTAGGCGCACGCATGAACAACGCTGCGAGGGTCGGCGCCAGCGTCAGGGACACCACCACTGAAATCAAAATGGTCGCAGTGGCCGTCAGCGCAAATTCCTTGAACAGCCGCCCGACCACGCCGCCCATGAACAGCAGGGGGATGAACGCTGCGACCAGCGAGAAGCTGATGGAGACCACGGTGAAACCAATTTCGCCTGACCCTTTGATCGCGGCTTCGCGCATGCCGTCGCCCGCTTCGAGGTGACGGTGGATGTTTTCCACCACCACAATCGCATCATCGACCACAAACCCCACGGCCACCACGATCGCCACCAGCGTCAAGTTGTTCAGGCTGAAACCGGCGACGTACATCATCGCGAAACTGGAAATCAGCGATACGCCTAATACGGCGCTGACGATCAGCGTTGCGGACAATTGGCGCAGGAACAAGGCCATGACCGCGACCACCAACAGGATGGCGATCAACAGGGTGATTTCGACCTCATGCAGCGAGGCGCGAATGGTTTTGGTTCGGTCCACCAGAATCGAAACGTCCACCGAGGCCGGTAGCATTTCTTGCAGGCGCGGCAATTCGCGTTGGATGCGGTCTACGGTGTCGACAATGTTCGCGCCGGGCTGACGGAAGACCACGATATTCACGCCCTGTTGATCGCCGGTCCAGGCTTTGACGTAGGCGTTTTCCGAACCGTTGATTACCCGGGCGACGTCCTTCAGGTGTACGGGGGCGCCGTTTTTATAGGAAATGATCAGCGGTTCGTAGTCTTGGGCCTGGAACAGCTGATCGTTGGACGAAATGGTCGATACATTGTTTTTGCCGTAGAGCGCGCCTTTGGCCAGGTTCAAGCTGGTCTGTTGCAGCGCCACGCGAATGTCGGCAAGGGTCAAACCGAGGGCCGCCAACTTCTCCGGTGCGGCCTGCACTCGAATCGCCGGACGTTGCTGACCGGTAATGTTGACCAATCCTACGCCGTCAATCTGGCTGAGTTGGCGAGCGAGCAGCGATTCGGTGATATCACTGAGCTGGTTACCGGGCATCAGGTTGGAGCTGACGCTCAGAATCAGCACCGGGCTGTCTGCCGGGTTTACTTTGCGCCACGTGGGCAAGCTTGGCAGGTCGGCGGGCAGCCTGCCTGCCGCGGTGTTGATTGCTGCTTGAACTTCTTGCGCGGCGGTGTCGATGCTTTTATTGAGGCTGAATTGCAGTGTCAAGTTGGTGGAACCCAGCGCGCTGCTGGACGTCATCTGGATGATGCCGGGGACGGCGCTGAACTGGACTTCCAGCGGTGTAGCAACCGAAGACGCCATGGTTTCCGGGCTGGCGCCGGGCAAGGAGGCGGTGACCTGAATCGTCGGGAACTCAGCTTCCGGCAGCGGCGCTATCGGTAAGCGCGGAAAGGCGATCAGACCGAGCAGCACCATGGCGAATGTCAGCAGCAAGGTTGCGACCGGATGATCGACGCACCATGCAGAAGGTGAGCCTTTACCTTTCATCGTGCGTTCTCCAGCGCGGCGTCTTGGCTGGCCGGTTGATTGCCGAGAATATCAACGCGCGACCCTGGTTTTAGTCGCGACTGGCCGTCGCTGACCAGTACATCACCCGCGTTCGGGCCTTTGATCAGGGTCAGGTTGCTGTCCTGATACAGCACTTCAACCGGCACCACTTCGACTTTTCCGCCGTTCACCCGGTAGGCGAAATGGTTGTCGATGCCGCGCTGGACCACCTGGGGCGGAACCTTAAGCGCGTCACGGTCTACAGCGGTTTGAATCCTGATCGTCACCAACTGGCCCGGCCAGAGCTTTTCGTCTGGATTGCTGAATTCGGCCTTGGCGCGAATGGTGCCGGTATTGGCCGCGACCTGATTGTCGATCAAGGTCAACGTGCCTTGGCCTAACAACGTGCCGTTATCGCCGTCGCCGATATAGGCGTTAACCACCGCTGGGGTCGTGGCGTGAACAAGACCCTGCAAGGTCGGCAGCATTTGCTGCGGTAAAGAAAACTCGACGGACACCGGGTCAATTTGCGTCACAGAGAACAAACCGTCGGTGTCACTTACCCGCAGGAAATTACCTTCATCGACGGTACGAATACCGACGCGCCCGGTCACCGGTGAGTGAATCTGGGTGTAGGACAGTTGAACTTGGGAGGCACTGATCGATGCTTTATTGCCCAGTGACGTGGCTTCAAGCTGATGCACCAGCGCCTGTTGCTGGTCGAAAGTCTGCTTGGAAATGCTGTTGTCGGTGGTCAGCAAGCTATAGCGTTTCAAGTTGAGTTGCGCCACGTCTAATTGCGCCTGGCTTTGTGCCAGTTCGGCCTGGGCTTGGGCCAGCGTGGCGCGTATCGAGCGGTCATCAATGGTTGCCAACAGATCACCGGCTTTGACTTGCTGTCCTTCCTTGACCAGCAGCTTGGTCAGGATGCCGTCTACCTGCGGACGGACGATAACACTGTGCAACGACAACACTGATCCGATGCCGCTGACATAACGCGGCACGTCTTCTTTGACCACGCTGATGACCCGTACCGGGATAGCAGAGGGTGCTGAGACCTTGGCGGCAGCCGGGCGAATGAAAAACCAGCCAATCAGCGCGATGAGCGCGATGACGATGAGGGCGGCGAATACGGTTCGGGTCGGTTTACGCATGCTGGATTGTCGCCGGGGCAGGTCAAGAAGAAGGGGGCTCGAAAGGTGGGTCGAGCATCCAGGAGTCAGCTCTTTCGTTATAGCCCTCCCATAGGGTCAGCAAACTGACGGCTAACTGACAGAATTGTCAGCAAACGCTGAGGGATCTTGGAAAAACTCAAGGCACGACTGTTTCTGCCGATAAAAATAATAGAGATCCGAAGTTGCGAATATTGTTTTTTAATGTAAATGATTGAACGCGTGTTGAAAGGTTGCTGAAAGAAAAGATAGGAAAGTTCCTACATGAAGCTTTCCTTTCTTAGAGTGAAACGCTTCAGGCGGAGCAGTGCGATGAGCAAAAAAACAGTGGGTTTTATCCTGTTTTCTATAGTGATTCTGGCTTTCAGCGCCGAAGTTGTCGCCAATGGTGACGGTATTAAATTCAAAGGCCAGGTTGTCAGATCATCGTGCGAGGTCCGGCGGTTGGTTGACATGAAATCCTTGAGGCAGACACAGCTGATTCGGGTTTCACCCCCTGTCATCGTGGGCCTGGACCGCTATCGCAATGCTTGCAGCGGCGATGACGCGGCCTTCAATGTGTCATTCGGCGGCGCCGCTAAAAATGACACATCCGCCGTCGGAGTTGTCATCGTGACCTATCAATAGTCAGTAACTCACCCTAAAAATGGTTTCAGCTTCATACACTCTCTAAGTTACCTATTCGTAATTCCTACCTTTGCCAAGGTTTTACATGTTGTGTCCGCGCTGTAAGCCCCGGTTTTTTGGGTGTTTAATCATTAATCTGAATTTGCCTACGGAAAAGGCCTGCATCCACTGTTGCCAAGTCGTTATCAATAAGATGGTTATTCTGACAGCGGCCTTTGGATCGGATCGTTATAGTTCAGCTCGTCCAGTGATGGGCAAACATGAACACACACAAGGAATGTTATTCTTATGAAAAAACTCTCTCTCGCATTAGCTGTACTGGGCGCTGTTGGTTTGGGTGCAATGAGCACTGCAAACGCTGCAAATAACGGGAAATTGGTGTTCAACGGCACGCTGACGAACATTTCCTGCGCAGTCGGCCCGGGCGCTGGCGTTGGCGCGGGTCCTAATGGGGACATCAACGTTGATCTGGGCAACGTATCGTTCTCTGATATTGGCGCTGCAAGCGATACCAAGCTGGAAACCGCTACGCCAGTTCAGTTACTGGTCAACTGCAGTGCGGGCGTTGAGCAATACAGCACGGTAAAAATGCGCTTCGTTGCCCGCTCCGGCAGCGGTTTGGATAACAACGACTCCAAACTGTTGCGCACTACGGGCGCTGCGGATGGCGTGGGTATTGGCCTGCTGAACGCTCAGAACCAGATCATGGACTTGAGCGGTACCGAAACCATCGACAAGCCATTGATCAAGGATGGTGCTGGAGGCGCAACGGCTGAGCTGAATTTCGGTGCGGTCTACGTGCTTAACGGCACGCCGACCAATCCAGGTAACGCGGACGGCTTCATGCCTTTCGTACTGGACTACGAGTAACAGCATTGACGGGGTGAGTTTTCTCACTCCGTCACACTTCGTTTTCAGGCGACTGCCATCATGGTTTACACCCCGATTCGATACGCCTGCTTATTGCTGGCGCTCATAACGGCCGCCGGCGTTCAAGCGGGCATTGTGCTCAACACCACCCGCATCATTTATCCCGCACAGGACAAAGAAGTCAGTTTCGGCGTACACAACAGCGGCGGCGGGGAAATCCTTTTGCAATCCTGGCTTGAAGCCACTGCCGAAGAGACGGGTAATTTGCCGTTCGTCATCACCCCTGCCTTAACTCGCATGCCGGGCGACGGTAAGCAACTGTTGCGGATCATGTATGCCGGTTCAGACATGCCTCAGGATCGCGAGTCGGTGTTCTGGCTCAATGTTCAAGAGATCCCGCAGACCGCCGCGGCCAACGCTTTGCAGATCGCTATTCGTCAGCGCATCAAAGTGTTTTTCCGCCCTCAGGGATTAAGGGATGTACCTGCCGAGGCACCGCAAACGCTGCGATGGCAGCTTTTACGCAATGACGTGCTGCGGGTGAGTAATCCAGGTTCATACCACGTGTCCATGGTCCGAATTGAGGCCCATGACGGCGCCACTCAGGTGATGAACAAGGAGAGTCATATGCTGGCTCCGAAACATTCGCTGGACATTACGCTGAGCAAACCGTCAGGGGACCGACCGGTGTCCGTCAGCTTCATCAGCATCAATGACTTCGGTGGGCAGGTGCAATATCGCGCCACCTTAAACGGGCGTGAAATCGCCAGTGCCGTCGTGCTCCAAAAAAACGATCGCGCTCCCCAATAGCGATTAAAAACCTCTTCATATACCGAGCAATCCGAGTTGCGACCTGTGCGCATCCTCGGCGGGTTGCGCCTGTGCGAAAGGACTCTGCAGCGCGACTGTACTCCAAGGATTGAGTGATAACTGCACATGGAACGGTACCCGCTTAACAGCAAACGATTTTTCGCAAGCCATTTTTCAGAGCGTGCATCGAGCAAGCTGAGTGCGCTCAGTGTCGGCGTCGCCATGGCGTCGATGACTGCGCTGACCGCAACAGCCGATCAAGCCAGCACCTCTTCGCCGAGCGCTCCCGTCACCTTTAATACTGCTTTTATTCAGGGCACCAACGAGCCGGCGGACCTCGAAGAGTTTTTACGTGGGAACAGCGTGTTGCCCGGCACCTACAGTATCGACGTCTACGTCAATCGCACCTTGGCCGGGCGTCGTGACATCCGTTTTGTGCAAAGCCCGACATCGAAGAAGGTGGAGCCTTGCCTGACGCTGGACATGCTCCAGAGTTTTGGTCTCGACATTGAGCGCTTGCAGCAGGCTTCTGACTCAGTAAGCGACGGACTACCAACGGCGTGTTTTGATTTACCAACACACCTGCAGTTCGCACGCGTCGAATACCAACCCAATAGCCTGCGCTTGTCCATCAGCGTGCCCCAGGCCGCGATGGCGCGTAGCGCTCGGGGTTACGTGGAACCAGAACTGTGGGACGAGGGCGATACCGCCGCGTTTATCAATTACAACTTCAGTGCGGTGCGCCGGCACAATCAGCAAGAGCAGACTGACCAATATTATTTGGGGCTGCGCAACGGTTTTAACCTCGGCGCGTGGCGCCTGCGCAATGAATCCTCGCTGACCTATGGCGGCAATCAGCCTTATCGGTTCGCTAGCAATCGTACCTACGCCCAGCGTGACCTGACGGCGCTCAGGAGCCAGCTCACCCTCGGTGAGGTCTATTCAAATTCATTGATTTTCGACAGTGTGCGGTTTAGAGGCGCGGCGATTGATTCGGATGACGGCATGCTGCCCGACAGTGAGCGGGTGTATGCGCCAACGATTCGGGGTATTGCCGAAACCAATGCCACGGTGGAAGTCCGTCAAAACGGTTATTTGTTGTACAGCAGCACCGTCTCCCCCGGTCCGTTCGAAATCAGTGACATTTACCCCAGCGGTTCCAATGGCGACCTTTTGGTCACCGTCGTCGAAGCGAATGGGAGTACGCGTTCATTCACTCAGACGTTTGCGTCGTTACCGATCATGATTCCGCAGGGGGCCCTGCGCTACAGTTTCGCCCTTGGGCAATACGACAGCAATAGCGACTACCAGGCAACACCCGCGTTCACCACTGGCACGCTGGTTTATGGAGTGTCCGAGCGGCTAACCGGTTTTGGGGGTGTGCAATGGGCGCAGGATTATCAGGCGGGCAACCTTGGCGCCGGTATCAACTCGCCAGTGGGGGCTTTTTCGGCGGACCTCACGCAGTCCATCAGTGAGATCCGCGCGCAATCCCGAAAAGGGCAAAGCGTTCGCCTGCGTTACGCCAACACCCTGGATATGACCCGCACCACCTTTGCCGTCGCAGGCTACCGTTATTCCACGGACCAATTTCGCACGCTGGAAGACCACGTTGATGAACAGGCCGAGCGTATTGGTCAAACCGTGGTCGGTCGGGCAAAAGACCGGCTGGAAGTCAACATCAGTCAATCGTTGCCCGCGCAGTCAGGCTCGTTGAGCCTCACCGCCAGCGATCAGCGCTATTGGAACTTGCCAGGTAAAACCCGTCAGCTTTTTTTGTCGTACAACGCCGCGTGGAAAACCATCAGTTACAGTCTGTCGGTCGAGCGTAATCAGCAGATGAATGCGGATGGGCAAGCGAACACTGACCATCGCCTCTCTGTGGGCGTGACAGTGCCGTTGGGGTCAAGCTCAACATCGTCGAGGGCTTCGTTCAATCTGGTTCGCGACAGCGGCGGCGATTACAACGCCCAAGCGGGGCTCAATGGCCAAATGTTGGAAGACCGAAATAGCTTCTACTCGGTCCAGGCCGGACACGACCGTAGCGCTGGCTCGTTTGGCTCGGGAAAACTCACGACCACGAAGCCGTATGGCCGTTTCGAAGCAGGGTATAGCCAAGGCCGTGATTACGATGCAATGAGCCTCGGGGCTTCCGGTTCATTGGTGGGCCACAGCGGCGGGATTAACTTCGGGCAACCCTTGGGTGAAACCTTCGCGCTGGTGCAAGTGCCACAGGTCAAAGGCGCGAAGCTGACCAACTACAACAACGTTGAAACGTCGGCCAATGGTTATGCCGTGCTGCCTTATGCCCAGCCCTATCGCACGAATTGGGTTGCACTGGATACGCGGCGTTTGGGCGCCGACATCGATGTCGAAGACGCCATCGTTCAGGTGGTGCCCAGGCGCGGCGCGGTGAGTGTGGTGCATTTCAACGCGTCCATAGGGCGCCGGGTGCAATTCGAACTGGTGCGTGCCGATGGCAGCAAAGTGCCGCTGGGCGCCACGGTTGAAGATGAACAAGGCAAGCCGTTGGCGGTGGTCGATCCCACCAGTCGCGCACTGGTTTTGAGCGATCAGGACGCGGGCGTGCTGCGGGTCAAGTGGTCCGATCAAAGCTGCCAAGTACCTTACCGCTTGCCGCCTAAAGACCCGGCCCGGGCCTATGAACGACTAAAGGTCACCTGCCAATGATTCGATCAAGTTGGTTGTGGATGGGCCTGTTGCTCACCGTCAGTGCTGCACAGGCCGCTGTGTCGTTGAGCGGAACGCGATTGATCTTCGACGGTGCATTTCGCGAAGTCAGCATTGAGGTGGTTAATCGTAGCAATCATGAGGTGCTGCTCCAGGCGTGGCTCAGCGACGCAGAAGATCTCGACGCCGATCAGTCTCACAACTTGCCTTTTGCGCTGACGCCGCATTTGTCTCAACTGTCGGCCAACGGCAAGCAGGCATTGCGTCTTCTGTATGAAGGCGTCGGCAGGCCCCAGACGCGCGAGTCTCTGCTGCATTTGTACGTGATGGAAATTCCCCGGCGGGTGGAGGGTGAGAACCAGCTAAGCATTGCGATTCGCCAACGCATCAACGTGTTTTATCGACCGCAGGGTTTGTCTGGCGACCCGGCACAAACTGCCGAGGCGTTGCTGTGGAGTCTGATGCGTGACGAGGACGGTGCGAGTTTTCTGCGGGTCAGTAATCCCACGGCTTACCACGTCTCGTTACAACACCTGCAACTCGACGGCACGGCGGGGAAACAGCTCGTCAGCGATTATCAATTGCTGCCACCGGGGATGACCCACAACTTGCCACTGGGTGCTGTCGCGCCCGGCAATCCAGGGTGGCATCACTTGTCCTTCACGGCACTCACCGACTATGGCGGTCAGCGTTATTACAGCGCTGAGGTTGAAGGGCGTTCGCCGTTCAACGCTCGTTTGCGGCCGGCCGCCGCTTCTCTCAAGGATGTTCAACCATGACCTACACCCGACGGATCCGCTCCCTATTGGCGTTATTACTGTTCATTCCGGCGACCTGTTTCGCGTTGGTGTGCAAAGACAAGGGAACGGGGGCTTCCGTGATCCAGGCTGATCTCGGCAGCACGGTCGCTATCCCTGCGTCGGCTCCAGAGGGCACGATTGTCTGGCGCTCGGAGCAGTTCAACGTTCAGGTCGAGTGCTACAAAGATGGTTTGCAGGCTCAGCAGGAAGAGGTTTTCATTTACCTCAACCCGGACAACCGGCTGATCGGGCAGGGTATCCGGGCTGGACTGACCCTCAATGGTGTCGACTATCTCCAAAACAGTGGCCGGTTCAGCACTGGCCAAAGCCTGCCGGTGTGCAGCGAAGGGGATGCGAACATTGGCGCATGTCCGCGTATCAGCTTCAATTTGGCCTTATCGGTATTCATCGAAAAATTCGGTCCGACGCCGCCTTCGGGCGTGGCCAGCCAATTGTTGGACTACCGCTTGCTGCAATTGGACAGCGCGGCGGGGCTGAACCCGTTGCCCGGTTATAACCTCAGTTACGTCATCAACAACCTGAACGGCCTGCGGTTTATCGCCTGTGATGCCCAACTGCAGGTCATTCCGGAGACCGTCGAGTTTGGCGCGATAGGTATTCAGCAGGTGGCGGTGGGCCGGGTGATTGATCGGCGGCCGTTTTCGTTGGTGACCAACCGCACCTGTGACACGCCTTTCAGCCTCGGCGCGCAGTTCAAACCGGTCTCGGGCATCGTGTCGGGGGATTTTCTGGTGCCAGTGGCCAACGACGGTGTTGGCATCCGCATCGTCAATGCCAGCAATGGGGCCACGCTGCCGTATAACCAGCCGTTCCATCTGGCCGATCTGCTGGGAAATGACGCGTCCGCCAAAGCTGATTTCGATGCTGAATTAGTCTGGCAAACCCCCAACCCCAAAGCAGGTGCGTTTGAGGCCGAAGTCATCATCGACTTGTTTTACAAATAGAAGGCGATGGGAGGTTGGAGGCGGTGGCGGCGGGCCGGCTGGGATTCAGGTATGCTGCGCGACCTTGGGCGACTGCCCATCATTCGCCACACGACTGACTCGATACTTTTGGAGCTTCCATGACTACCCCCGTACACACGCCAGCTCCTGAAGCCGTCGCCGAGCCGGGCACCGAGATCGTCGCAGGTAAGAAAGCTGCGATCATTCCCGACTTCAAGTTTTCGTTCAAACCTGCTGACTTTGCGCCGGTGAAGACCTTGGAAGAGCCGTATTACAAGAAGTCCGGCAAAGCCAGCCACAACAAGATTCCTGGTGCTGCGCCGCATGGCACGCGCAAGTCCATGGGCAAACGCTGATCCCTTAGCGTGTTTAGCGCTTAGGCATGCTGCTGAAAGCGTTCGCGGTACTGGGTCGGCGTTACCCCCAGGCGCTGGCTGAAAATCAGGCGCATGCGGCTGGCACTGCCAAAGCCGCAGTGATAGGCCACCGCCTTGATCGCTAATTGGCTGCCTTCGAGCAAATGACGCGCGGCGTCGATCCGCGCCCGTTGCACGAACTCAGCTGGGGTCACTTTCGCGTCTCGGGCGAAGATTCGCGCAAAGCTTCGCGGACTCATGGCGACCACTTCCGCCAGCCGCTCCACGGAGAATGGCTCGGCGATGTGTTCCATGACGTAGCGCTGGATTTTCGCCACCGGTGAGCTGTCATCGTCGGGCGCTATCAGATACGGGCTGAACTGCGATTGCCCGCCCTGGCGCTGCACTACCACCAACAAACGCTTGGCCACCAACAATGCCACTGCGGCCCCGTGGTCTTCCGAGACCAATGCCAAGGCCATGTCGATCCCGGCGGTAACCCCCGCGGAGGTCATGAGCCGGCCATCGCGCACATAAATCCGGTCAGGTTCGACACGCGCCAAAGGAAATTGCTCGGACAGTTGGTGCGCGTGGCTCCAGTGCGTTGCCGCCTGTTTGCCATCGAGCAGTCCGGCGTGTCCCAAAATAAATGCGCCGGTGCAGATCGACCCATAGCGCCCGGCCAACGGCACCGCTTTGCGTAACCAGGCGGTTATAGCCGGGAGGGCCGCGGTTTCCGGCAACAGCGGACCACCCGGCACCAGCACTACATCAAAGGCATAGGGAGCATCTTCGATCGCGAACTCGGCACCCAGCGGCATGCCGTTGGACGCCATGATCGGAAAGGGCGCGGTGCCAATTGTCACGATGCGGTAGCTGCTGGCCGCCGGGACAAAACGGTTAGCTTCAGCGAACACATCCAATGGCCCGGCGACGTCCAATGACTGGACGCCGGGAAAAATCACAATCGCCACGCTCTTCATTGATGATCGTTCACGTCTGTTGTAAGGAGATGAAGGTGTAGTTCAGGGGCTCACGGGTGACCACCTGAGCGCCAGCCGATCTTAGGGTATCGGCGATTTGCGGGCCTGACACGTGAAATGACCAACCCGACTCGGCGGACAGTTGCGGCAACGTAGCGGCCTCGCCGATTTTTTGCAGGGCGGCGGCGAAGGCAGCCATGTCCGGCAGATAAGCGGTGAAGCCATCGCCCTTGAGTGCGGCGGTGCGAATCCCCAGTACCTTGCAGATGGCGTCTTTGGTGGCCACCTCATCGCGGTCTGCCTGCCGCGATTGTTCGATGAGAGCTATCAGTTGAGCGTCCACCACTTGGCCTCCGAGGATGAAGTCCGGTCCCTGTTCCCACGCTTGGGGCGGGCAGTCTTTGGCCTCGGGTCGTAACGGGATCTGGGGATTGATCTCCATTGGATAAATCCGGCACACCAGCGGGCGACGGTCATAGATGCGGCACAGGTTTTCTGCGTCAAGATTCCGGCAAGGTCCCAGGTTATACGCGGCGAAGGTGATGGCCACGTAAACACTCGCGCTGCCGCTGGGAACCTGGCATGAGCGACGCTGTGCGTGGGTACGTTGCAGCGCTGATACGCCGTATCCATCTTCAAGAAAAGCCTCGGCCAATACGATCACCGAACCGCCATCGGCCGCCCATTGTCTGGCTTCGAGCAATGTCAGGGGGACGTGATGGTCAGTGCAGCACTTGCCGCACCCTACACAAGAAAATTGAGTATTCATTGAAGTGGAAAGCCAAATTAGAGCGCGTGATGAGGGTGACAGATTTACCCGCACCGTCACTGCCGAAGCAGGTTTGTAGCAAGTTGTACGCCATTGAAGCGGGGTTGGTACGGGGGGGCGCGCGTGAGCTGTTTAAACCATGCTGGCAAGGCGGTGGCTAGTTAGGCATATTTTGGCGACCGCCCCGATCAGATCGTGTGTGCGGCGAATCAGAGGTCGCGCTTACTTTTTCGCGGGAGTTAGCATTGAGTCCCATTCGGTGACCACCGCCGTTTGGCTTTGGCGCTGATACAGGCACAGCTCGGTGCCGACTTTGTTTTTCATGTGCGCTTGTGGGTAGTGACCTTTGAGCAGCAGCGCGCTGTAGCCGATGCTGTCGTCGAACAGCGCTGCGGTGCCTGCCGGTTTCACGTCTTTGAGTTGGCTGGCTTTCACACAGCTGGCGATGATTGCTTTATCCAAATCACTCCACGCTTGGTCGCTGGATGCATTGGCTTGGGCGCCAATGACCATAAGGCCTGTGAGCAATAGCAGGGATGCTTTCATGTCGGGTTCCTCTTTGAGCAGTGTCCATTGAATGCCAAATTATGGCAGACAGGCTCGGTGGGGGCTCGTTAGTCAACGGCGGAGCGTTGGACATAACTCATGCCGGATGTTTCATACAGGCATCGAGCGGCGTGATTGGTCTCCAGCACATTGAGGTCGACACTGGCTTCGCCGCGCAGGTGGAATTGATGAAAAGCGTGACTCAGCAAGGCTTGCGCCAGCCCTTGGCGCCGAGCGCGGGGGTGGACCACCAGATCGCGGATGAAGGCGCTGGTCCAGCAGTGCGCCGCGCCGATCAAACCGTGTTCATCCGCGGCAATTATCCACAGCGAAGGGTCTGACTCCGGCCCCGTAGCGCACTTACTGCTCCAAGCCTCATACGGCGCAACGCTGCCGCCGCCGTGTTGGTAACCGATGACTAAAAGCGCGTGTAACTGCGGCGCGATGTCTGCGCTGAACCTGACTCGATGGCTGCTGCCGGGCCATTGCCGGGGACTGCTGGCTTGACGGACGTCACGCCGCATTAGCCAACAGTACGGGCCGCAATTATGACTCAGCGTTACGGACGCTTCTTCTGAGTCGGCTGGGTTTAGATGCCTTGGGCCTCGACCGTACGGGCCGCTTGAATCAAGCATTTAGTCAACTCGGGAGAAGAAAATTTAGTCAGCACAGCGTTCGCCCCGGCAGCGCTGGCTTTGTCGCTGTTCATTTTGCTGTCTAGGGAGGTGTGCAGCAGCACGTACAAATCCTTGAAATCCGGTGTCTCGCGCAACGTTCTGGTAAATGCAAAGCCATCCATCTCCGACATTTCAATGTCAGAAACCACCACATTGATCTGCTCGGCGGTGCCTTGTAGTTCAAGCAGTTGATCGATGGCTTCTTTGGCGCTGCGTGCCGTGTGGCAATGAACCCCAAGGGTGCGCAGTGTAATCAGGGATTGCTGCAAGGCCACCTGACTGTCGTCCACCAGCAGAATATTGGCCTTGGACAAAACCCGGGCTTCGTCTTCGCTCAATTGAGCGGGTTCAGTGACAATTTTTGCCGGAGCAATGCCGTGGATGACTTTTTCGATGTCCAAAACCTGTACTAGCACGCCATCGACTTGGGTGACGCCGGTGATAAATGATCGGTTGCCGGAGCCGTAAGGTGGGGGGCGGATGTCGGTGGTCAGGCAATGGACAATCTTGCTCACCGCCTGGACATGCAGGCCCTGCTTGGAACGGCTCACGTCGGTGACGATCAGGCATCCACCCGACGGGTCCAACAGCGGTTGCTCACCGATGGCTCGGCTGAGGTCGATCACCGACAACGACAAGCCGCGCAAGACCGCGACGCCTTGAACGTGTGGGTGGGATTCGGGCAAACGGGTCAGGGGAGGGCAGGGGATGATTTCGCTGACTTTGAGCAAGTTGATCGCCATCATTTTGCCGCTGCGCAAGGTAAACAGCAGCAACGATAGAGAGTCTGCGCGGGCTTTATTCGAGGACATATAAACCTTCTGGAATTAAAGGCGTCGCTGTACATGAGCGGCGAACAGCTTTCGATGCCGGGTTATCGACTTGCCTGGAGCAGGCTTGAGGAGCATTTGCGCCCAAGGTCATCGGTGGTGCGTTGCATCTGTAGTCATTAAGACACGCCTGCGTCTTTTTGACTTCGATTCTGGAAGTGTCAATTTGACACGTTATATTCAAGGTGTTGATTTATATAGGATTAATACATGGCACGAAAGCTGATAAGTCAAGGTAACCCGTTAAAAAGCCTTGCGGCTCAGGAGTCATACCGTGTTGAACGCTCATGATCGTGCCATTGTTAAATCCACTGTGCCACTCCTCGAAAGCGGTGGCGAAACTTTAACCACGTATTTCTACCAAATGATGCTGCGGGAATACCCCGAGGTGCGTCCACTCTTTAACCAGGCTCACCAGGCCAGTGGTGATCAGCCTCGTGCGCTAGCCAATGGCGTTTTGATGTACGCACGGCACATTGACGAGCTGGAACAGTTGGGCAATTTGGTTGCGAAAATCATCAATAAGCACGTTGCGCTACAGATCTTGCCGCACCATTACCCCATCGTCGGCACCTGTCTGATTCGCGCCATCGAAGAGGTGCTGGGCAGCGACATCGCAACCCCTGAAGTTTTACAGGCGTGGGGCAATGCCTATAAACAGCTGTCGGATATTTTGATTGGCGCTGAGCGAGTTATTTATGAGGAGAAAGCCGAGGCGGTTGGCGGTTGGCGCGGGGCTCGGGAATTTGAAGTGGCTCGTCGCGTTGATGAAAGTACTGAAATTACCTCGTTCTATTTTGTGCCTGTCGACGGTGAGGCGGTTCTGGATTACACCGCAGGCCAATACATTGGCTTGCAGCTTTTTATCAACGGTGAGGAAACGCGCCGCAACTATTCGTTGTCGGCGATAGCCGATGGCATTCAGTACCGTATCAGCGTTAAGCGCGAACCCCATGGTGTGGCGTCGAATTTTCTGCATGACCACGTGCACGTTGGCGAGCGCATCAATCTGTTTACACCCTCGGGGGAGTTCACCTTGGTCGATAGTATCAAACCGCTGGTATTGATCAGCGGTGGGGTTGGCATTACGCCGACACTGGCCATGCTTGAAACCGCGCTGTCGACCTCGCGCCCCGTGCATTTTATTCACTGCGCGCGTAATGGCGGCGTGCATGCGTTCCGGGATTGGGTTAATGACTTGGCGAGCCTTCATCCGCAGTTGAAGCACTTTTATTGCTACGCCGAGGACGACGGCGTTAGCCCCCAAGCGCAAGCAGTCGGTTTGCTCGACCAACAACAACTGGAGCAATGGTTGCCTGAAGACCGTGACCTAGATGCTTACTTCTTGGGTCCGAAAGGATTTATGGCCTCGATCAAGCGCCAGCTCAAGGCAGCGGGCGTGCCCGAGCAGCAAAGTCGTTACGAGTTTTTCGGCCCTGCGGCCGCGCTGGAATTGTAAGCGCAGGCTTGTCCGCTCCACACTTGTTCCGCGTTTGCTGCTCGACAGCGCGGTATCGAAGATGTAGCGAACCCTCCTACAGATCCGGTGGCAGCGGTTGTGCGCTTGAGCTGGAAACGACTGCCCATGATTATCTTGGGCGATCAAGCCGTTGAGCCTTTACACTCCGTGCCACACCATTCGAAGGGTAAAGGGATGAGCGACAACTTGATGTACCTGAGACGAGAGAAGAAATTTCTGGTGCTGCTGGGGGTGATTTGCCTCGCGATGATTGGTGGTGCGTTGTACATGCAGGTGGTGCTGGATGAGGCGCCGTGCCCGCTGTGTATCTTGCAGCGCTATGCGTTGTTGTTCATCGCCATTTTTGCGTTCATTGGCGCGTGGATGCCGGGCCGCCTTAGCACAACGGTGTTCGAGGGGTTTGTGATGCTCAGCGCCATAGGTGGCGCGGTGGTGGCCGGGCGTCATGCTTATATTCTTGCGCACCCGACCGAAAGCTGCGGTATCGATGTGCTTCAACCGATCGTCGACAGCCTGCCGCTGGCGTATTTGTTTCCGCTGGGTTTCCAAGTGGATGGCTTCTGCACCACGCCCTATCCGCCAATACTTGGTTTGTCATTGGCGCAGTGGGCGTTGGTGGCGTTTGTATTAACGATAGTCCTCGTTCCGTTGGGAATAATGAGTAACCGCCGTAGCGCTCGGTGAGCTTCAAGGATAGAATTCAAATGCCCTACATTATCTGTGGATATAGGGCGTTTATCTGTACCGGGTTTAGCCCGGTATTTGATTTTTGCAGAATCTGATATGAACTGTTGCTGAATAAGTCATAGTCAGCAAATGGTTACATATCTACAATCGCCAGCATTAACCAGTCAGCACCGCTCGCAGTAGCAAGAAACGATGCCCCCAGCGTCTCTACGACCTTAGTAGACAGCGCCAGCATCAGGCGTTGACACCTCAGAACACCCGCACCAAATGGAATTGGTCTGCTAACCAGGCCGTTGCCACCATTCAAATAAGAAACCACAGATAATTTCGGATTTGTCGATCGGCTCTTGAGCTGCTTTGGCAGGCCCTTATTCAGATCAAAAAAATACGCCAACACCGGCAGGCTTTAGTGTCGGCGCTCGAATTCCAACTGACTGCGCAAGCTGCTTTAGAGGTCGTGAGATGAGTAGAAAAGGGTACCCCAGATTATTAGGCTTCTTGGCCTTTTTGAGCACGCTCGCGCTCAGTGGTTGCGGCATGTCCGTCCTTGATCCCAAAGGGCAGATAGGCATTGACGAGAAAAACCTGATCATCACCGCTACCGTGCTGATGTTGTTGGTCGTTGTGCCCGTAATCATCATGACGTTCGTGTTCGCCTGGAAATACCGCGCTTCGAACACCAACGCTACCTACGCACCGAACTGGGCTCACTCGCATAAAATCGAAGCCATTGTTTGGGGCGTTCCGACCGTTATCGTTATCGCGTTGGGCATACTGATCTGGAAATCCAGTCACGACCTCGACCCTTACAAACCGCTGGACTCGGCCATCAAGCCGGTGACCATTGAAGTGGTGATGATCGATTGGAAATGGCTGTTCATCTATCCGGACCTGGGCATCGCTACGGTCAACGAAATCAAGTTTCCGGCCAACGTACCGGTTAACTTTCGGATCACTTCCGACGCCACCATGGGTTCGTTCTTCATTCCAGGCCTGGGCGGTCAGATCTACGCCATGGCCGGTATGGAAACCAAATTACACCTGATCTCCAACGAGAATCATGTGTACGACGGGATGGCGGCCAACCTGACCGGCGAAGGATTCTCCGACCAAAAATTCAAGGCATACGCCACTTCACAGGCTGATTTCGACGCTTGGGTTGCCGCTGCCAAGAAAGCACCTAATCAGCTCGACCTGGCGCAATTCAACGAACTCGCCAAGCCTAGCGTGAAACACCCTGTCGAATACTTCGCCACCGTTCAGCCAGATCTGTTCCAGACCATCATCGATAAGTATGAAGGCATGAACAAAGGCACCGGTATGAAGCACGAAGCGGGTGAGAAGAGCGAAATGACGGGTATGGATATGACTAAGCATTCGGCTGCCGGGGCAGAGGAGTAACAGATGTTCGGTAAATTAACGCTGGACGCGATTCCCTTCCATGTTCCGATAGTGATGGTGACGCTGTGCGTCATCGCTCTGATTGGTGCGGGAGTGATCGCTCTAATTAGCTACAACCGTAAATGGGTTTATCTGTGGTCTGAATGGTTGACTTCGGTTGACCACAAGAAAATCGGGGTGATGTATATCATCGTTGCGCTGGTCATGTTGCTGCGCGGCTTTGCCGACGCCCTCATGATGCGCTCACAGTTGGCCTTGGCCAGCGCCGGTCACGAAGGCTATTTGCCGCCGGAACACTACGACCAGATCTTCACCGCCCACGGTGTGATCATGATTTTCTTCATGGCGATGCCTTTCATGGTCGGCCTGATGAACATCGTCGTACCGCTGCAGATTGGTGCTCGCGACGTTGCGTTCCCGTTCCTCAACTCGTTGAGCTTCTGGTTGTTCGTCGTCGGTGCGGTTCTGGTTAACCTGTCACTGGGTGTCGGCGAGTTCGCCCGTACCGGTTGGGTTGCCTATCCACCGCTCTCCGGCCTGGCTTACAGTCCGGGCGTCGGGGTCGATTACTACATCTGGGCCTTGCAGTTATCCGGGTTAGGGACTTTGCTGACGGGGGTGAACTTCATTGTCACCATCCTGAAAATGCGTGCGCCTGGCATGACCTTGATGAAAATGCCGGTGTTCACCTGGAACTGCCTGTGCACCGCGATCTTGATCGCGGCGTCGTTCCCGATCCTCACCGCCACCCTGATTCTGCTGACGCTTGATCGTTACCTGGGCATGCACTTCTTCACCAACGAGCTTGGTGGTAACCCGATGATGTACGTCAACCTCATCTGGGCTTGGGGCCATCCTGAGGTGTACATCCTGATCCTGCCGGCATTCGGTGTGTTCTCGGAAGTGACCTCGACGTTTGCCAAGAAAACCCTGTTCGGCTACAAATCGTTGGTCTACGCGACCATCGCAATCACCATTCTATCGTTCGTTGTTTGGCTGCACCACTTCTTCACCATGGGGTCGGGTGCCAACGTCAACGCGTTCTTCGGGATCATGACGATCATCATTGCCGTTCCCACGGGAGTGAAGATCTTCACCTGGCTGTTCACTATGTTCCGCGGTCGGCTTCAATTCACCACCCCGGTTCTATGGACGTTGGGCTTTATCGTAACCTTCACTATCGGCGGCATGACTGGCGTACTGCTGGCGGTGCCGGGCGCGGACTTTGTGTTGCACAACAGCCTGTTCCTGATCGCGCATTTCCATAACGTGATCATCGGCGGTGCGGTCTTCGGTTACCTGGCAGGCTTCACCTACTGGTTCCCGAAAGCGTTCGGCTTCTCGCTGAACGAGCGCCTGGGCAAGTACGCGTTCTGGTGCTGGCTCGTCGGCTTCTACCTGGCTTTCATGCCGCTCTATGTTTTGGGCTTCATGGGCATGACTCGTCGCCTGAACCACACCGATAACCCGCAATGGACACCTTGGCTCATCGCTGCCTTCCTGGGCTCGTTGATCATCATGGTCGGCATCGCGTTCCAGCTCATTCAACTGGTTGTCAGCATCCGTGACCGTGAGAAGAACCGTGATCTGACTGGCGATCCGTGGGATGCCCGGACCCTGGAGTGGTCAACTTCTTCGCCGCCACCGTTCTACAACTTTGCCGAGCAGCCGGTCGTTGACAACCTGGACGCGTACTGGGAAATGAAAGAGCGCGGCATCCAGACCAAAACCGCAGCTGATTACAAGAAAATCCACATGCCGCGCAACACCGGTGTGGGCTTCTACATTGGCTTTGGCAGCCTGATCTTTGGCTTTGCTTTGATCTGGCACATCTGGTGGCTGGCTGCGATCGGTCTGGTCGGGATGGTGGCAACCTTCATCATTCGCTCGAACGACGACGACATCGACTACTACGTCCCTGCCGAAGAAGTTGCGCGAATTGAAAACGAACGCCTTCAACTTATGGCTAAGCAGGCTTAAACCATGTCGAACTTAGTATTAGAAAGCCAGATTGCCCATGCTGAGGAGCATGGGCACGAGGATGCCGGGTCAATGACCGTGTTCGGCTTCTGGATCTACCTGATGACCGACTGCATCTTGTTCGCGACGATCTTCGCCGCGTACTCGGTGCTAAGCAACAACGTCGCAGGTGGCCCGTCGGGCAAAGACATCTTCGAACTGCCGTACGTGTTGGTAGAAACGTTCTGCCTGCTGTTCAGCAGTATCACCTACGGCTTCGCCATGCTGGCGATGCACAAGGGTAACAAGAAGGGCGTTATCAGCTGGTTGGCAGTGACCTTCTTACTGGGTCTCGGCTTCATCGGTATGGAAATCAACGAATTCCATCACCTGATCGCTGAAGGCTTCGGTCCTGATCGCAGCGCCTTCTTGTCCGGCTTCTTCACGCTGGTCGGGACCCACGGTCTGCACGTGACCTCCGGTTTGATCTGGATGGCCGTGTTGATGTTCCAGGTCAAGAAGAAAGGTTTGACCGCAACCAACATGACCCGCTTGAGCTGCCTGAGTTTGTTCTGGCACTTTCTGGACGTGGTCTGGATCTGCGTGTTCACCGTTGTCTACCTGATGGGAGCACTGTAAATGGATCACGCTAATATCAGCCATGCTGGCGCCGAACATGCTCATGTCGGCAGCGCCGGTGCCGACCACGGCAGCCTGAAGTCCTACGCTATCGGCTTTTTCCTGTCAGTAATCCTGACGGTTATTCCGTTCGGTCTGTTGATGCACCCGATCTTCGCGCAGCCGGTCACATTGGCTATCGTCGTGTTGTTCGCCGTGGTGCAGATCTTTGTTCACCTTGTGTTTTTCCTGCACATGAACAGGTCGTCCGAACAGCGTTGGAACATCGTCGCTTTTGCCTTCACCATCCTGATCATCGTGATCGTGGTTGGCCTGTCGTTGTGGGTGATGTACAGCATCCACACGAACATGATGGCGCACTGAGGAATCTGAATGTCCCTTAAGCACTTTATCCAAATCACCAAGCCGGGGATCATTTTCGGTAATGTGCTTTCGGTGGCAGGTGGCTTCTTCCTCGCTTCTAAAGGGCATGTCGACTTCGGCGTGTTTTTGGCTGCGGTGATAGGCACCTCGTTGGTGGTAGCGTCCGGTTGTGTCTTTAACAACTGCATCGACCGCGACATCGACGTGAAGATGGAGCGGACCAAGAATCGGGTGTTGGTGCAAGGACTGGTTTCGCTGAAACTGGCCCTGATCTACGCCACTGTTCTGGGCATCGCCGGGGTGGGCTTGCTTTACACCAAGGCCAATCCATTGGCAGCGCTGTTTGCGGTCATCGGTTTTGTGATTTACGTCGGCTTTTACAGCCTGTACCTGAAGCGCAAATCGGTGCATGGCACCCTGGTCGGAAGTCTGTCGGGGGCTATGCCGCCGGTGATTGGTTACGTCGCGGTGAGCAACAGCTTCGATCTGGCGGCACTGACGTTGTTGGTGATGTTCAGTTTGTGGCAGATGCCGCACTCCTATGCCATCGCGATTTTCCGTTTCAACGATTACCGAGCTGCGTCGATCCCGGTGCTTCCGGTGTTGCGCGGTATCGTTGTCGCCAAACGGCACATCTTGATCTACATCCTGGCGTTCCTCGTGGCGACGCTGATGCTGACCATCGGTGGTTATGCGGGCTTCAGTTACCTGGCCGTCGCGGCAGGCATGGGCATGTACTGGTTGTACATGGCTTGGACGGGCTACAAGGCGGTGGATGACACTGTTTGGGCACGCAAGCTGTTTGTGTTCTCGATCCTCACCATCACCGCCCTGAGCGTGATGATGTCGGTGGATTTTCAAGTGCCCGCTGAGTTGTTGGTCACTTACGCACGTTGAAATAACGCAGGCACTCGAACAGAAACGTCCCGCTCTGCTAAGGAGAGGGGCGTTTTTTTTTGGATCTGATGGGGTAACGATCCGTCCAATTGACTTCGCGCAAAACGTGCGAGCTGTAAAACTGGCAATGAGGCGATAGCCAAAGCTATCGCGTTGCAGCATGATATGCGCGATTAAGGCCTGTGAGAAAACGGTTGCGCCGCTGCTCCGAAATGTTGTCTGGCCTGACGGCCGGCACAGAGTGGACCCTGAAATGACTGCAGAGCCGCCTTCTCGGGCGTCGCTGTCGATGGACACCAGTAGAAACATCGAATGATGACTGAACAACTTACACCCAGAAAAGAACAAGCAGCGGATCTCAGTCCGCTGGTCTCCATTGTTGCGCCCTGCTACAACGCAGAAAAATACCTGGAGGAGGCGCTCAAGAGTATTTTTTCTCAGGACTACACCAATGTAGAAGTTATTATCGTCGACGATGGATCGACCGATAACAGCTATGCCATGTTAGAGGCGCTACAAAATACTTACGATTTCCAGCTCTTTACCCAGACGAACCAAGGTGTAAGTGCAGCCCTTAATCACGGCCTGAAATACGCAAATGGTAAGTATGTGTCAACCCCGGACCTGGATGACATCATGCTTCCGGAGTCCGTGCGGGTGAGGGCTGACTACCTGGATAAACATCCTGAAGTGGGCTGTGTTGGCGCTTTGGTCGTCTACATGGACAGTGAGGGCAATAACGTCAAAACGCAGAAGCTGGCGGAAATTCAGCGTTTGGGTTTTGACGAGATTTTAAGCAACGCCATTGTGGTGGGTGCCCCGGTCTCGTTGTACCGAATGGACGCTCTCCGGGCGGCTGGGTTTTACGAGCCGAGCATCAAAGTGCAAGACTTTCAGATGACGTTGAAGATAGCCGATCAGGGTTATCAGATACATGTACTGCCCATCAGTGTCACTCGGTATCGACGTCATCCGAACAACCTGTCTCGTCGCTACAAAGTTCTGCTGGATGCGGACATGAAAGCAATCAGCCCTTATCAGTCGCACCCTGGGTACGAGAAAGGCAGGACGGTTATCCTCAATAAAGCGCTTAAATACGCGGTCGTGACGGATAAAAAAGACGCCTGGCGTTTATTGCGAGCCATTCCCCTTCGCCGCTTCAACAAAACCACCTTTCGCCGATTGAAACGGTTGTTGCTACACCGCTAATCGCGCGCCGCCGCTGCTTGGAACTTTAGCTAAATGTTCCCGGTCTCACTGCCATCTGAGAGGGGCACGTCCATGGGATTTCTTGATTTTTTAAAAGAAAGGCGGACGCGAAAAAAGCTCAGCGGCATGGACAAGCTTCATCGGTTACCCGAGAAAATCAGATTGCGCTACCCGAAGTACTCGTTCGG
The DNA here is from genome assembly GCF_034350045.1 of Pseudomonas sp. CCI4.2. Lineage (NCBI taxonomy): Bacteria > Pseudomonadati > Pseudomonadota > Gammaproteobacteria > Pseudomonadales > Pseudomonadaceae > Pseudomonas > Pseudomonas sp. CCI4.2. The sequence goes on along the minus strand of NZ_CP133781.1, from coordinate 70,245 downwards.
TGTCGGCACTTACGGTATCCCTGAGGTTATCCGGTTCGGTCAGGGCGCCGTTCTGACAGTCGGCGCCTATACGTCAATTGCCACGGGGGTGAAAATCTTGCTGGGGGGTGAGCATCGCACCGACTGGGTGACCACTTATCCATTTCCGGCGATGATCAGCGAGGTCAACGATATCCTCGACTTCTCGACCACCAAGGGCGACGTGGTCATCGGGAGCGACTGCTGGATTTGCACCGATGCAATGATTCTTTCCGGCGTTACCGTCGGTCATGGCGCTATCGTTGCCGCTGGCGCTATGGTGAACCGAAACGTCGCACCCTTCTCAGTGGTCGGCGGCAACCCATGTAAGTTCATTCGCTGGCGTTTTGACGAAGAAACCCGTGCAACACTTCTGCAATCGGCATGGTGGGAATGGCCGATCGAGGAGGTCAAGGCGATGGCGAGAACCTTGTGCAGTGCGGATATTGACGGGTTCATCCGCTATATCAATGAGCGCAACGTGGAGCAGGGGTTGGAATGACGCTGGCACATCTTGCTCAATATGGTGGCATCACAGTTATGCTTCCTGCCGCGATTGTCGTTGGCATCTGGCTTTACGTATCCGGCTCCAAACGCTCAGCATTGATATGGTTGGCGACAATGCTGTCGGTCTACGTGATCGTTGGGATAAGTAAAATTTTGTTCAAGGGCTGGGGCATTGGCCTGCACAGCCTCAATATTTCGGTCATCAGCGGTCACGCCATGCACACCTGCCTGGTGTTGCCCGTGGTCCTGAGTTTGCTCGCGCGTCAAATTGATCCACGGTTGCGTTGGCCGGCGGCTGGGGTGGGACTGATCTTCGGCTGGTGGTTTGCCACTTACTGCGTGGCGCCGTTCGTTCATCCGCTGCAAGAAGCCGTTGCGGGGGCTCTTCTCGGGACCGTAGCCGCGATTTCATTCTTGTACAGCGTGGACGGTCTCGAAATCCGTAAAATCCCCCTGGCCGCCTTAGTGCTTGGAATTTCGTTCATGGCGTTCAACGCCACGACCACCAAGTACACCGCCGAGAGCGTGCTCAACCGGATAGCCGTGACCCTTTCTGGCGGTGATCGGGCCTTCAAACAGCCGGAATGGCGAACACCTCAAGTGCAACTGCAACTCAAGCCGCCCAGCTGATCAAGCCCGCGGTCCTCAAGCCGTCTTCGCTACCCGCCGCCCCATGCGCAGTCGGTACAGACCCAGGATGAACAAAATCCATACCGGCATGATGTACACCGAAATGGCGATTCCGGGGATCATCAACATCATAATCAAAATCAAGGCCACGAAGGCCAGGCACAGGTAGTTGCTGAAAGGGGTCCAGAACGCCTTGAACCCAGGCACTACGCCTTGCTCGATCATGGCTTTACGAAACTTCAGGTGGGTCAGGCTGATCACGACCCAGTTGATGATCAGGGACGCGACGACCAACGCCATCAGCAATTCCAATGCTTCGTGGGGCGCGACGTAATTGACCACGACACACAGCAGGGTCACCAGCGCCGAGACGCCAATGGCCAGTACGGGAACGCCTTGTTTATTCAGTTTCATCAGCGCTTTAGGGGCGTCGCCTTGTTCAGCCAGGCCGAAGAGCATGCGGCTGTTGCAGTAGACGCCGCTGTTATAGACCGACAGCGCCGCCGTCAGCACCACGACGTTAAGAATTTGCGCCGCTGTATCGTTACCGATCAACGCGAAAATCTGGACAAAAGGGCTACCGCTGTAGGCATCGCCGGATGCGCCGAGGGTCTGCAGCAACGAATCCCAGGGGTACAACGCCAGCAGGACAGTCAGCGCGCCGACGTAGAAAATCAGGATGCGGAACACCAACTGATTAATTGCTTTAGGAATGACTTTGCGTGGCTCACTCGCCTCTGCGGCGGTAATCCCGACCAACTCCAGCCCGCCGAACGAAAACATGATGAAGCACAGTGACATCAACAGCCCGCTCATCCCGTTCGGGAAGAAACCGCCGTGTGTCCAGAGGTTGCTGAACGATGCCTGAGGTCCACCGGTGCCGCTGATCAGCAGATAACCGCCGAGTACAATCATGCCGATGATGGCGACCACCTTGATGATCGCAAACCAGAACTCGGTCTCGCCGAAGACTTTGACATTGGTCAGGTTGATCAAATTGACCAACACGAAAAAAACCGCAGCGCTGACCCAGGACGGTACATCCGGCCACCAGAACTGGACGTATTTGCCGACGGCCGTTAGCTCAGCCATGCCCACCAGCACATACAGTACCCAGTAGTTCCATCCGCACAAGAAGCCTGCGTAGCCGCCCCAATACTTGTGCGCGAAGTGACTGAAAGAGCCGGCCACTGGCTCCTCGACAATCATCTCGCCCAGCTGGCGCATGATTAAAAACGCAATGAAACCACAAATGGCATAACCCAAAATCATCGCCGGCCCGGCGGATTTGAGGACGCCAGCAGAGCCAAGAAACAGCCCGGTCCCAATCGCGCCACCGAGCGAAATCAGCTGAATATGGCGGTTTTTCAAGCCACGCTTGAGCAAGCCTGGCGTCAGGTCTTCACCTGTCATTGCTTTACCTTTCTGTATTTGGAATAGGGCGGAGGTGGAGCGGGTGTTGAAATTCGCCGCCATTCTAAAGCGACGAGTGCGTAGGAAGCATCCCTAAATTGCGGAAAGGGGCGCTGTGGGAGCAGGCTTGCCTGCGAAGAGGCCGGTAATCGCGCCGCTGATGTTGACCCGAAACCTACGGCGCCTGCGTTGACGCTTTCGTTGGCAAGCCCCCCACGGGGTGATTTGGGTCCGCACGAACTCAGCGATGGCATTGCAGAACCAATGTGTGGGAGCAGGCTTGCCTGCGAAGAGGCCTGTAACTGCACCGCTAATGTTGACTTGAAACCTGGGGCGCTTGCGTTGACGCTTCGTTGGCAAGCCAACTCCCACGGGGTGATTTGGGTCCGCACGAGCTCAGCGATGGCATAGCAGAACCGAATGTGTGGGAGCAGGCTTGCCTGCGAAGAGGCCTGTAATTGCACCGCTAATGTTGACTTGAAACCTGGGTCGCCTGCGTTGACGCTTCGTTGGCAAGCCAACGCCCACAGAGACTTGGGTAGATACGAAATCGTAGGGGCTGCGCTCAGATAGGCCATAAGCCTATCTGAACGGTATGCAGGATCCCGCTTTTAGCGATAGATCTCTCTGCGGAAGATCATCGGTGACGGGCCTTGGTAGATGCCAAATCGAGCAACCCCAGCCGCCGCCTGGCGACCGGTGCCGTTCCAGTCATAGAAAAGCCATGACGGGGTGGCGGGCAGGCTGCCGAGTACTGAACCGCTGATGCCGGGAGGCTGCAGCTTCAACAGGCCTACACCGGCGACGGGTGCAATCATCGAGATGTTGCTATTGGCGTAGTTTGCCGCGGTAAGTTGCCCGGTATAACTGCTCACCGTTGGCGCCTGTAGAACGGCGGCGGTGGTGCAGGTATCAAGACCTTCGGCGTGGAAGCTGCCCCCCGCGATGTTTTGCCACGTCTCAATGCTCAGCGCCAGGTCGAGCTCTTCCAATTCAGAGCCGTGGGCATTTTCCAGGCGCAACCGCCCCAATCGTACTTCGCTGCCGGGGGTGCTGCTGAAGTCATAGCTGTAGGCAGTACACGCGGTGCCGTCGCCGTAACAGGCGCCATCGGCGTCGGTCAAGGTGGTGGCGCTGAAGTTCTGACGAATCGCTGCGGCAAACGGATAGTCATCGGCCAACGGCAGGGCTGCCGGGGTGTATCGCAGGGTGTCACCGCTCCAGCGGAAACTCTCGGCACCGTCACCATCGTTGGCACCGGTTTGCGCCACGGTAGCGGTGGCGCTGTTGGTCAGGCGACCGGCGACGTCCAGGCTGACTTTGCCGGTGATTGAGGTGTACGCATCCCGGACCGGTGTTGCCAGTCTCCAAAACGCATCGCGGTCGTAATTGTAGGTGATGCCTTTGTTGCGGTTAAACGCGGTGACGATGAGGTCAGGTTCGTGCCCAACAGCAAACGCCATCGGTTGACCCTGATAGCTGAAGGAAGTCCCGCAGCTCGGTGTCAGGCTCGCACTGGCCTGCACGCCCAGGTAAGCCGGAATGAAGCGTCCGACCAGGCCACTTTCGCCGCCGCTGACGGTTTCGCCGAAGTAGGCGTTAGCCGCCGGGGTCGCTGTCAGCTGGAACACGCCGACTTCGGAAATCGACGTCGTGGCCGTGGTCTGGTTACCCAGCACTTGGCTGTACTGAGCCGGGGACAGTGTGCCGGCGTCGCCCGCAGCAGGCGCAACCAGTACGCTGGCGAGGGGAATGTTGGACAGCTCAAAGTTGGAGGCGGTGACCCGGCTGGCATTGCACAACGATGCGGCGGTCAGTGGATCACCATCGGCACGCCAGCCAACCGCTTGGACACGAATTGGAAAGTTATCCCCCGCTCGCACGCCGGGCAACGCTTTGCAGTCGGAGCTGACGCCTGCGACGGTACACGCCGAGTCGGTTCGAATGCACAGGCCGTAGGGTTTGGAGACGAACAGGTCGCTGCCGCTCATGCTTAATCCGGCATCATTGTTGGCGGTGCTGCCCAGATATGTGGCCGTGAGCATCATCTGTCCGGCGTCGTCATATTGAACGGTCAAGGACGCTCTGCCGGTGCTGTCAAACGCCAAGCTAAGGCTGGTGGGTGTGCTGGTTACCGATGTGTTATTGACGATCACTGGCTTGCTGCCAGAAATGGGGCTGACGTAGGCCGAGCTGAAGTTCAAAGTACGAGTGACGTTGGAGAAACTTGGCACACACGCTTGTGAGGTGTCGCTTTTCTTCACCGCACGCAGAGAAATGCCGCTTTGTGGTCGAGCCGCGATCAGGGTCGGTACATCAAAAACAAAGCCGCTGTCGGCATAGGCGATGGTGCAGCCGGCGGTCGAACACACGGTCTGGCCATTGCTCCCCGGAATGGACGAACTCACTCCCACGCTTACGTTGCCCGGGCTGCCGCTGCTCAAATACGCTTGTGCGCTGCCACCGCTGAAGGTAATCGTGTTGCCGTTCATTATGGCGGGTGAGGCGGCTGTCCAGCCACTGGACGGACTCAGCGTGACACTGACAGGATTGGCAAACGGGCTGCAACTGGCAGTGGCGCACGCGGTGATGGTCACCGGTTGTGGATTACAGGTCAGTGCCGCGCTCGCGTAGCTGAAGGCGAAATGGTCGATAACGGCCACCGGCGGAAGAGGGGCTGGGGCCGCGCAGGAGGCATGGGCCGGGCTGGTGCTACATCCGCCAGTGATGGACAGTGCGCCCACTGCTTGAGTGGTGCCGCCGACGCAGGTGTCAGTGGCGGTCAGAGCGGCGCCCGAGATGGCGTCTTTAATAATAGTCGCACCGGTCAGGGTCATCGCCGCTGCTGACTTGACGCCCGCGCCTACGCTGGTGCGGGTGAGCGTCATCGCAGCGCCCCCGTTTACGTCGCCACCGATACAGGTGTCAGTGGTGGTAATCACTGCGTCGGCGATGACGTTGCCCGAGACGCTTCCGCGGACCAAGGTCGCCGCTGCTTTTGTGTTGATGTTGCCGGTGATGGGGGTGTCGGTCATGGTCACCACGCCGAATGCCGTAATGTCACCGCCCACGGAGCCGCCTGTCAGGGTGATTGCCCCGGCTTTGCTGGTTACATTGCCGGTTATCGGTGCGCCGGTCGAGGTGATAGCACCCTCAGCAACAACGGCCCCGGCGATGCTGCCCCGGACAATTGTGATTGCGCCGGTGCTGCTGGTCAGATTGCCTTTGATCGCGGTATCGGAGGAGGTGGCTGCGCCATAACCCAGAACGTCGGCACCGACGCTGGAGTCGGTAAAGGTCAGTGCCCCGGCGCTGCTGGTCACCGATCCGGTAATCGCGGAGCCCGTTTTGAGGGTGATCGCCCCTGATGCCTGGACATAGCCGCCAACGGTGACAGTAGCCGCCGTAATGGCGCCTGTCGTGCTGATCAGATTGCCGCTGACCTTGGTGTTGGCGGCGGTGATCGCGCCACCCGCCTGAGCATCACCGGCGATGGTGCTGCCAGCAAGGGTCATAGTGCCGTTGGTGGTCTGGACTGAGCCGGCCACCGTCGCGTTGGACAGATTAATCACCCCGGCGGTGGAGTTGATCGATGCGCTGAAGGTATTGCTTGTTCCTGCAACGGTGATTGCGCCAGCCGTCGAAACCAAGGTCACGGTGTTGCCGCTGGTACCAATCGTGTTGGTGTCCAGAGAATAGCCTTGGACCGCCACGACCGTGATATTGCCGACGATCAACGTACCCACGACCAATGAGTCGCCAGCACCGAGGATCACTTCGCCGGTACAGGTGAACGTATTACCGGTGCTGCTCCAAAGACCCGTGCAGGGTGCGTTTGTCCCAAGCAGGCTGAAGGAATAAGCCGTGGCGGCACTGGCCGTATCCGACAGCAACAGGCCACCCAAAAGCGCCACCCAAAGGCAGCTTTGCTTCACTACGTGCTTGCTCATGGAGTGCCTTTTTCTATAGTTGCTGTGAGTTGGCGGTAGGCGTAATCGGGACGGCTACCGGTGCTGCCGTTCTGTGCGGTCGAGGTGAAGTGAAAGATCTGCAGTGGCGAACCGTTGTTGTCCAAATAGTTGTTGCTGGTACACGCGACATTGACGCTGAATTCGGCCAGGTTGCTTGCGGAAAGACTCGGGCTCCCTTGGGTGCACAGGCCTGAACTGATCGATTGGGTGATGGCCCATTCCAACCCGGAGTTGGCCGATTGGTAGGCTCGGGCCTGCTGGATCGCAAGGCTGTTGGAACCGTGTTGTGCGGCAGACAGGTGCGCCATGGCCATCACCACCAGGGTGACCACTATCAGCAAAAACATCGCAGCCACCAGGCCAAATCCCTGGGCGCGTTGGGGCCAGCGGCGGTCAGGGCGCATTGTCGACGTGGACCTGTTGCAAGAGGTTGAAGCTTTCGTTGCCGATGGAGATCTGCAACGTCAGGGATAACAAGCCGCCGCGCTGGGTGCTGCCCACTTGATAGGTGAAATTCGTTTTCGAGCAGTCGACGTCTGATGCCAGTGGCTCAGGATTGGAGCCCGCCGGTGGCACGGACGGTATCGCGGAATATAGGGTGTTGTAGCTGTAGCGAATCAGTTGGTTGTTTTCACAGCGGTAACCCACTACTGACTGCGCCATGTACATGCGGTATTGCGGTGACGCATAGGCGAAGCGAAATCCGCCCACGGGCAAATTGCCCAGGGTGATCAGGCTTTCACCGGGGGGTGGTCCCGACAGTTGGGTGAACGTGGTGCCGGTCGGGGTGATAACCCCAGGGTTTGCGGGTGCCCAAACATTACTGCCGGGCACGGGTACACCGCCCGACTCGGCGCCAATGTTGTACATCACCATCCAGAGTGCGCCGGCGGTGTCGACTGACCCGTCCAATAGCTGCACTTCGTCACAGCGAGTATCGAGGGTGGAACTGCCGCACGTGCCCTTAAGGTCGGTGGAGAATCGCAGACCGTCGGTGTCCGTACGGTTCGGGCGATAACGCGCCGCACTTTGAATCAGCATGAGTTCCACGGCTTGGCCGTCTGCCGAAGCCCGCAGGGAGTTGGGGATCGCGAGGCGTACGTCGCGGGTCAATCGGTTCATGGCGCCCGCTGCTTGTTCCACCAGAACGCCGCGACGGCTCTGGTCCATCAAGCCCTGCAGCGGGTGCGCAAACACCGTGCTGATCACCACCACGATGACGCCGGACAAGGCAATGACGAGCACCAGCTCGACCAGGGTGAAGCCGCGTGTCAGCGCTGGTCTGTTCATCAATAGCGCGTCCGATAGCTGCCCAGCACTAACTTTTGGTTAGCGGGATCGGTGACGGTGACTTCGATGTACAGCGCGTTGGCTGAGTTCAGCCCCGCCCATGCTTGAGGGTTAACGGTGACGCTGATCTGATAGCTCGCCAGGGTTGAGATAGCGTTGCCGTCGGCGTCGTGGGCACCGTTGTCGTTTAGCCCGGCGTAGTCGCAGACCCGTTGGTACTGGCTACGGCTACTGGGTGGCGTGGTGCAAACGTTACCGCTGGCATCGACGTAATCCTTCAACAGGATTTCCTCAAGGTAGGCACTGGCGATGTCCAGGCTTTGCTGTCGCAGTAGCGGGTCAGCCGATTGACTGGTGATGGCCGCCATGGCGGTGAACAGTGCGGCGGCGGCGATACCGATGATCGCAATGGTGAGCACGAGCTCAACCAGGGTCACCCCCCGTTCGCGCTTCATTGCACCAGACCTGTGTCAGCGGTCACGCTGAACGAGTGGCCGCCATTCAAGGTGCCGATAGTTGCACTCGCTGCGCTGGACGGACGGCCCAGGGAATCGAATACAACGGGAAAATTGGCCGCTACCAGCGTCACATCAGTGGGCGCTGCAGCGGCAAAGGTTGCATCGCCATCCGGGCTCTGGACTTCGAGGCTATAAGCGCCGCTCGTACAGTTAACCGCTTGGCGCAGGTGGTATCCGTTGGTATCGAGGCTGACTTGAGTCAGGCAACCGCTGGCCAGGGCAAGTTTCTGCCCATAGCGTACGGCGGCCGTACTCTCTTCGAAAAACAGGCGCTCGTTGAACACCTGTCGATCAAAGAAGCGTGGTCCTACAACAGCCGAAATGATCCCGATGATAACAATCACCAAAACCAGTTCGACCAGCGTGAAACCGCGCATGTCAGGCATTAGCAGCCGGTAATCACGGGGGTGGAAATCGTTGGAGGGACGCTTGTAGACGTTGCTTCTGCGTAGGTGAAGATGCAATTCGTAGCGTCTGAAGCGTTTTTAGGACTGACTGTTAAGGACGTGCCGCTGCCGGTGGGAGTGATAACGTAGTCAGGCAACGTGACATTTGCTGCGGTCTGAATGCCAGCTGCCGTTGGGTAACCGAAACTCATTGCGATGGACTGACCTTCAAGTATTACGGCTGAGCCGCCGTTTTCGGCAAGCCATGCCGAATGCGCGATCGCCGAGGCTGAGCGCATGGAACCTGCTGCGCCATTGAGGGTCGCCGCTTTTGCATCGCCAGTCAGGTTAGCGAAACGCGGAAGTGCGAATGCGGCCAGAACGCCGATGATCACGATCACCATGACGAGTTCGATCAGGGTGAAACCACTTTGTTGTCTTTTCATGTTTTTACTACCTTATGCAAAATGAGGTTCAGATTGTTGCTGTTTGAAACGTCGCCGGTATTGGCGTCTTGTTGTTTGATCGATGTGAAACGGCAGTGGTAGCCCGTGCTCATCCATGTCCCTTTGCGGCCGCTGACAAATCCCACATGGGAAGAAAAACCCCCAATGCGAGAATCAGCACCATTAAGCCCATGGCCACTATCAGAATCGGTTCGATGGCATCGGCGAGTTGCTTGAGGTCGTAATCCACCTCTTGTTCGTAAAAATCTGCGACCTCGACAAACAGGTCGTCCAAGGCACCGGCTTCTTCACCAACGCCCATCATTTGCAGCACCAGCGGGGTAAACAGTCCGCTGGCGGTGGCGGTGTTGGTCAAGGATTCGCCGCGCTCAACGCCTTCGCGCATATCGAGGATGGCCCGACCGATATAGCGGTTGCTCACGGTTACGCTGTTGATTGACAAGGTTTGCAGCAGTGGCACACCTGCGCGATACATCATCGCGAATGTCCGGGTGAAGCGACCCAAGGCGATGCGCTCAAAGAGCCCGCCAACAATCGGCAGGCGCAGCTTGATCTGATCCCACCGCAGTGCGCCGGCATCGGTTTGAGTCCATTTGGAAAAGCTATAAACGCCGCCAACCACTATCAAACCCATTGCCCACCAGTAATCCTGGAAGAACTGGGACATGCCGATCAAAAATCGGGTGGGTAGAGGCAATTGCGCGTGAAATTGCGCGAATATTCGGGAGAAAGCCGGGATTACCACCATGTTGATCACGGTCAGCCCGATGCCCATGGCGATCAACACGAACATGGGGTAGCGCGTGGCTTGCTTGATGCGCTTAAGCGTTTCGCGCTCCAGCTCCAAATAAATCGCCAACTGGCGAAAGGCTTGATCGAGTTGGCCGGTGTTTTCGCCCACACTGATCATGCTTACCATCAGCGTATTGAACACCTTCGGGTGCGAGTTGAAGGCCACGGCCAAGCTCATACCGGCATCAAGGTCACTGCGCACTTCGTTCAATATCGAGCAAAAATGCTTGTTGTAATTCGATTCGGCCAAACCGCCGATAGCGCGAATGATCGGCACACCGGCTTTGCTCAAACTGTGCATTTGCCGACAGAAGATGATCAGTTCGAGCAGCTCGACTTTCTTACTGCGCAAACGCTCGGTCAGCTGTTCCACCACGTCACCGACCGGTTCGACATGCTCAACAATGGTCAGCGGAACAATGCTCTGTGACAGCAATTCGCTGGCAAGCGCTTCTGCCGAGTTGCTGTCGCGATTGCCGCTCACCTGGACGCCACGGGCGTCCCGGCCAGTAAATCGGAATATAGTCATTGGCCCACGCCCTCAGTTCGAAAGCTCTGCGCTTGAGCGTCACCTTTAACGGCATGCAAAAAAACGCGCATTAGCTCAGCACCTCGTCAGTCCTGGAAATACTGACCTTCAGCACTTCCTCGACGCTGGTTAGCCCCTTCATCGCAAAGTCCAGCGCGCAGGTCGCCAGAGGTCGATAGAGGGGACTGGCGAGAGCTGCGTCAGCAAACCCTTGTGGGTCATTACTGCGCAGCGCGGCAATCATTTCGTCGTTCATTTCCAGCAATTCGTACACGCCTAACCGCCCGAGGTAGCCGGTGTTATGGCAGTTGTGGCAACCGACGCCTTGGTAGAAAAGCTGACCGCGCAATGACCCACCGTAAAGGTTTTGCATCCAGGTGAGCTGATGCGGTTCGGGGACGTGGACCGCGCGGCAACTTTCGCAGACTCGACGAATCAGTCGCTGGGCCAAAACGGCGCTCAAGGCGGTGGCCACCAAAAACGGTTCGACACCCATATCGATCAGGCGCATGGCGGTGGTCGGGGCATCGTTGGTGTGCAGGGTGGACAACACCAAGTGGCCGGTCATGGCCGCACGCAGGCCGATTTCAGCCGTTTCGTGGTCACGTATTTCCCCGATCAGCAGAATGTCCGGGTCCTGTCGAAGGGCGGCGCGCAAAACACGGGAAAAGGTCAGGTCGATCTTGGCGTTGACCTGTACCTGGTTCACCCGTGCCAGTCGGTATTCAACCGGGTCTTCGACGGTGATGATTTTCTTCTGCGGGCTGTTTAGCTCGCTGAGCCCGGCATACAGCGTAGTGGTCTTGCCCGAACCAGTGGGGCCAGTGACCAGCACCAGACCGAAAGGGCGTTGCAGCAATTGGCGAAAACGCGCAAGCATCTGCGTGGGCATGCCGCCTTTGTCCAAATCGGTGATGCCATTGGTTTGATCCAGCAAACGCATGACCACTGATTCGCCATGCTGCACCGGCATCGTCGACATACGGACGTCGATGGTGTGGTCTTTGACCCGGATATTGAAGCGGCCATCCTGCGGTAAACGTTTTTCGGAGATGTCCAGGCCTGACATGATTTTCAGGCGCATTACCAACGCGGAGGCCACCCGCGGTTCCTTCAAAATATGTTCGTTGAGCACACCGTCGATGCGCTGGCGAATGCGCAAAATGCCGTCGCCTGGCTCGATGTGAATGTCTGACGCGTTCATCTGCACGGCGTCTTCAAACAGGGTCCGCAGCAGGCGTACCACGGGGGCGTCGCTGTTATTGGTGGCGCCCAGCGCGGACAGGTCGAAGTCGCTGTCTTTAAGGTCCCCTTCCAGCTCGCCAGCAATGGTGTCCAATTCGCTGGTACGCCGGTACAGCATATCGAGCGCCTTGAGCATTTCGGCTTCGCGTACGACGGCGGGGCGAACCGGCGTGCGCAACACACGCTCCATCTCATCGAGCGCGAACAGGTCGAGCGGGTCGCTCATGCCGACTACAAGGCCGTCCGCTGCTTGGGATAAAACAATAACGCGGAAGCGCCTTGCCAGGGTTTCCGGCAACATCTGGACCAGCGCTTTATCAAACTTGAAGTTCTTCAGTTCGATAAATGAAATCTTTAATTGCTCGGACAGTGCTGTCAGCAGGCGCTGTTCATCGATGAAGCCCAGGTCAACGACCGTGCGCCCAAGCTTGAAGCCCGTGCGCTTTTGTTCCTGCAGCGCCCGTTGCAACTGGAGGTCGTTGAGCAATCCGGCGTCGATCAGCAAATCGCCGAGACGCACCTTGCCACGACGTATCTCTTCCTTATCCATACAGCCTTACCCACATCAGAGCTAACCACATTGTCACTTACCTCCCAGTGCGACGGCACGCTCGCTAGCGAATCGCCGGGCACCGTCATCCAGACCTTGTCCCCGCTCAGCAAAGCGGTAATGGCGCGCCGCTTCGACGGGTTGCGCCAGTCGTTCCAAGGCGATTCCCAGCCCCAGCTGCCAGGCGGCTTGAGCGGGTCGCAATTGGGTCAACTGCTCATACAGGCCAGCACTTTTTTGCCACTGTGCGGTTTGCTGATAGCTGGCCGCGAGCAGGGCGTAATACGTAGGTTCCTGGGCCAGCGCCGGAGGGTTCTGCTCCAGCGTTGCCACTGCACCCCGGGCGTCACCGGATTGCAGTTGCGAGCGGGCAAACAACAGGCGTAATTCGCTGTCGTTTGGCCATTGCTTGAGTTGAGACGGCAGCCATGTCAGCAGCAGCGCTTGTTGGCCGTTGGCCAAGTAGGCACGGGCCAAGGTACGGATAACATCCACGTCGTTCGGTCGAGACAGTTGCAGTTTTTTCAGGTCGCTGATGGCGCGCGGGTAGTCGCCGCTTTGGATGGCTTGCTGGGCTAAGCTCAGCGCATCTGGCTGGTACGGCGTGATTTTCATTTGCGGCGGGCCACTGACCGGAAGCGGTTTTACCACCGCAACCACGGCAGCGTTACGAGGCTGCTTGTCGGCTGGCGGAACAGGGGCGTTAGCCCAAGCGGGCAAAGGCGCCTCGGCCGTCGCGCTATCAACCGTGGCCGGTTCGTTTGCGGCCGAATTGTCGATGCCCATGGGTGTATTCGCCGCATCGGCAATGGCTGCCTTTACCGGCATGGGCACTTCAATCCTCAACAGCCAATCCTTGCCGGCGGGCTCCAACTGATCGCGCACTTGCAGGTTGTCACCCAGGCCGGTCAACAGCACTTGCACGTTCTGCCCTTGAGTTTGAACTCTCCAAGACAGGCTGCGGCCGTCGCGTTGCAATCGACCTTCGCGTATCGCGACGCCAAGCGGGGTGTTCAGTGTGGCGCCTAGAAGGTCGAGGGTGACTGAGCCGTTTTCATCACGGCGCTGGTAGGCCGCTGAGCGGTCCATCAATAATTGAAGGATGAGTCCGTTGCCGTCGTTTTGCGGCAGTACTTCCATAATGTGCACGGACGTGGGCGCTTGCACGATGGCCAGCGGTACCGGCGCCACAGGCACCAAAGGAATAACCAGCGAGTTCTGAGCTGGGGCGTGGGATTTGACCCACCGGTCAACGAGCAGGCCCAGTGGCAGCCCGACAATAACGACCAGCCCCAGGCCGATAAGGTTTCTCTGAAGACGTCGAGTGCGCTTGCGGCGCTCAGCCCCGGCTTCGTCAACGGCCGACAGGCCTTCTTGCTGCAACTGTTCGGAAGTTCCGGCACGGCGTTTTTCGAGGTCGCGGAGCATGTCATTGACCAAGCTCATATCAGCACCTCGCTGTAGTGCATGAGGCAAAAACTGGCGGTGATCAACAGCAGCAATGCGAGTATGAGCACATGCCACCGAGACCAAAAGGTGTCTCGCTGCCCAAGAGGTTGCGCACCTTCAGTGTCATGCCAGGCCCGTTTTACGTGCTTGGCGGTAACGTGTTGTCGGCCCTCTCCGTAAGCTACCATCAACGCTTTGTGCGCAAGGATATTGATCAACCGAGGTATGCCGCCGCTGTCGTGTACCAGTCGGTGTATAGCGCCCTGATCAAATAAGGGCTCGCCCCGGTAGCCCGCAACGGCCATGCGCTCGTTTAGATATCGGGTGGTATCGTCCCTGTCCAGCGTGCGCAGGCGATAGGAGAACGTAATGCGCTGGCGCAACTGACGCAGGTCGTTGCGTGCCAAGGTGGTGTCCAGTTCGGGTTGGCCGAACAGCACCACCTGAAGCAATTTTGATTGTTCGGTTTCCAGGTTGGTCAGCAGCCGCAAAGCCTCCAAGGTCACGTAGGGCAACCCTTGGGCTTCGTCGATCAACAGCACGGTGCTTTTACCGGTTTTTGCCAGGTCGATCAGGCGCCGATGCAACGCATCCAGCACGCCTTGAGTATCAAGCTCTTCGACGTCTTCAATGTGTAACTCACGGGCCAAGGCCTGGCGTAACCCGCTCGGGCTCATCCCTGGGTTGGGCAGGTACGCCAGCTGGTAGCGCGCGCTGTCCAACTGCTTGAGCAGGGTGCGGCAGATCAGGGTTTTACCCGTCCCCACCTCGCCGGTAATCTTGATAAAACCTTCGCCTTGCCCAAGTGCGACGTGCAACAAATTCAGGCATGCCTGATAGGGCGCCAGCTTGACCAGAAACTCTGTATTTGGGGTCAGCGCGAACGGTTTCTCGCGCAGGCCAAAGTACGCTTCGTACATGGGTTTATTTCAAATCCTTGAATGTTTCGGCGGTTTTACGCAAGTCGCCCAGCCATACATCGTCGTTAACAACTTGGGGCCTCATGAGGATCACCAGTTCGCTTTTTTGCAGCGTGTTACGTTGTTGCTTGAACAGATTGCCAATGATCGGCAACTTGCTGGCCCACGGCACTGACGTGTTGCTGTCATCGCTCGAGTTTTGCAGCAAGCCACCGATGACCACTACCTGGCCGCTGTGGGCACGGACGATGGAGTCAGACTGGCGGGTTGTAGACAGCGCCAGCGGCAGCTCCAAAACGTTGTTCACGCCCAGCGTAATGGTTTTATTTTGGTCGGTAACCCGGCTGACGGTTGGGCGCACATGCAAGGTCACGGTGTCGTTCTGATCGATTTGCGGTGTCACGTCGAGCGAGATACCGGAAAAGAACGGGGTCAACGTAACGTTTTGGGTTGGCTGAGTAACGCCGGCGACGGTGGTGGTACCCGACGTGGACGACACGTCGGTCACGAAGAACTCGTCAGACCCGACCTTGATCACTGCCTTTTGGTTATTAAGTGTGGAAATCCGCGGGCTGGACAGCACTCGAACTTCTCCCTGAGTTTCAAGTAGCTGAATCAAACCGGAGAAGTCACCCACGTTAATGGTGCTGCTAAACACGCCGCCGACCGCCGTTGGGCCGGTCAGTGCCGCGCCCGTTAAGCTAGTGCCTAAATCGCCGCCCAATTTGGTCCAGCTGATGCCCGCCTGGAAGTTTTTGTTGAGCTGGACTTCAAGAATCTTGGTTTCCAGAACCACTTGGCGTTGCAGATTGCGTTGGGCCTTATCGAGAAAACGCGCGACGTTTTCTTGATCCGCGCTTTTAGCCCGCACGACCAGCAAGCTGGCTTGAGGGTTGACGATCACGCTGTTGCCGGGGTCATCACCCACGATCATTTCGACCACCTTGCCCACTTCCTTCCAGAAGTCGGCATCACTGGTGGTGGTTACTTGGCTGGCATTAAGGGTGGACTGCGAGTTGCTGTTGTTTTGTCCATTGCCGTTGCCACCGCTGCCGTAATCGCCGCCATTACCGTTATTGCTGTTGTTGTTGCCGTTGCTGTTGTTCCCGTGGTTACCGTTGCTGACCATTTGGCCGGCACTGACTCGGGTGTCAGTTTTGCCGACCCGTTGCAGGTTCAGGTAGTTGAGGTCATAGCTGCGTGTAATCACGCTGTTGGGCAGAATCTGATAGCCGTAGCTGGTGCGACGATAATCGTAGCCGTAGGTGTCTCGTACCGCACCGAGCACTTCTTCAAGCGTCACGCGACGCAGACTGAAGGTGATATCGCCGGTGACATCCGGGTTCACCACGATGTTTTGTCCGGCCCCTTGCATCAAGCTCAGGAAGAAATCGCGAGCAGGCATGTCTTTAGCCGACACGTCGAAACGAGCTTCATTCGCGGACGGGCCTTGGGTGGTATAGGGAGGCAGCAACGCCGCCTGGACCGAAGGAGGAGGCACTACGCGCGTTTGCGCTTGCTGGATGCTTTCACTGAGCAACTTGTTGCTCTGATCATAGAGCACCTGGTCGCCGCCTTTGAACGTCTGGCAGGCGGACAGCAAACACATCAGGAAAAATAGGCCGGGGCCCGACAGAAACTTCATCATGGGCATCATCGGCTCGGTTGTAGAACGGGATTGACCAGTCGCAGATATTCGCGCTTACCGTCGCGTTCAATCAGGACTGTTTGTGGATAAATAGCCAGGACCCGTGCGTCGGCATGTTTGTCGCCGACATGAAGGGTCTGGCCATCAATGACTGCTCGGCTGCCATGGGCGCCGAGTAGGATTTCTTGCAGCACCGGAATGTGCACCTGTTCACCCGGACGGACCGCCGTAAAGCGGGCAGGCGGCTGAGTCGGATCAATGGGCACTTGCGGGCTGGCTTGGGCTGTCGCGCTGTACAGCAGCGCGCTGAGAATAAGGAGTTTAAACACCGACCCACCCCGCATACCGACTCAAGGTGTACAGCTCAAGGCTGATCTGGGCGTGGGCGGCACCGTCATCGCCGACGCGATACTCGAGGCTGTCCCAGTTCAATTTCCATTCGGTGCCCTGAATCGATTGCAGGTAATGCAGAAGGTCGAAATAACCACCCTCCAACTTCAACTGCACACCGTGCCGATACAAGACAACGACGTTCGGGGCTGTTTTGGCTTTCGCTTTGGCCACCGGGTCAGTAGAGGGCAGTTCCACCGGGGCGCTGGAACTTTCCATGCTCAACAACTGCAAGCCTGGTTGGGCTTTAAGCAAGTCTCGGAGCACCGCGCGCATTTTGTCCGGGGAGATCAACTCGCTGGTGTTGTGATCGATCTGCGCCAACAAATTTGCGCTGTTGGTAGACGCCAGCAACAGGGCACGGTTGTACGGGATGTTGGGGTCCGCCTCAAGCGCTGCACGCAACTTGCCCAGCGCAGTCACGGCCTCATAGCCACGGGCCTCGGAAGCCTGGTATTCAGTGGTTTGTTTGGCCGCCGCGGTCGCCATGGAATTACCCAGCGCCATGACGTACAAAATGGCGCACAACGCCATGCCTGCGCCGTACGCCAGCCATTGCTCGCGAGGGGAGAGGATTTGCCAGCGGGCCAACCATTGCTCAGTATTCATGGGTGGTCCTTTGGATCGGTAACCCGTGAAGACAGGTCAAAGTGGAACAATTTGTCGTCGCCGCGTTGCACGTTGAAACGCGCAAACTCTCGCCCCTTGAAGGCCGCGTTCTCACCCAGCAGCCCCAGGTACTCCGGCAACATCTGTTGGTTTTGGCTAAAGCCCTGCAAACGCATCTGTGTGCCGCCGTCGCGCAAGGAAATAACGTTAAGCCACAGACCGCTGGGTGGATGTTGTGACGCCAGCGCTAAAAGCGGCGTAACAAAACCTACGCGCTGTTGGTTTGCCACCACTTTCAAATAGTCGATCAGACGTCCCAGTGCCCGGTTCTGCTCGTCCAGGTCGGCCAGCCGCAAAGGCAATTGAGGGTCCAAGACCGGCTGGACAAAAGAAGCCTTCGCCTCTTCGAGCTTGCGCACTTGCTGCTGTTCGAGGACTTGCGCTTTGGCCAACCGCTGTGCGCCCACATGCAAATTCCACCCTTGCCAGGCTAGGTGGCAAAGGCAAAGCACTGCGACTACTGCGAGTCCACCGAGAAACTCAAGCTTTTGCGGGCGGCGAGCAGATTTTTTCTCTGCTTTATAGAGATTGAGGTTCTGCATCATGGGCCTACCTGACGCAACGCGGCGCCGACGGCGGTGAAGCAAGAGGCTTGCATCTCTTCATCGATATCGGCGGCCGCTTGGCCTGGGAATAGTTGCCGCAAATCCAATGCCTTCACATTAACGGTCAGCCGTTCGTCCAGCGCCTGCAATGCTTCTGCGCCATCGCGTTTCATGGGCAGCAGCATCAGGCGGTTGATCTGACCTTTGCCCAGTTGACTTTCGAAATAATCAAGGGTGCGTTGAATTTCCAGCATGGCCGCAGAGATGTTCGCCCCGGCCAAATCGAGACCGTGCTCAATAACGCGGGCCATATACAGCTCGGCACCGTGCTGTACACAGAGCAAGCCGCCGCTGGCGCGTAAGCGCAGGACCGCGATATTCAGCTCGTCAGCACCCGCTAGCAATCCAATATTGCGGAAGGCCATTTCGGTGACATCGACGCTGACGAGGTTCAGATTCGCTTGTTTGATCAGGTTGCACCACTCCTGCAGCCGAGCCTTGTTCAGCACGGCGCAGTACGCCATGTGCGACCGGCCACGGTAGGCGTCGGTCGGCAAGGCAAATGCGTCCACGGCGACATCTTCAAGAGGTTCTTTGATGAGGTCTTTGATGCGCCAGCGCATGGCATCACCCAGCTCTGCGGCAGGGACGTCAGGACTTTCCAGCAGCAGCATCTGGTATTCGGCAGGGTGCAACACCAAATTAACGGGCAAACCCGCCAAACCCAATTCGGCAATGAGGTTTTTCAAAACGGCAGCGTGCCGTTCCGGCGAAGACTCGCGGAACTGACAGTTGAGCAAAAGAGGCTGTTCGTTAGGACGCTGTAAAACATTAGCTAAAGCAATGCCGGAAGGGCTGAATTCAACGCCCAAGTGTCCGCTTGCAGTGGTTTTAACACGAGTAAACCACATGACTTCTCATCTCTTTACCTGGCGAGGTGCGCCAGTACCACATCGATACGCAAGAAGGCGATGTCAAAACAATAGCACGTATTGTAGGACAACCTGTTTTCTTCGATACACGGTCAGAATTCTGACACTCTCAATGATGGCAAAAAGACATATATTGTCATTTGGCTGGAAAGGCGAATGGCAGAAAAACAGTGTTGATTCGCACCAGCCTAACAGCTGCTGTTACTTAACTCCTTGTAATAACTCACTATATTGATTATTTCGGTAGTATAAAAACGTCATTAGGGGCTGAAAATAAGCAAGTTATTTATTTTCAATCCCTTCATTCGACTATGGTCTACTTTTCAAGGTTTACAAAATGCGAATGCATTGTTTAACTTAATTTCACGAAATTTCAGAGTAATCAGGCGGGGGGGTGTTTCGATGATCTGGGCTAGGGTGCCAGATATTGAATGTGCCAGAGCTGAAAACACGGCAAATCTAACAGGTAATTGACGCTCCCACTAACGGGTGTCAGATGACCGGTCAATAATCTTTTCCCACAGAAAAACCGGACTGATAACAGGTTTCTTTTCGTATTTACCAGCGGGTGCGGGGGGCCTGCAAGCCAACGGATTATCTGCTCTATAATAAGGCTCATTTGGAGCGATACTGCTCAGGCGGATGTGCAGCCGTCTGTATTGGGCGACTTAGCTAAATAGCATGACTAATCAGCTAACTGCCAGCAGATTACAACTTAATCCGCCTCCCGAAATAGTGATCCCCTGATCTTCTGAATCGGAGGGCAGTTCAACTTCAAACGCTAAAAATTCAGTTTTGTCATTATTATTGAAAGCGTTTAAATGATATTTCATGGTTCTGCCCTCCTTCTGGAATCTGCATTTTTGCTGCGCGATGATAGTTGTTCCTCATGGACGTTTCTGGTTTAACCGCCTAATGAATATGAGGCGTCGGCATAGTGCAGGATGTGGCGAATACATTCCCACGAGTGCCCTCTCGGAGCTTGCGAAACAGAGGGCACGTGAACCTAAGCCTAAGCCTCCCAGCCCGCCCCACTGACCGCCGCCTGCGCCAGTGGGTGCAAGTCCGCTCCCTGATGCGCTGTTTGCCACGCGAGCAACTCCATGCGCATGCCCGGCGTCCAGAACATCTTCAGGTGATTACGTACGCTGAGTACCGCCTGCTCCTGGTCGGGTTCACCGGCGAAGTGCTGGGCAATCTGGTTGACCATTTTGATCAGATTGGCAGTGCTCATCGGCGTACTCCGGGAGGTGTAACGGCGGTACGAGCTTGGCGGCGCTCATTGAGCAGGCTTTGTTGTTTGTCGCTGAACTCCTGATAGCGCTTTTGCCACTCGGAAGGGTGGTAAACGCGGCTGACTTCCACGGCGGTGACCTTGTACTCCGGACAGTTGGTGGCCCAGTCGGAGTTGTCGGTGGTGATCACGTTGGCTCCCGATTCAGGGAAGTGGAACGTGGTGTACACCACCCCCGGCGCCACCCGCTCGGTGACCCGTGCACGCAGTACGGTTTGCCCGGCGCGACTGCCGATGCCGACCCAGTCACCTTCGTTGATGCCACGGCTCTCAGCGTCGGTCGGGTGAATTTCCAGGCGGTCTTCGGCGTGCCAGGCGACGTTGTCGGTTCGCCGGGTCTGAGCGCCGACGTTGTACTGGCTGAGGATGCGTCCAGTGGTCAGCAAAAGGGGATAGCGACCGTTGACCTTTTCCTCAGTGGGCACGTAGTCGGTAAGCATGAACCGTCCTTTGCCGCGCACGAACTCGTCGATGTGCATGGTCGGCGTGCCATCGGGTGCCGCCGCATTGCACGGCCATTGCAGGCTGCCGTGGCGGTCCAATTCGGCATAGCTGACGTTGGTGAAGGTCGGCGTCAGGCTGGCGATTTCATCCATGATTTCGGAAGGATGCTTATAGCTCATTGGATAACCCAGCGCGTTGGCCAAAGCCACTGTGCCCTCCCAGTCGGCCTTGCCGCCCAGAGGCTCCATCACCTTGCGCACCCGGGAGATGCGCCGCTCGGCGTTGGTGAAGGTGCCGTCTTTTTCCAGGAACGAGCTGCCCGGCAGAAACACATGGGCGAACTTGGCGGTTTCGTTGAGGAAAATGTCCTGCACCACCACGCATTCCATGGCCGACAAGGCCGCTGTCACGTGCTGGGTATTGGGGTCGCTCTGGGCGATGTCTTCACCTTGGCAATACAGGCCCTTAAAACTGCCGCCCAGGGCTGCCTCGAACATGTTGGGAATGCGCAGGCCCGGATCGGGTTGCAGGGTGACGTTCCAGGCCTGTTCGAACTGCGCCCGCACCCCGTCGTTGGAGATGTGCCGATAGCCAGGCAGCTCGTGGGGGAAGGAGCCCATGTCGCAGGCGCCCTGAACGTTGTTCTGCCCACGTAGCGGATTCACCCCCACGCCTTCACGGCCGATGTTGCCGGTGACCATCGCCAAGTTGGCAATGCCCATGACGGCGGTGCTGCCTTGGCTGTGCTCGGTAATCCCAAGGCCGTAGTAGATCGCTGCGTTACCGGCGCCAGCATACAGACGAGCAGCGGCGCGGATGTCGGCAGCCGCTACACCGCAGATGGCGCCGAGGATGTCCGGCGAGTTTTCCGCGCGGCTGACGAATTCGCTCCAGCGGGCGAAATCGCTGCCCTCGCAACGGGCCTCGATAAAAGCGTGGTCGAGCAGGCCTTCGGTGACGATGACGTGGGCCAAGGCGTTGAGCATGGCGACGTTGGTGCCCGGACGCAGCGCCAAGTGCAGGTCGGCGCGGGCATGCACCGAGTCCACTAGATCAATGCGACGTGGGTCGATGACGATCAGCCGCGCGCCTTCGCGCAGGCGGCGTTTGAGCTGTGAGGCGAACACCGGGTGGGCGTCGCTGGGGTTAGCGCCCATCACCAGGATCACGTCGGCCTGCATCACCGAGTCGAAACTCTGGGTGCCGGCGGATTCGCCAAGGGTTTGTTTCAGGCCGTAGCCGGTAGGCGAGTGGCAGACCCGCGCGCAGGTGTCGACATTGTTGTTGCCGAAAGCGGTGCGCACCAGTTTTTGCACAAGATAGGTTTCTTCGTTGGTGCAGCGGCTGGAGGTGATGCCACCAATGGAGTCGCGACCGTAGGTTTGCTGCAGTCGACGGAATTCGCCAGCGGCGTAGGTCACCGCTTCATCCCAGCTGACTTCCTGCCAAGGGTCGTTGATGTGCTTGCGGATCATCGGCTTGGTAATGCGATCCGGGTGGGTCGCGTAGCCCCAGGCAAAGCGCCCTTTGACACAGGAGTGGCCGTGGTTAGCGTGGCCGTTTTTGTCTGGAACCATGCGCACCAACGTGTCGCCTTTCATCTCGGCACGGAACGAGCAGCCCACGCCGCAGTAGGCGCAGGTGGTGATGACGCTGCGTTCCGGTTGACCCAGCTCAACCACGCTTTTTTCCATGAGGGTCGCGGTGGGGCAGGCCTGCACACAGGCACCGCAGGACACGCATTCCGAATCGAGGAAGTTCTCGCCACCGGCCGCCGCGATCCGCGATTCAAAACCGCGCCCGGTAATAGTCAGGGCAAACGTGCCTTGGGTTTCTTCGCACGCGCGCACGCAGCGGTTGCAGACAATGCACTTGCTCGGGTCATAGTCGAAATAGGGGTTGGAAGTGTCCTTCTGGTCGTCCAGGTGGTTGTCGCCTTCATAGCCGTAGCGCACCTCCCTGAGGCCAACCTGTCCGGCGACGGTTTGCAACTCACAGTTGCCGTTGGCCGAGCAGGTCAGGCAGTCCAGCGGGTGATCAGAGATATACAGCTCCATGACGTTACGGCGCAGGGTCGCGAGCTTCGGCGTCTGAGTGTGCACGCTCATGCCTTCGCTGACCGGCGTGGTGCAGGACGCCGGGTAACCGCGCATGCCGTCGATCTCCACCAAACACATACGGCACGAGCCGAACGCCTCCAGGCTGTCGGTGGCACAGAGTTTGGGAATCGTGGTGCCCATTAGTGCGGCGGCGCGCATCACCGAAGTGCCTTCGGGCACGCTGATGCTGCGGCCGTCGATGTTCAGGGTGATCTGCACCTGGCTGTCGCGGGCCGGGGTTCCAAGGTCAAGAGTGCCTAGGGCGATATCTGTTTTCGGGTCAAAGAGGGTGATCATTGGTCGGCCTCCGAGGGCTGCAGACCGAAGTCGGCGGGGAAGTACTTGAGGGCGCTGGTCACCGGATAGGAGGTCATCCCGCCCAGCGCGCACAGCGAACCGAATTGCATGGTGTCGCACAGGTCCCTAAGGATAATCGCCTGCTGATCACGACCACTCTGGTCTGGCGCGGCCAGCAGGCGGTCGATCACCTCCACGCCCCGGGTCGAACCGATGCGGCAGGGGGTGCATTTACCACAGGATTCCTCGGCACAAAACTGCATGGCGAAGCGCGCCATGTGGGCCATGTCCAGGCTGTCATCGGCCACCACCACACCCCCGTGCCCGAGCATGGCGCCCATGGCGGCGAAGGCTTCGTAATCGAGCGGGGTGTCGAATTGCGCGGGTGGTACCCAAGCGCCAAGGGGACCGCCAACTTGCGCGGCCTTCAATGGTCGGCCACTGGCGGTACCGCCGCCGTAGTCTTCCACCAGTTCGCGCAAGGTCAGGCCAAAGGCCCGTTCCACCAAGCCGCCGTGACGAACATTGCCCGCCAATTGGAAGGGCATGGTGCCCAGCGAACGTCCCATGCCGTAATCACGATAAAACTGCGCGCCCTTGGCCAGAATCAGCGGCACCGAGGCTAACGTCACCACGTTGTGCACCAGAGTCGGTAACCCGAACAGACCCTTCAGGGCGGGGATGGGCGGCTTGGCGCGGACGATCCCACGCTTGCCTTCGAGCGAGTCCAGCAACGCAGTTTCTTCACCGCAAATATAAGCGCCCGCACCCACGCGCACTTCCATATCGAAGGCCAGGCCACTGCCGCCGACATCGGCCCCGAGGTAACCAGCAGACCGGGCGATATTCAGCGCCTCGCGCAATGTGGCCACGGCCTGTGGATATTCCGAGCGCACATAAATGTAGCCGTAGTTGGCGCCGACGCTGATACCGGCAATCGCCATGCCTTCTATTAATAGAAAGGGATCGCCTTCCATCAACATGCGATCGGCGAACGTGCCGGAGTCGCCTTCGTCGGCGTTGCACACAATGTACTTCTGCGCAGACTGGGTGCCGCGCACCGTGCGCCATTTGATTCCGGCGGGAAACGCCGCGCCACCTCGGCCACGAAGACCTGAATCGAACACGGCGGTGGCGGTCTGCTCGCCGCCCAACGCGATGGCCTGGGTCAAACCCTCAAAGCCGCCGTTGGCCCGATAGTCATCTAAGGACAGCGGCCGGGTAATGCCGGCGCGAGCGAACAGCAGACGTTGTTGAGTCTTGAGATAAGGCAACTCTTCCACCAAGCCCAAGGCCAGTGGATGGGCGGACGCCTCGCTTTGCAGCGCATCGAGTAGGGATGGCACATCGGCAGCAGTCAGCGGACCGAAGCCGATGCGGCCGTGCGGGCTGTCGATTTCCAGTAGCGGTTCCAGCCAGTACAGGCCGCGTGAACTGGTGCGTTGCAGGTCCAGCGGCAAGTTGCGTTTCAGGGCTAGAGCGGCAAGGGCCACAGCGACCTCATCGGCACCCACAGCGCAAGCAAGCGAATCACCAGGCACATAAAAGCACGGCATCATGCGTCCTCCTGGCAAGCGTCGAGCAGGGCATTTAGGCGCTCGGCGTCGATCCTCGCATGCACCTGGCCATCCAGCTCCAGGGCTGGCGAGCAGGCGCAGGCTCCGAGGCAATACACGGGACGCAGGCTGATATTGCCGTCGGCGCTGCTGCCGTGGTCGTCCAATTGAAGGCGTTCGCGCAACTGCGCTGCAAGCTGTTCGGCGCCGCGGCTTTTGCACGACTCGGCCCGACACAGACGCAGAATATGCCGGGCCGGGGGCGCAGTACGGAAGTCATGGTAGAAGCTGATCACCCCGCGAATCTCGGCGTGGCTCTGATTGAGGGCGTGGGCGATTTCGGGGACGGCGGCATCAGGGATGAAGCCAAAGCCCGCTTGAATCTCATGAAGGATCGGCAACAGTGCGCCGGGTGAGCCCTTGTGGCTCTCCAACACGCTATTGATCATCGGCAGGTGCAACATATCATCGGGCATACAGCAATTCCTCACGGCCACGAGCGAACCAAGTGGTTGTCGATTGTCCGAAAGTGTCGGCTGCGGCACTCACACCACGTTACGGAAGCGTGGCATTTCAGGCCGCTGGCCAGGCACCCTTAGGGGCATCTTGTTGTTCCTAAGCGCGGTCTTAGCCGCACCCGTTGCAGGGATTAAAATCAGCTTGCCACGTCGGATGCGATTCTTCTACACCAAAGCGACGTGCTCGGTTCTTTTTGCGACCACCAAGTCAGCTTAGAGGCGTGCGAAGAAAGCGTAGTAAAACCCGATTTTCCGTGGCGGTGTGTCTGGTATACCGCGCCGTTGTCTTCGTGAGCAGGTTCCCACAGGTTGTTCCCCAAACGTGGCGTCAATGTAGTCAGCATTTCCCTTGACAGGGGGGGCAAGCCGCCTAGCTTTGGCATCTATGCATACGTATGCATTCCATCCTTCTTTGCACGTGATTGCCGCCCATGACGCTCAGTCAATGAATGCGGTGGACCTTACCGCGTAGGCGCAGGGCCGAATGAAACTAACAATAAATATAAGACGAGGAAACCTATGCAAAACCCATCACTGGCAGGCAATCCTGTAGTGCCCATGGAGCAGGAAGAGCAACACCTGCTGCGAAAAGTAGCGTGGCGACTGGTCCCGCTGATTATGACCTGCTTCGTTGTGGCGTATTTTGACCGCGTCAATATCAGCTTCGCAAAGCTGCAGATGCAGTCAGAGTTAGGACTGAGTGATGCTGCCTACGGATTGGGCGCCAGCATGTTCTTCATCGGCTATCTGCTGTTTGAGATTCCCAGCAACCTGATTCTGGTGCGGGTCGGCGCGCGTCGATGGATTGCACGGATCATGGTCACCTGGGGCACGGCATCGGCGGCGATGATGTTCGTCCACACCGAAGCCATGTTCTACGTGCTGCGGTTTCTACTGGGTGTGTTAGAGGCGGGTTTTGTTCCCGGCGTCATGTACTTTTTCATGCAGTGGTTTCCCGCCAAGCAGCGGGGTCGAATCAACTCGTTCTTCTTCGGCGCGAGCGCCTTGTCCGGAATTCTGGGCGGACCGCTGGCGGGCGGCATCATGAAGTACCTGAACGGCATTCACGGACTGTCGGGCTGGCAGTGGTTGTTCCTCCTCGAAGGCATCCCGTCGGTCGTTCTCGGCATTGTAGTTTTGTGTGTGCTCGATGATCGAATAGAAGATGCAAAATGGCTTAAACTTTCCGAAAAAACCATGCTGTCTGACCTTCTCCGTCGTGAGCATAAGGTGCACTCATCGCATTCGCTCAAGGATGCGTTGCGTAACCCTATCACCTACATGCTGTCGCTCATTTACTTGGGCTTGTGTGCGGGCATCTACGGGATTTTTTTCTGGATGCCGCAGTTAGTCAGAACCGCTGGCAACGCGGACCCGCTCGAGATCGGCATCATCACCATGCTGCCGTACTTCGCCGCCCTTATAGGTATTGTGCTCATTGGCCGAAGTTCGGACCGGACGGGTGAGCGGCGCTGGCACTTGGTAGGCTGTGTGCTCGCCGGACTGCTGGGTTATGTGGTGTGCGCCACCTTCGGCGATAACACGGTGCTGCTGGTCATCGGCCTTAGCATTGCAACGACAGGTCTGATTTCGTCCTTTGCGCTGTTCTGGGTATATCCGCCTCGTGTGCTGACCGGTGTAGCGGCAGCGGGGGGGATCGCGCTTATCAATTCCATCGGGCAGCTCGGCGGTGTTTTCGCGCCTTATATGGTCGGCAGGGTCAAAGACTTGACCGGCAGCGCCTCCATGGGTTTGTACGCTATCGCAGCCGTGTGCGGTGTGGCTGCCTTGTTGATCGCGTGGGGATTACCACGTGACATTCACTTTATTGAATCAAAGGAGACATCTGATGCGTCCTAACAGAGTGCTCGAATGTTGGGCCGACGGTCGTGCTGCAGTATCCGGTTGGTTGGCCATCGGCAATAGCTACAGTGCGGAAATTGTCGGATGGAGCGGGGTGGATTGCGTCACCGTGGACCTGCAACATGGCATGACCGACGTCCAACAAATGATCGGCATGTTGCAGGCCATCTCGGCAACACCGGCGACGCCGTTTGTCAGGGTGGGCTCGTGTGATGCGACGATCATGATGAAGGCGCTCGATGCTGGCGCTTATGGGCTGATTTGCCCCATGGTGGACAACGCGGGGCAAGCGCAGGAATTTGTCAGTGCGACCCACTATCCGCCCCTTGGATTGCGCAGCTTCGGCCCAACGCGCGGCCTGCTTTACGGCGGCCCGGATTATTTTCAGCACGCCGATCAAACCATCGTCCGGCTCGCCATGATCGAGACGCTGCCGGGCCTGGAGGCGGTGAAAGAGATCCTGGCGGTCGACGGCTTGCAAGGCATCTTTATCGGTCCTGCCGACCTGGGTTTAGCCTTAGGTAAAGGGCCGGTTGGGGACCCTGTCGATCCTCAGGTACTCGAAGCCATTGAGCTTTGCCGAAAAGCGGCGGTAGAGGCCGGAAAGTACATCGGTATTTTTTGCACCTCGGGCGCCGTCGCCGCACGGTATGCGGCACAAGGTTTCCATTTTGTTGTGCCTAATCACGACGCCAACCTGCTCAAGGCAGCCATGACGACGGAAGTAAAGGCCGCCAGAGGCTGATTTTGCGCTGAAGGCTATTCCTCACTGGGCGTTGATTATCCCGGTGAGGCGTTAGAAGCAATGAAGTGCTGGTCATTCCCTTGACCAGATGCTGCGAATCTCAACGATGCACTTCAATCATTATTCCGCAATACCGGCGTAAGGCACATCTTTGTGGCCATAGCGGCGGACGCGGATATTGGCTTGTTCTCCGTGTCCGGAAAAGCCTTCCAGCGCGCACAAACGAGAGCAATACGACCCGATCATTGCCGAGGCTTCGTCATTCATTATTTTCTGATACGTACAGGTCTTTAGAAACTTCCCGACCCACAATCCACCGGTATAACGCGCCGCCTTTTTGGTCGGTAGCGTGTGGTTAGTGCCGATAACTTTGTCGCCAAACGCCACGTTAGTACGCGGGCCCAAGAACAGCGCGCCGTAGTTGCGCATGTTCGCCAAGAACCAGTCTGGGTCCTTGGTCATCACCTGCACGTGCTCAAATGCCAGCTTGTTGGCGATGTCCAACATCTCTTCGTCACTGTCCGCAACGATGATCTCACCAAAATTCTCCCACGCTTTACGGGCGATGGGCGCAGTCGGCAAAATCGCCAACAGCCGCTCAATATGAGCCATGGTGTCGAGGGCCAGCGAATGTGAGGTGGTCAACAGAATGGCGGGGGAGTCCGGCCCGTGCTCCGCCTGCCCCAACAGATCCGTCGCACAAATCTCCCCATCGACGCTCTCGTCAGCGATTACCAACGTCTCGGTTGGTCCGGCAAACAGATCAATCCCCACGCGGCCAAACAGCTGACGCTTAGCCTCAGCCACAAACGCATTACCCGGTCCGACCAGAATATCCACAGGGGATATGGTCTCAGTGCCGATCGCCATCGCACCAATCGCCTGAATACCCCCAAGGCAATAGATCTCATCAGCCCCCGCCATGTGCTGGGCGGCGACGATGGCGTGGGCTGGTTTGCCGTTGAATGGCGGCGCAGCAGTAATGATGCGCGGGACACCGGCTACCTTTGCGGTGATGACGGACATATGGGCAGACGCCAGCAGAGGATATTTCCCACCAGGCACATAACACCCCGCCGCGTTTACGGGCAGATTTTTGTGACCAAGAATGACGCCTGGCAGGGTCTCAACTTCAATGTCGTGGATGCTGTTGCGCTGGTGCTGTGCGAAATTTCGTACCTGAGTTTGGGCAAACTCAATGTCAGCGATGTCTCGTTTGGTCAGTTGTGAATAACACGCCTCAATTTCGGTAGTCGTTAACCGATAGCTGTCACGCTCCATTTTATCGAACTTGAACGCGAGCTCTCTCACCGCCGCGTCGCCGCGCGCCTCAATGTCGGCCAGTATAGTTTCAACTGTTTCACGAACCTGCCGGTCAGCCGATTTAACAGCCTCGACCCCCACGCTTCTCTTCAGCCAATTCGCCATGGTGCTCTCCAGAACTTATTTTTTACGAGTGATTGCATACGTATGCAATCTATCATAAAAGACTGTTGGGTAGTTTGGAAAGGGGTACATGGGTACGATGACGCAATTGTCGTCGAGCAGGATTTAACATTCATGGCTGAAACCATTCGCCGCCCTGTCACTGCGCACGATGTAGCGAGGCTGGCGGGCGTCTCTCAATCTGCGGTGTCACGCACCTACACCAAAGGCGCAAGCGTGGGGCAGAAGACTCGGGAGAAGGTCGAGGCGGCATCGGCAGCACTGGGTTATCGGCCTAACCTGGTGGCTCGGTCCCTCATCACTCGTCGTTCGAACCTTATCGGCGTCGTGGTACCCAGCCTGGAAAATCCGTTTTACTCCAATGTGCTTGAAGCGTTGTCCAAGGCATTTGAAGTTTCTGGATACGGTGTGTTGCTATTTTCCACAGCTGGTAAAGATGACTCCGATCCCGTACTAGAAGAAGTGCTGCGCCATCGAGTAGATGCGCTCATTCTGGTGTCTTCTAGCCTGTCGTCGCATTTCGCGCAAGAGTGCAAACAAATCGGTCTTCCGGTCGTGCTACTCAACCGAAAAAACGACAGCCTGGCGGTGTCCAGCGTGACCAGTGACAACGCTGAAGGGGGAGCGGTCATTGCTGATTTTCTGGTTGCATCGGGCCATAAATCGCTGGCCTTCATCGCCGGCATTAATGGCTCCTCAACCAGTCGAGACCGCGAGCACAGCTTTACAAAACGGCTTGAGGAACACGGGTATGAAGCACCGTTGCGAGAAGTAGGTGACTACACGTTTCAGGGTGCAATGGACGCTACGCGGCGGCTTATCGCCCGCGAAAATCGCCCCGACGGAATCTTTTGTGCAAATGATTTAATGGCCATCGCCGCCATTAACGTGATTGAGCGAGAGTATGGGCTGATCCCCGGGCGAGATATTTCGGTCATAGGCTTCGACAACATCGCCATGGCAGCCTGGCCAGCAGTCGCGCTGACTACTTATCGTCAACCTCTCGACCAATTCGTCCAAAACGCCGTCGACATTATCGAAGCGCAATTGACCAACCGCGCCACACCCGCGATACAAAAAGTACTCGCTGGGCACCTGATCGTTCGGGGAAGTGCGCGGTTGCCGGAGACAGGGTTTGCTGACGTTGATGGCGAGCGGGTATGGCGGGCGACAGTATAAACCTGCTACTGAGCCGTCCACCCACCATCGATCTTGAGCGACGTACCGGTCACCATTCGCGAAGCTGGCCCCGCAAGGTAAAGGGCCGCGCCAACGATGTCTTCCATCTGCGCCATGCGCCCCAGGGGGATTTTTGAGACAAAGCTTTCAATGGCGCCTGGTGCGCTGGCGATTTTTCGGATCATCGGCGTATCCACGAACGTTGGGCAAATCGTGTTGACCCTGATATTGCGGCTTGCAAATTCAATGGCCATTGCTTTGGTCAAACCCTCAACCGCGTGTTTGGTCATGCAATAGGCCGTCCGGTTGGCCGCACCCACATGGCCCATTTGCGAAGACACGTTGATCACCGAACCGCTCTCATGACCCGTGCGCTCCAGCATCTTCGCCACAGCCGCCTGCGCCACTACATAACACGCCCGGATGTTCAGATTCAGCATCTCGTCTAGGTGCTCATCTCGCATTTCCAACATAGGTTCTGGGTAATTGGTGCCTGCGTTGTTCACCAGAATGTCGAGGCTGGGCAGTGCATTGATCATCGCCCTAATGGCCGCGCTGTCCGTCACGTCACATACCACCGTGCGCGCCTGGCCGCCAGCCAGGCAAATCAACTCTGCGACCTCAATCAGCCTGGATTCCGTTCTTCCGACCAGCACCACACCAGCACCCGCAGCACTCAACGTATGAGCGATACCCGCTCCAATGCCCCCGCCCGCGCCGGTAATAAGTGCTGTTTTACCGTCCAGACGAAAGGACGGCATTCCAAAAAAATTGCTCGACACAACCATGATGACCTCAGTTTTGCATTCGTATGCAATCGATCATATAGAGTTTGGCAGATGAATGAAAAGGTTGAGGAGAGGAGGTGAGGTTGGTTTGATTGTATTTGACTAAGCAAGACGGATCAGGGAGGGCTTGAGTGCAATCAACTGATCCAGAAATGCCTGCATGCAAAAGCTACCAAACAAGCTTTCGCCCTAATCCAACCAATCACCCACAAAAAAGCCCGCTTTCGCGGGCTTCTTGTGTATCTAATACAAGCCGGTAGAGACCTGTACTTCCTGCTATTTGGTGCCCCGAGGGAGACTCGAACTCCCACTCCTTTCGAAAACGGATTTTGAATCCGCCGCGTCTACCGATTCCGCCATCAGGGCTTGTTGGCGGCGGAGTATAGAGATGAGACTACCGTTGGTCAACAACTGTTTCTTGGTGAATTTTAGCTATTTCCGCTAGACTCTACGGCCCTGCTAAACGAACCCCATCATGCGCGTTGCTGACTTTACCTTCGAGCTCCCGGATTCATTGATCGCTCGCCATCCTTTGGCTGAGCGTCGCGGCAGTCGTTTGTTGACCCTGGACGGGGTTAGCGGCGCGCTGGCTCATCGACAATTTACCGATTTGCTGGAGCATTTGCGCCCCGGTGATTTGATGGTGTTCAACAATACCCGGGTGATTCCGGCGCGGTTGTTCGGGCAGAAGGCTTCTGGCGGCAAGCTGGAGATTCTGATCGAGCGCGTGCTGGACAGCCATCGGGTGTTGGCGCATGTGCGGTCCAGCAAGTCGCCCAAGCCCGGCTCGATGATTTTGATCGATGGTGGTGGCGAGGCTGAGATGCTGGCGCGGCACGACACGCTGTTTGAGCTGCGGTTTGCCGAGGAAGTCTTGCCGTTGCTGGATCGGGTGGGCCACATGCCGTTGCCGCCTTATATAGATCGCCCAGACGACACGGCTGACCGCGAGCGTTATCAGACGGTCTATGCCCAGCGCTCCGGCGCGGTGGCTGCGCCCACTGCTGGTCTGCATTTCGATCAGCCGCTGATGGATGCGATTGCGCAGATGGGCGTTTCAACCGCGTTCGTCACCTTGCACGTCGGCGCGGGTACGTTCCAGCCGGTGCGTGTTGAACGCATCGAAGACCATCACATGCACAACGAATGGCTGGAAGTCAGCCAAGAGGTGGTCGATGCCGTCGCCGCCTGTCGTTTGCGCGGCGGGCGAGTCATTGCGGTGGGCACTACGAGCGTGCGCTCGCTGGAAAGCGCCGCCCGTGATGGCGTGTTGAAGCCGTTCAGCGGCGACACCGACATCTTCATCTACCCAGGCCGGCCGTTTCATGTGGTCGACGCCTTGGTCACCAATTTCCATTTGCCGGAATCCACGCTGTTGATGCTGGTTTCGGCATTCGCCGGTTACCCAGAAGCCATGGCTGCCTACGCGGCAGCGGTGGAGCATGGTTACCGCTTCTTTAGTTACGGGGATGCGATGTTTATCACGCGTAATCCCGCGCCGACCGCTCCGCAGGAATCGGAATCGGCCCCAGAGGATCAAGCATGAGTCGCACCAGTCGTATGTCTTTCGAGTTGCTGGCCACTGATGGCAAAGCGCGTCGTGGTCGCATTACTTTTCCCCGGGGCGTGGTTGAAACCCCTGCGTTCATGCCGGTCGGCACCTACGGCACGGTGAAAGGCATGCTGCCTCGGGACATTGTGGCCACCGGCGCGCAGATGATTCTGGGTAACACGTTCCACCTGTGGCTGCGCCCTGGCACTGAAGTCATCAAGCGTCACGGGGACTTGCATGACTTCATGCAGTGGAGCGGCCCGATTCTGACTGACTCCGGTGGTTTTCAGGTGTTCAGCCTCGGTGCCATGCGTAAGATCAAGGAGGAGGGCGTTACCTTCGCCTCTCCAGTGGACGGTGCCAAAGTGTTCATGGGGCCGGAAGAGTCGATGCAGGTCCAGCGTGATCTGGGTTCGGACATCGTGATGATTTTCGACGAATGCACGCCGTACCCGGCCGACGAAGACGTTGCGCGGATCTCCATGGAGCTGTCCTTGCGTTGGGCCAAGCGTTCGAAAATCGCCCATGGCGAGAACACGGCTGCGCTGTTCGGCATCGTCCAGGGCGGCATGCACCAGGATTTGCGCATGCGCTCCCTCGAA
Source organism: Pseudomonas sp. CCI4.2 (assembly GCF_034350045.1). Taxonomy (NCBI): domain Bacteria; kingdom Pseudomonadati; phylum Pseudomonadota; class Gammaproteobacteria; order Pseudomonadales; family Pseudomonadaceae; genus Pseudomonas; species Pseudomonas sp. CCI4.2. Next base: position 36,993 of record NZ_CP133781.1, on the reverse strand, counting down.
GGTCTGGATGAGATCGGCTTTGACGGCTTGGCCATTGGCGGTCTGTCGGTGGGCGAGCCCAAGCACGAGATGATCAAGGTGCTGGACTACCTGCCGGGAATGATGCCGGCTGACAAACCTCGTTACTTGATGGGCGTGGGCAAGCCGGAAGACTTGGTTGAAGGTGTGCGCCGCGGTATCGATATGTTCGATTGCGTGATGCCTACCCGCAACGCGCGCAACGGTCATTTGTTCATTGATACCGGCGTGCTGAAAATTCGCAATGCGTTCCATCGCCATGACGATTCGTCGTTGGATCCGACCTGCGATTGCTACACCTGCCAGAACTTCTCGCGCGCCTATTTGCACCACTTGGATAAGTGCGGAGAAATGCTAGGAAGTATGCTCAATACCATTCATAACTTGCGGCATTACCAAGTGCTTATGGCTGGTTTGCGCGAGGCTATTCAACAGGGTACATTGGCCGCCTTTGTGGATGCCTTCTATGCCAAACGCGGGCTGCCAACGCCGCCGTTGGATTGATTGAATACCGATTTTTTGCTGATTTCTAAAAATTTTGTAATTGGAGTGCTAAATGAGCTTTTTTATCCCTGCCGCTTTTGCGGACGCCGCTTTACCTGCCGCTGGTCCTGCTGGTTCGGGCTTTGAATGGATTTTCCTGGTCGGCTTTTTGGTCATCTTCTATCTGATGATCTGGCGCCCACAGTCCAAGCGTGCCAAAGAACAGAAAAACCTGCTGGGCAACTTGCAGAAAGGCGACGAAGTAGTCACCTCTGGCGGCATCGCTGGCAAGATCAACAAAGTGACTGATGACTTCGTGGTTATTGAAGTCTCTGACACGGTTGAACTGAAAATCCAGAAAGGCGCTATCGCCGCCACGCTGCCTAAAGGCACCTTGAAAGCGATCTAAGATTCAGTCTTTTACCAATCGACGGGGCGCGCAAGGCGCCCCGCGTTATAAGCGGGCGGCGTGATGCTGAACAAATACCCTCTGTGGAAATACGTACTGATCCTGGCAGTGCTGGTGGTCGGTGTTATTTATTCCGCACCCAATCTCTACCCTGACGATCCGGCTATTCAAATCAGCGGCGCGAGCACGGCGTTGCAGATTAATCAGGCTGACCTGGACCGAGTGAGCAAAGCGCTCGTCGACGCAGGTATTACGGTCAAAGGCGCGTCTCTGGCTGAGAATGGCAAGGGCGGTTTGTTACGTCTGACCAAGCAAGAAGACCAGTTGCCTGCCAAGGATGTCGTACGCAAGGCATTGGGCGATGATTATGTCGTTGCGCTGAACCTGGCTCGGACCACACCTACATGGTTGCGTGTCTTGGGTGCAAGCCCGATGAAGATGGGTCTGGACTTGTCTGGTGGTGTTCACTTCCTGTTGGAAGTAGACATGGACAAAGCACTGGATGCGCGCCTGAAAGTCTATGACGGCGAAGTCAAAACCTTGTTGCGCAAAGAGCGTCTGCGTTATCGCAGCCTGCCGCAGGTCGACAATGGAATCATGCTGGGTTTCGCTGATGCCGATACTCGCACTCAAGCCAGCGCACTGATTAAAAAGAACAACAACGATTTCACCTTGACCACCAGCGAGCGCGGCGATCAGTTCGTACTGCGGTTGGCCATGACTCCGGCGAAAATTGCCGAGATCCGCGAATACTCGATCAAGCAGAACTTGACCACGGTACGTAACCGGGTCAATGAACTGGGTGTCGCCGAACCTTTGGTTCAGCGTCAAGGCGCCAACCGTATTGTGGTTGAGCTGCCGGGCGTCCAAGACACCGCTGAAGCCAAACGTATTCTGGGCAAGACGGCCAACCTTGAATTCCGTCTGGGCGCAGGTCCCGACGATTCGAAAGCCACTACCGAAATGTTTGAGTTCCGTGAAGGCGGTCGCCCTGCGGCACCGGTTGAGCGTGGTCTGATCATCACCGGTGACCAGGTGACTGACGCCAAGGCGGGTTTCGACGAGCATGGTCGTCCGCAAGTGAACATCAAGCTTGATGGTCACGGCGGTGATCTGATGAGCCGTGCGACGCGCAGTAATGTTGGCCGTAGCATGGCGGTGATCTTCATCGAGCAGAAGCCTACAACGACTTACACCAAGCAGATGGTCAACGGCGTCGAGAAAGACGTGCCGGTGCAGTCGTTCACGGAAGAGAAGAAAATCATCAGCCTGGCGACTATCCAGTCGCCGCTGGGCAGTCAATTCCGCATCACGGGGCTGAACGGTCAGGGTGAAGCTTCCGAGCTGGCGCTGCTGCTGCGTGCCGGCGGTCTGGCTGCGCCGATGTACTTCGCTGAAGAGCGGACCATTGGTCCGAGCCTGGGCGCAGACAACATCACCAAGGGTATCCATGCATCGCTATGGGGCATGCTGTTTGTGTCGCTGTTCATTATGGCTATCTACCGTTTCTTCGGTCTGATTGCTACGGTTGCACTGGCGGTGAACATGGTGCTGCTGCTGGCATTGATGTCCTTGCTGGGTGCAACGCTGACCCTGCCAGGTATTGCCGGTATCGTCCTGACCATGGGTATGGCGGTGGACGCCAACGTGCTGATCTTCTCGCGAATACGTGAAGAGATCGCTGGGGGCATGACCATACAGCGCGCTATCAACGAAGGCTTCGGGCGCGCATTCACTGCGATCCTCGATGCCAACCTGACAACGTTACTGGTTGGCGGCATTCTCTTTGCGATGGGCACTGGCCCGGTCAAAGGCTTTGCGGTGACCATGTCGCTCGGGATCTTTACCTCGATGTTCACGGCCATCATGGTGACCCGCGCAATGGTCAACCTGATCTATGGCGGACGTGACTTCAAGAAGTTGTGGATTTAAGGGGCTGCCATGTTACGTACCATTAACTTTATGGGCGTTCGCAATATTGCGTTCGCTATCACCATGCTCCTTACGGTGCTGGCTTTGTTCAGCTTCTTTCATAAAGGCCTGAACTACGGTTTGGACTTTACCGGCGGTACGCTCATTGAGCTGACTTACGAGCGTGCGGCAGACTTGCCGAAAGTACGTCAGGAGTTGGAAACCGCGGGTTACCACGAAGCAGTCGTTCAAAGCTTTGGCGCAACGACGGATTTGCTGGTGCGTATGCCAGGCGAAGATCCGCAGTTGGGCAATCAGGTTGCTGCAGTGCTGCGCCAGACCGGTGCGGATAACCCCGTGACCGTCAAGCGTGTGGAGTTCGTTGGTCCTCAAGTGGGTTCAGAGCTTCGTGACCAAGGCGGCCTCGGCATGCTGATGGCATTGGGTGGCGTTCTGATCTACCTGGCCTTCCGCTTCCAGTGGAAGTTTGCCGTCGGCGCCATCGTCTCGTTGATCCATGACGTGGTGGTCACCGTGGGCATCCTGTCGTTTTTCCAGGTGACGTTTGACCTGACAGTACTCGCCGCTGTACTGGCGATCATTGGTTATTCGTTGAACGACACCATTGTGGTATTTGACCGGGTTCGGGAAAACTTCCGGATTTTGCGCAAGGCGACGTTGATCGAGAACATCAATGTTTCTACCACTCAGACGCTGCTGCGGACGATGGCAACTTCGATTTCGACGTTGCTGGCGATTGTCGCATTGTGGGTCTTTGGCGGTGACAGCTTGCACGGTTTCTCCGTCGCGCTGTTTATCGGTGTACTGGCGGGTACTTACTCGTCGATCTACATCGCTAACGTTGTGCTTATTTGGCTGAGCCTAACTACTGAGGACCTCATTCCTCCGGTGATTACAGACAAGGTTGATGATCGTCCTTAGAGGCGGCCGATTGACCATTAAGGGCGTGAGTGTTGAACTCATGCCCTTTTTTGTACTCCAAGGCTAGGATTAGCGTCGGACATTTCTATTTTATAAATGCCACGCATTACTGCCAGGAGGTTCAAGTGAACAAGTCGATGCTTGTCGGTACGGTATTGGGTGCGGTTGCCGTCACTGCCGGAGGTGCATTCGCCACCTATAGCTTGGTTAAAAGCGGCCCCGAATATGCAGATGTGCTGGGAGTTCAGCCCATCAAAGAACAAGTAAAAACCCCTCGTCAAGTCTGCAAAGAGGTGGCGGTTACCCGTCAGGCGCCGGTCAAGGACCAGCATCAGATATTGGGTAGCGTATTGGGTGCGGTAGCAGGTGGTTTGTTGGGCAACCAGGTAGGCGGCGGTAAAGGTAAAACCCTCGCTACGGTCGCCGGTGCGGCGGGTGGTGGATACGCCGGCAACCGCGTTCAGGAAGGCATGCAGGAGCGCGATACTTACACCACTAATCAAACGCGGTGTAATACCGTCAATGACATCAGCGATAAAGTTGTGGGTTATGACGTGAAGTATCAATTGAACGGTAAAGTTGGTCAGGTCCGTATGGACCGTGATCCCGGTAATCAAATTCCGGTGAACAAACAGGGCCAACTAATGTTGGGTCAAGACGCTCCGCCGCCACAAACTACACAGCAATAACGTTCCGACAGGGGCAGGCACAAAAAAACCGGCTATTGCCGGTTTTTTTTTGTGCAGCATAAAACTTAGCGTTTTAGCGCGGCAGGCAAGTGCGGTGCAATCGAAGTCAACACAGCTTTAAAGCACTTGGTGTTACCGGCAACGATGTGGCCTTTTTCAAGGAAGTCGTGGCCACCGGTAAAGTCGCTCACCAAACCGCCTGCTTCTTGAATAAGCAACGCACCTGCGGCCATGTCCCATTCAGACAGGCCCGACTCCCAGAACGCGTCGAAACGACCGGCCGCTACATAAGCGAGGTCGAGACTGGCAGCGCCTGCGCGACGGATGCCGGCAGTTTGACCGACCAGGCTGCGGAACATGCCCAGGTAGTTTTCCAGGTTATCCATTTGGCCGTCACGGAACGGGAAGCCGGTACCGAGCAGGGCGCCTTCCAGGCTTTTACGCTGGCTGACACGCAGGCGGCGACCGTTAAGCGCGGCGCCACGGCCACGGCTGGCGGTGAATTCTTCCTGGCGAACCGGGTCGAGAACCACGGCGTGCTCAAGACGGCCACGGTATTTACAGGCGATGCTGACCGCGAAGTGCGGCACGCCCCGTACGAAGTTGGTGGTGCCATCGAGCGGGTCGATGATCCACAGGTAGTCGGTTCCGTCGCCGCTGCCTTCATGCAGGCCGCTTTCTTCGCCCAGAATGCCGTGGGTCGGATAGGCTTTTCGCAGGGCGGTAATAATACTCAGCTCGGCCGCGCGATCAATTTCGGTGACGTAATCTTTCGCTTCTTTTTCGTCGACCTTGATGGTATCCAAGCGCTCGATGGAGCGGAAAATCAATTCACTGGCGCTGCGGGCGGCGCGCAGCGCGATATTCAGCATGGGCTGCATGGACGTTTCACCTAGGTCGTTAAAGAAAGCCGAACATTGTAGGGGCACGGACCGATTATTTCCAGCGCGCATAGCGTCCGTAGCGTTAATCGAGGTGGTTCTGTAAGATTTGCTCCCCTTTCTCTCGTCTGTGAGAACTTGCATTGCTGCAAAATATTCGCGTTGTCCTGGTCGGTACCAGTCACCCCGGTAACATCGGCGGGGCTGCGCGCGCCATGAAAAACATGGGGCTTTCACGCTTGGTGCTGGTTGATCCGTTGGATTTCCCTTCTCATGAGGCCGAGGCGCGTGCGTCCGGGGCCAGTGATGTTCTCGCGAACGCCCACGTCGTGGCGACGCTAGAGGATGCCTTGGTGGGCTGCAATCTGGTGCTGGGCACCAGTGCCCGTGATCGCCGAATTCCCTGGCCGCTGCTTGATCCGCGTGAATGCGGTGTGATGGCGGCAGAGCAAGCAGCTGACGGCGCTGAAATTGCAATAGTGTTCGGGCGTGAATACGCTGGCTTGACCAATGAAGAGCTGCAGCGATGTCACTACCACGTGCATATCCCGTCTGACCCCGAGTTCAGTTCGCTGAATCTGGGGGCTGCGGTGCAGGTGCTGTGCTACGAAGTGCGGATGTCGTGGCTTGCCGCCCAAGGTCAGCCGACAAAAGTCGAGAAGGTCGAAGTGACCTCCACGCGTAGCTCTGAGCCTGTAACCATGGATGAGATGGAGCTGTTCTACGGCCATCTTGAAGCGACCCTGGTTGCTATCGGTTTTCTAGATCCGGAAAACCCGCGTCATCTGATGGCTCGGATGCGACGTTTGTTTGGGCGCAGTGCTGTGTACCGGTCAGAAATGAATATTTTGCGCGGCATCCTCACCGAGACGCAGAAAGTTGCGCGCGGTGAGCCCCATAAGCGGAAGGACCAATGATGTTCGAGCGTCTGCGAGAAGATATTCAAAGCGTATTCCATCGTGACCCTGCGGCGCGCAATGCGTTTGAGGTGTTGACCTGCTACCCCGGCATGCACGCGATCTGGCTTCACCGGCTGTCCCGCTATTTGTGGGATCTGGGCTGGAAATGGCTGGCGCGAGTGGTCTCTAACTTCGGGCGCTGGATGACCGGAATCGAGATTCATCCGGGGGCGACTATCGGCCGTCGTTTCTTCATCGATCACGGAATGGGCATTGTGATCGGCGAAACTGCAGAGATTGGCGATGACGTTACCTTGTACCAAGGCGTGACCTTGGGCGGCACGAGCTGGAACAAGGGAAAGCGCCATCCGACGTTGGAGGCGGGGGTGGTCGTCGGTGCTGGCGCCAAGGTGCTGGGGCCGTTCACTGTTGGTGCGGGCGCGAAGGTCGGCTCCAATGCAGTGGTCACCAAAGCCGTGCCAGCGGGTGCCACGGTTGTCGGTATTCCGGGGCGAATCATCATCAAGTCTGATGATGAGGTGGACGCCAAGCGCAAGGCCATTGCCGAGAAGCTTGGCTTCGACGCCTACGGAATCAGTGAAGACATGCCGGACCCGGTTGCGAAAGCGATTGGTCAACTGCTTGATCACATCCAAGCGGTGGATGCGCGCCTCGAAAGCATGGGCGAAGCGCTTAATAAGCTTGGCTGCGACTACAGCGCTAAAGAGCTGCCGGCGCTACGCGATGAGGTTTTTGAGTGCGTGAAAGACTGCAGCGAAACCAAAGTCGGCTAACCCTGACGCCCTGGAAGGCATAGGACCTACGGCGCGTGCCAACGCGCCTGGGCATTTGCTATGATGCTGCCGCGGTTTTGCCGGTAATCCCGACTAATTTACTAGGTCTTATAGTTGACTTAAATACTCGGGAATAGCATACTCGCCCTCATTCCGAACCTCCGCGGTACATGCCATGCGACTGACTACAAAAGGCCGATACGCTGTAACAGCCATGCTAGACCTGGCGTTACATGCGCAGCGCGGGCCAGTGTCCCTGGCCGATATTTCAGAGCGGCAAGGTATATCCCTGTCCTATCTTGAACAGCTGTTCGCCAAACTGCGTCGCAGTAATCTGGTGTCTAGCGTGCGTGGCCCAGGTGGTGGTTACCAGCTGTCCCGTGACATGCAAGGTATTCAGGTCGCGCAGGTGATCGATGCGGTTAACGAATCGGTCGATGCGACACGTTGCCAGGGGCTAGGTGATTGCCATGCTGGCGATACTTGTCTGACCCACCACTTATGGTGCGACCTCAGTCAGCAAATTCACGAATTCCTTAGCGGTATAAGCCTGGCTGACCTTGTCACTCGCCGTGAGGTACAAGAAGTCGCTCAGCGCCAGGATCTGCGTCGCAACGCATGCAGAACACCGCAGTTGGATAAGATTGAAACGTCCGCCGTCGAATGACCGTAGATGCATGAGCGGCGCGCCTGCCCGATAGGAGATATTCAATGAAATTGCCGATTTACCTCGATTACTCCGCGACGACTCCGGTCGATCCTCGCGTTGCGCAAAAAATGAGCGAATGCCTGCTGGTTGACGGAAACTTCGGCAACCCTGCATCGCGCTCTCACGTGTTCGGCTGGAAAGCAGAAGAATCCGTAGAGAATGCGCGCCGTCAGGTTGCTGATCTGGTCAACGCTGACCCACGTGAAATTGTCTGGACCTCCGGTGCCACCGAGTCCAACAATCTGGCAATCAAAGGTGTTGCACACTTTTATGCCAGCAAAGGCAAGCACCTCATCACCAACAAGATCGAGCACAAAGCGGTTTTGGACACCATGCGTCAACTGGAGCGTGAAGGGTTCGAAGTCACTTACATCGAGCCAGGCACAGACGGTCTGATCACTCCGGCGATGGTTGAAGCGGCGCTGCGCGAAGACACCATTCTGGTATCGGTCATGCACGTCAACAACGAAATCGGCACCATCAACGACATCGCGGCCATTGGTGAACTGACCCGTTCGCGCGGCGTGCTGTTCCACGTTGATGCTGCACAGTCCACCGGCAAAGTTGACATCGATCTGGCCAACCTCAAAGTTGACCTGATGTCGTTCTCCGCTCACAAAACCTACGGCCCTAAAGGCATCGGCGCGCTCTACGTGAGCCGCAAACCGCGTGTTCGCCTGGAAGCGACCATGCACGGTGGCGGTCATGAGCGTGGCATGCGTTCCGGTACGCTGGCGACTCACCAGATCGTTGGTATGGGTGAAGCGTTCCGGGTCGCCAAAGAAGACATGGCGGTTGAAAACGTCCGCATCAAAGCCTTGAGCGACCGTTTTTTCAAGCAGGTTGAACATTTGGAAGAGCTGTACGTGAACGGTAGCCAAATCTCCCGTGTACCGCACAACTTGAACCTGAGCTTCAACTACGTTGAAGGCGAATCGCTGATCATGGCGCTCAAGGATCTGGCGGTTTCGTCCGGCTCTGCGTGCACCTCGGCTTCCCTTGAGCCTTCTTATGTATTGCGCGCCCTGGGCCGCAATGACGAATTGGCGCACAGCTCGATTCGTTTTACCTTCGGCCGTTTTACCACCGAAGAAGAAATCGACTACGCCGCGCAGAAAGTGTGCGAGGCCGTTACCAAGCTGCGCGCTTTGTCGCCGCTGTGGGACATGTACAAAGACGGCGTCGACATCTCGAAGATCGAGTGGGCTGCGCACTGACAAGTCGCCAATAAGAGCGACTTTCTGATGAGTGAGGATTAAGTACCATGGCATATAGCGAAAAGGTCATAGACCACTACGAGAACCCGCGCAACGTCGGCAAGATGGACGCGGAAGATCCAGATGTTGGTACTGGCATGGTCGGCGCGCCGGCTTGCGGCGATGTAATGCGCCTGCAGATCAAGGTCAACGAACACGGCATCATCGAAGATGCCAAGTTCAAAACCTACGGTTGCGGTTCGGCTATCGCCTCCAGCTCCTTGGCTACCGAGTGGATGAAGGGCAAGACTCTGGATGAAGCAGAGACCATCACAAACACTCACCTGGCCGAAGAACTGGCGTTGCCTCCAGTTAAAATCCACTGCTCTGTACTGGCGGAAGACGCCATCAAGGCAGCTGTTCGCGACTATAAGCAGAAGAAAGGCTTGCTCTAATCCCCGAGGGAGGAGAGCCTTTACGAAGCTTGATTCAATTAAGGAGTTTCGATGTCTATCAGCATGACAGAAGCTGCCGCTCAACACGTACGTCGCTCCCTTGCAGGGCGCGGCAAAGGTGACGGGGTTCGCCTGGGTGTTCGCACTACAGGCTGTTCCGGTCTCGCCTATGTGTTGGAGTTCGTCGATGCGGCGGGCAGTGATGACACCGTGTACGAATTACACGGTGTTAAAGTGATCATCGATCCAAAAAGCCTGGTTTATCTCGATGGCACTGAACTCGATTTCGTCAAGGAAGGGTTGAACGAAGGCTTCAAGTTCAACAACCCCAACTCGCGCGGTGAATGTGGCTGCGGCGAAAGCTTCAACATCTGAGGCTGATTGTGGGTACTCCTTGTCATTTTGCTTTATTCGAGCTCAAGCCGGATTTCCGTTTGGATCTCGATCAGTTGGCCACGCGCTACCGTGAATTGGCGCGCACCGTACATCCAGACCGATTTGCTGATGCTTCCGAGCGTGAGCAGCGGTTGGCGCTAGAGCAATCAGCCAGTCTCAATGAGGCCTATCAGACGCTAAAAAACGCTCCTAAACGGGCGCGTTATTTGCTGACGTTGGGCGGTCATGAGATGCCGTTGGAAGTTACCGTGCAAGACCCTGAATTTCTTCTGCAGCAGATGCAATGGCGCGAAGAGCTTGAGGATTTGCAGGATGACGCCGACTTGGCGGGTGTTGCGGTATTCAAGCGTCGGCTTAAAGTCGCTCAGGATGAACTGAACGAAAGCTTCGCTGCCTGTTGGGATGATGCTGTACAACGCGAACTGGCCGAACGGCTGATGCGACGTATGCAGTTCCTCGACAAGCTCACCTACGAAGTGCGCCAGCTGGAAGAGCGCCTCGACGACTAACCCCGTGCCGCCTTTGGCTGCACGCCTGTGAAATTCAGATAAGCATGGCCCTACTGCAGATCGCCGAACCCGGCCAAAGTCCTCAACCGCATCAGCGTCGTCTGGCGGTTGGGATTGACTTGGGCACTACAAATTCGTTGGTCGCTGCTTTACGCAGTGGTCTTTCCGAACCGCTCGCCGATGGTGAAGGGCAGGTTATCCTGCCGTCCGCCGTGCGCTACCACGCTGATCGGATTGAAGTGGGGCAGGGCGCTAAAGACGCCGCCGCGCTTGATCCGCTCAACACCGTGTTATCAGTCAAGCGACTGATGGGCCGTGGATTGTCCGACGTGAAGCAATTGGGTGAGCAACTGCCTTACCGCTTCGTCGGCGGCGAGTCGCACATGCCCTTTATTGACACGATTCAAGGGCCTAAAAGCCCGGTAGAAGTGTCGGCAGAAATTCTCAAAGTGCTGCGTCAGCGCGCCGAAGCGACCTTGGGTGGCGAATTGGTGGGTGCGGTGATTACCGTTCCGGCTTATTTCGATGATGCTCAGCGGCAAGCCACCAAGGATGCTGCTCGGCTGGCCGGCCTCAACGTGCTGCGCCTGCTGAACGAGCCTACGGCCGCAGCGGTTGCTTATGGCCTGGATCAACACGCCGAAGGCGTGGTTGCTATCTATGACCTGGGCGGCGGCACTTTTGATATCTCCGTTTTGCGTCTGACGGGCGGCGTCTTTGAAGTCTTGGCAACCGGCGGCGACACCGCGCTGGGTGGCGATGATTTCGATCACGCCATTGCCAGCTGGATAGTGAGCGAGGCTGGGCTTTCCTCCGACCTTGATCCTTCTGCCCAACGTAGCCTGCTGCAAACTGCGTGCGCTGCCAAAGAAGCCTTGACTGAAGTCGATTCGGTCAAGGTCGTGCACGGCGACTGGCATTCGGTACTGACTCGTCAAGCGTTCGACGCGATGCTCGAACCCATGCTGGCCCGCAGCCTCAAATCATGTCGGCGCGCTATTCGCGACGCGGGCATCGAAGTCGAAGACGTTGAAGCCGTGGTCATGGTCGGCGGTTCGACCCGTGTGCCGCGTGTGCGAGAGGCTGTCGCCGAGCTGTTTGGTCGTCAACCGTTGACTGAAATCGATCCGGATCAAGTGGTAGCCATTGGTGCTGCGATCCAGGCCGATACGTTGGCGGGCAACAAGCGCGACGGTGAAGAGCTGTTGTTGCTTGATGTCATCCCGTTGTCGTTGGGGTTGGAAACCATGGGCGGGCTGATGGAGAAGGTGATTCCGCGCAACACCACCATCCCCGTCGCTCGTGCTCAGGATTTCACCACCTACAAAGACGGTCAGTCGGCGATGATGATTCATGTGCTGCAAGGCGAGCGTGAACTCATCAGCGACTGCCGTTCCTTGGCGCGCTTTGAGCTGCGCGGTATCCCGCCGATGGTCGCGGGGGCTGCAAAGATTCGCGTCACCTTCCAAGTCGATGCCGATGGTCTGCTCAGTGTTGCCGCGCGTGAGCTGGGTTCGGGAGTCGAAGCCAGCATTCAGGTCAAGCCGTCCTATGGCCTGACCGACGGCGAAATCACCCGCATGCTCAAGGATTCGTTTCAGTACGCCAGCGACGACAAGGTGGCTCGCGTACTGCGTGAGCAGCAGGTTGACGCTCAGCGCTTGCTGGAAGCAGTCCAAGGCGCGCTGGATGCAGACGGTGACCGTTTGCTGGATACAGAAGAACGCAGCGTCATCGAGGCGCAAATGCGGGACCTGAATGAATTGATGCAAGGCACGGATGGCCCCGCCATCGAGCTGCAGACCAAGCGTCTGTCGCACGTGACTGACGCTTTTGCTGCTCGCCGCCTGGATTCGACGGTTAAATCCGCGTTGGCGGGGCGCAACCTGAATGAAATCGAGGATTAACTGATGCCGCAGATCATTTTTCTGCCACACGCCGAGCATTGCCCGGACGGTATGGTCGTAGAGGCTGAGACCGGTCGATCGATTCTCGATGTGGCGCACGACCACCATATCGAGATCGAAAGCGCCTGCGGTGGCGTTTGCGCCTGCACGACCTGTCACTGCATCATTCGCGAAGGCTTTGACTCGCTGAATGAGGCCGATGAACTGGAGGAGGATTATCTTGATCGGGCGTGGGGGTTGGAGCCGCAGTCGCGCCTGACCTGTCAGGCCATTGTCGGGACTGAAGACCTGACCGTTGAGATTCCGAAATACTCCCTCAACCATGCGGCCGAAGCGGCGCACTGATCCAAGGAAGTTGTATGAGTCTTAAATGGGTTGATGTGCTGGAAATCGCTATCCAACTGGCCGAAAGCAAGCCAGAAGTGGACCCGCGTTACGTGAACTTCGTCGAACTCCAGCGTTGGGTAATCAGCCTGCCAGAGTTCAGCGATGACCCGGCGCGTGGCGGCGAGAAGGTTCTTGAGGCCATTCAGGCCGCCTGGATCGATGAGGCGGACTGAGTCAACAGTGCGCGTTAGGCAATACCCCTAAACCCGCGTACAATACGCGGGTTTAATTTTTCGCTTTAATCACCGTTTCTGGAGTTTCACCATGGCTGTTCAACGTACTTTTTCCATCATCAAGCCTGATGCTGTTGCAAAAAATGTAATCGGCGAAATCGTTACTCGTTTCGAAAAAGCTGGTCTGCAAGTTGTTGCCTCGAAAATGAAGCAGCTGTCCAAAGCTGAAGCTGAAGGTTTTTACGCTGAGCATAGCGCTCGCGGTTTCTTCGGCGACCTGGTTGCTTTCATGATTTCCGGTCCGGTTGTCGTTCAGGTTCTGGAAGGCGAAAACGCCATTGCCAAAAACCGCGAATTGATGGGCGCTACCAACCCTAAAGAAGCGGCTGCTGGCACTATCCGTGCTGATTTCGCTGATTCCATCGACGCCAACGCTGTACACGGTTCCGATTCCGAAGCTGCTGCTGCACGTGAAATCTCGTATTTCTTCGCCGCTACCGAAGTAACCGCTCGTAACGCCTAATGCTAACGAGTGAGGGTGAAAAAATGACAACATCGACTGGCAAAACCAACCTGTTGGGTCTGACTCAACCGGAAATGGAAAAATTCTTCGACTCGATCGGGGAGAAGCGTTTTCGTGCCGGTCAGGTAATGAAATGGATTCACCACTTTGGCGTCGGAGATTTCGACGCCATGACGAACGTCAGCAAGGCCTTGCGCGAAAAGCTCAAGGTCTGCGCTGAGGTTCGCGGTCCTGAAGTCGTCAGCGAGGACATTTCCACCGACGGTACCCGTAAATGGGTCGTGCGCGTGGAGTCTGGCAGCTGCGTCGAGACTGTTTATATTCCCCAGGGTAAGCGCGGCACCTTGTGTGTTTCGTCCCAGGCCGGCTGTGCGCTGGATTGCAGTTTCTGCTCCACCGGCAAGCAGGGCTTCAACAGCAACCTCACCGCCGCCGAAGTCATCGGTCAGGTGTGGATTGCCAATAAATCGTTCGGTAGCATCCCCGCTACGGTCGACCGTGCTATCACCAACGTAGTGATGATGGGCATGGGCGAGCCGCTGCTCAATTTCGACAATGTCATTTCCGCCATGCTGTTGATGATGGATGATTTGGGTTATGGCATTTCCAAGCGCCGGGTGACGTTGTCTACCTCTGGCGTGGTACCCATGATCGACGAGCTGTCCAAGCACGTTGACGTTTCGCTGGCTTTGTCGCTACATGCGCCCAACGATGCTCTGCGCAGCCAACTGGTACCTATCAACAAAAAGTACCCGCTCAAGGTTTTGCTCGAGTCGTGCCAGCGCTATATGTCATCGCTGGGCGAGAAGCGCGTATTGACCATCGAATACACCCTGTTGAAAGACATCAACGACAAGGTTGAGCACGCCATCGAAATGGCTGAGCTGCTCAAGGACATCCCTTGCAAGATCAACTTGATTCCGTTCAACCCGTTTCCGCATTCGGGCTATGAACGCCCGAGCAACAATGCGATTCGCCGGTTTCAGGATCAGTTGCATCAGGCCGGCTACAACGTCACTGTGCGCACTACTCGCGGCGAAGATATCGACGCTGCATGTGGCCAGTTGGTGGGTCTGGTCAACGACCGCACTCGGCGCAGCGAGCGTTATATCGCTGTGCGTGAGTTGAGTGCCGAGGCTGATGTGGTTCAAAGCACCGCGACGTCGAACTGATCGGGATTATGTTCATGAGTCTGCGCACTGCGCTGTTGCTATGTTTGGTTAACGTTCTGGTCGGCTGTGTGTCATCGGGCAACATCAATCCGTTGAGTACCAGCAAGGGCCGGGACGATGCGCGCGCCGCGTACGTGCAATTGGGGGTTGGCTATCTACAGCAAGGGCAGACCGAACTGGCCAAGGTTCCGCTGAAAAAAGCCCTCGATATGGACAGCTCCGACCCTGATGCCAACGCGGCGTTAGCATTGGTCTTTCAGGCCGAAATGGAGCCGGAACTGGCGGACAAACAGTTTCTAAAAGCGCTGTCGGCAAGTCCGGGTGACGCGCGAATCCTGAATAATTACGGCAGTTTTCTCTACGATCAAAAGCGATATAAAGACGCTTATGAGCGTTTTCAGCAGGCCGCCGCCGATACCTTGTATCCAGAACGCTCCAGGGTTTTCGAGAGCTTGGGGATGACCTCGATGAGGCTTGGGAAGCGTGACGAAGCCGTGACGTTTTTCACCAAAGCCTTGGGGCTTAATCCTCGGCAGCCGCGAACATTGCTGGAAATGGCTGAGTTAGCGTACGGAGACGGGCATTATGTGCCCTCGCGTGACTATTACGACCGTTTTAGCCAACTGAGCGATCAAAATGCACGTAGTCTATTGCTCGGTACGCGATTGGCTAAACGTTATGACGATCGCAACAAAGCAGCCAGCTATGGGTTGCAATTAAAAAGACTCTATCCCGGTTCGCCGGAATATCAGCAATACCAGTCGGAGCAATGATGAAAGCGGCGCATCCCGAAGTTGTAGCAGCCACTCGTGTGAACCCAGGCGAAACCTTGCGCCAAGGCCGCGAGAGCAAAAATTGGTCGCTGCCTGATGTGGCTTCGAGGCTGAACCTCACCGTGACCTCTCTGGGCAACGTGGAAAACGGCGATTTTGAGAAGCTGCCAGGCAATACATTCGCTCGGGGTTATATCCGCGCCTATGCCAAATTGCTCGGCCTCGATCAGACCGCTCTTGTTCAGCAGTTCGATCACTACACCGGGACTGACTCCCATGGCAGCAATGTACACAGCCTGGGCCGTATCGAAGAGCCCGTGCGGTTGTCACACAATATTTTGCGCATCGTCAGCTTGTTGCTGCTGGTGGTGCTGGTAGGTGGCGGCTTCTTCTGGTGGCAAGACCAGGCGTCGATGCGCGGCAAGGAATTGGTCAACACCAATCTGGAGCATGTCGAAGTCGAAAGTGCTGACGGCACGACCCAGATTCATCCTCTGGATGAGCCGGAAGATCAGGCCGTGGCGCAAGCTCAAGGCACCACCTCGGCATTGCCGCTTCCGGCCGGTGCTCAAGCCGCTGAAGTCGCGCCTGCTACGACTGTTCCTCCAGTCGTAGCACCGAGTGCTGGCGTACCTGCAGCGCCAGTCCATGTTGTGCCTGTAACACCGGCAACCACCGTTTCGCCGACACCCGCCACCACAACGCCGGTAACTACGGCAGGCGTGCCGTCGGTACCGGAGGCAGGTGCCGGGCTGGTCACTCTGCATTATGTGGCCGATTGCTGGACCCAAGTGACCGATGGCAATGGAAAAGTATTGCTGAGCGGTGTCAAGCGTAAAGGCGAAAACCTGGATGTCAGCGGCAAGCCGCCATTTACCGTGCGGTTGGGCTTCGCCCGCGGTGTTCAGGTGACCTATAACGGCCAGGCCGTTGATCTGGCTCCTTTTTCCAGCGGCGAAACTGCTCGCCTTAAACTAGGGCAATAAGTCATGCACGGCGAATCCCCTATCAAACGTCGCGAAACGCGTAAAATTTGGGTCGGCTCCGTACCGGTAGGCGGCGATGCACCTATCGCCGTGCAGAGCATGACCAACAGCGACACCAACGATGTGGCTGCCACTGTCGCCCAGATCAATCGTCTGGAAGCGGCGGGCGTCGATATTGTGCGAATTTCGGTACCGGACATGGACGCTGCCGAAGCTTTTGGCCGAATCAAGCAGTTGGTGAAAGTGCCGTTGGTGGCCGACATCCACTTTGATTATCGGATCGCCTTGCGCGTTGCCGAACTGGGCGTTGATTGCCTGAGAATCAATCCAGGCAACATCGGCCGCGAAGACCGTGTGCGTGCTGTTGTCAGCGCCGCCCGTGACCGTGGTATTCCGATCCGTATTGGGGTTAACGCCGGTTCGCTGGAAAAAGACCTGCAGAAGAAATACGGCGAGCCGACACCGGCCGCGCTGGTCGAATCCGCGCTGCGCCATGTGGAACATCTGGATCGTCTGGACTTTCAAGATTTCAAGGTCAGCGTCAAAGCCAGTGACGTGTTCATGGCGGTAGAAGCCTATCGGTTGCTGTCTAAACAAATCATCCAGCCGCTGCACCTGGGTATTACCGAAGCGGGCGGCTTGCGATCTGGCACCGTGAAATCCGCAGTAGGTCTCGGGATGCTGCTTGCCGAAGGAATTGGCGATACTATCCGCATCTCGCTGGCCGCTGACCCGGTCGAAGAGGTGAAAGTCGGCTACGACATCCTCAAATCGTTGCGCCTTCGTTCCCGTGGGATCAACTTCATCGCCTGCCCGAGTTGCTCGCGGCAGAACTTCGATGTGGTCAAGACCATGAACGAATTGGAAACGCGCCTTGAAGATTTGTTGGTGCCGTTGGACGTCGCGGTGATCGGTTGTGTAGTCAACGGACCCGGCGAAGCGAAAGAAGCGCATATCGGCCTTACCGGCGGTACGCCGAACCTGATCTACATCGACGGCAAGCCTGCGCAGAAACTGACCAATGACAATCTGGTGGATGAGCTTGAACGCTTGATCCGTCAGAGAGCGGCCGAGAAAGTCGAAGCCGACGCAGCGCTTATCGCGCGCGGCTAAACGTGCGGCTAATTTAGTTTTTAAGGATTTTTTGTGAGCAAGTCTTTGCAAGCCATTCGCGGCATGAACGACATCCTGCCGGATCAGACGCCGTTGTGGCGCTATTTTGAAAGTACGGTTTCGCGACTGCTGGATAATTACGGCTACCGTCAGATTCGTATGCCGATCGTCGAGTTCACCGAGCTGTTCAAACGCTCAATCGGTGAAGTGACCGACATCGTCGAAAAAGAGATGTACACCTTCGAAGACCGTAACGGTGATTCCCTGACCCTGCGCCCTGAAGGCACTGCCGCGTGTGTTCGCGCAGTGCTGGAACACGGGATTACCGGTGGTGGCCAGGTGCAAAAATTGTGGTACATCGGTCCGATGTTCCGCCACGAACGTCCGCAAAAGGGCCGCTATCGGCAGTTTCATCAAATTGGCGTCGAAGTTTTCAACCTTGATGGTCCAGACATTGATGCCGAGCTGATCGTTCTGACTTGGCGCTTGTGGGGCCTGTTGGGTATTCGCGGCGCCGTCAAACTGGAACTCAACAGCTTGGGCACCAGTGCCGCACGTGCCCGATATCGTGATGCCTTGGTGGAGTTTCTTTCAGCGCGCTTGAGCGAACTCGACGAAGACAGCCAGCGGCGGTTGAAGACCAACCCTCTGCGCGTTCTCGATACCAAAAATCCCGAGACTCAAGCGGTGCTGGTCGATGCGCCGAAACTGGTGGATTACCTCGACGACGAGTCGCGCATCCACTTCGATGGCCTCAAGGCACGTCTGGATGCAGCCGGTATTCCTTACGTGATCAATCCCAAGTTGGTACGCGGGCTCGATTACTACAGCAAGACCGTCTTCGAGTGGGTCACCGACCAACTGGGCGCCCAAGGCACTGTGTGTGCCGGCGGTCGTTATGACGGATTGGTCGAACAAATGGGCGGCAAGCCTACGACCGGCGTTGGTTTTGCAATGGGCATCGAGCGCTTGGTATTGCTCCTCGAGACACTCGGGCAGATCCCGGAAGAAATTTCGCGTCAGGTCGACGTTTATTTGTGTGCCTTCGGTGAAGCTGCCGAATTGGCTGCCTTGACGCTGACCGAACGTGTGCGTGACCAGTTACCGAACCTGCGTTTGCAGGTCAATGCCGGCGCTGGCAGTTTCAAAAGCCAATTCAAGAAAGCCGACAAGAGCGGTGCGTTGTACACACTGATCCTGGGCGACGACGAGTTGGCTCAGCAAGTGGTTGGTGTCAAACCCCTGCGTGGCCAGGGCGAACAACAAAATATTGCTTGGGATGCTCTCTCAGAGCACCTGGCCTCCTGCATTGTGCAGGGTTGAAGCTGATAAACAGCCGATTTAGCGAAAAGGAGTATTGGGGTGTCGCGTACCGAAGATGAAGAGCTGGCAGTGATGAAAGACTGGTGGCAGCGCAACGGCAAACCCTTGGTCACCGGCTGTCTGGTCGCGGCGATCTTGGTGCTGGGCTGGCAGGCTTGGCACAGGTATCAAACTAATCAGTCACAAGGCGCATCAATGCTTTATCAAGCATTGCTGGAAACCACGTTGACCCCAAACGGTCAGCCCGATGCCGCACGCGTTTCGGACATTGCCAGTAAGCTGAAAAGCGAGTTTGGCGGCACGGCGTATGCCCAATATGGCAGCCTGTTTGTCGCAAAAGTTGCGGTCGATACCGGCAAGCTGGATGATGCGGCGGCTGAACTCAAGGGCATAGTCGACAAGCCAGTGAGCGAGACATTGGGTGAAGTGGCGCGTCAGCGCTTGGCTCGCGTCCTGGCGGCACAGAACAAGGTTGCTGACGCCCTGAAGCTGCTTGATGGCGATGCTGACAAGGCATTCCTGGCCAGCCGCGAAGAACTTAAAGGCGATTTGCTGGTACAGCTAGGCCGTACCGATGACGCTCATGCTGCTTATGAAAAAGCCAAATCCGCGCTGTCTGAAGAAGCGGCGGTAGGTGGCCTACAAATGAAGCTCGACGACTTGGCGAAAGGGGATGCGTGACGTGATGCGTTGGAAACATGCAGCATTGCTGGCTCTGGCCCTTTTGGCCGCGGGTTGCAGCAGCAATGGTAAAAAAGAATTGCCCCCAGCCGAGCTGACTGACTTCAAAGAAGAAGTGGTTTTGCAAAAGCAATGGAGCCGCTCGATCGGTGACGGTCAAGGCGAGATCTATAACATGCTGACCCCAGCCATCGACGGTGAGCATATCTATGCTGCCGACGTGAAGGGCGTGATTATGTCGCTGGACCGCAATACCGGTGACGTGGTCTGGAAGAAAGACCTTGATTTGCCTGTTTCCGGTGCCGTTGGCACGGGCTACGGGTTGATCATGCTCGGTACGCTTAAAGGTGAAGTCGTCGTATTGGACGCCACTACCGGTGACATTAAATGGCGTGCCCACGCTACTAGCGAGGTATTGTCAGCGCCAGCTACTAACGGTGATGTCGTCGTCGTCCAGACTCAGGATGACCGTGTGATTGGCTATGACGCCGTTACCGGTAACCAGCGTTGGATCTACGAGAGCACCCCGGCACTCCTGACCCTGCGCGGCACTGGCGCCCCCATCGTCACCAACCACCTCGCGTTGGCCGGTTTGTCGACGGGTAAGGTTGTTGCTTTGGACACCAGCAACGGCGTGCCTATCTGGGAGCAGCGTGTAGCGATTCCACAAGGTCGCTCGGAACTGGATCGTGTCGTCGATATCGATGGCGGTCTGCTGCTGTCGGCCGGCAAGCTCTACGTCGCGACTTACCAGGGCCGCGTTGCTGCTCTGGACTTGGAAAGCGGTCGCATACTTTGGCAGCGTGATGCATCAAGCTACTCGGGTGTTGCCCAAGGGTTTGGCAGCGTTTACGTGAGCCTGGCAAACGGTACTGTTCAAGGCATCGACGAACGTTCGACGACCGCTCTCTGGAGCAATGACTTGTTGGCTCGTCGCCAACTGGGTGCGCCGGAAGTGTTTTCGAGCTACGTGGCGGTTGGCGACATGGAAGGCTATTTGCACCTGTTGAGCCAAGTGGATGGGCGTTTCGTTGGTCGTGAAAAAATTGACAGTGACGGCTTGCGCGCCCGTCCATTGGTGGATGGCGACACAATTTACGTGTTTGGTAACAGCGGCAAGTTGGAAGCCCTGAAGATCAAGCAGTAACTGTCTAAGCGTGAGGCCGCTGTCTATGCGTTGACGCATAGGGTCTCTCGTAACCTTGCTCCGGCAAGGCTCGCGGCACTTCAAGTGCCGCTCCGAACACCGGCCGCTGCTCTGCAGCGGCCTTTGTATTTTCTGAAATAACGAAGTGGAGAGCCGCATGGTTCCCGTAATCGCCCTGGTGGGTCGACCGAACGTCGGCAAGTCCACCTTATTCAACCGCCTGACCAGGACTCGCGACGCTATCGTCGGCGATTTGTCCGGTCTGACCCGTGATCGCCAATACGGTGAGGCCAAGTGGCAAGGGCGTTCCTACATTCTGGTCGACACCGGCGGTATCTCTGGTGATGAGCACGGCATGGACGAAAAGATGGCCGAGCAGTCGCTGCTGGCCATCGAAGAAGCCGATGTTGTGTTGTTCCTGGTAGACGCCCGTGCCGGTTTCACCGCCGCCGACCAGATGATCGGCGAACACTTGCGCAAGCGTGGCAAGCGTTCCTATGTAGTTGCCAACAAGGTCGACAACATCGACCCGGAAATGGCCCGCGCAGAATTCAGTCCGTTGGGCATGGGCGACGCAATTCCTATCGCTGGCGCACACGGTCGTGGCATCACGCAGATGCTGGAAATCGCCTTGGGCGATTTCCCGAAAGACCCTGAAGAAGAAATCGACGAAGAACACGTTGAAGAAGGTCAGGAAGCCAAGCGCATTCCAGGCCCGAGTGAAAAAGACGGCATCAAGATCGCAATCATTGGCCGTCCTAACGTCGGTAAATCGACACTGGTCAACCGCATGCTCGGTGAAGACCGGGTAATCGTTTATGACGAGCCAGGCACCACCCGCGACAGCATCTACATCCCGTTCCAACGCGGCGAAGAGAAATACACGCTGATCGACACCGCTGGTGTGCGTAAGCGCGGCAAGGTCCACGAGGAAGTTGAAAAGTTCTCGGTGGTCAAAACCCTGCAGGCGATCAAAGACTCCAACGTCGTGATTTTTGTGATGGATTCACGCGAAGGCGTGGTCGATCACGATCTCAACCTGTTGGGCTTCGTGCTGGAATCGGGTCGTGCGTTGGTTATCGCGCTGAACAAGTGGGATGGCATGACGCCGAGTGAGCGCGACTACGTCAAGGTCGAGCTACAACGTCGGTTGTTCTTCGTCGACTTCGCCGACATCCACTTCATCTCTGCTTTGCACGGCACTGGCGTAGGTAATCTTTACCAGTCGGTGCAGAACTCGTTCATGTCTGCGGTTACCCGCTGGCCGACTAACCGTTTGACCCAGATCCTCGAAGACGCCGTTAGCGAGCACGCCCCGCCGATGGTTGGCAGCCGCCGGATCAAGTTGCGCTATGCCCACTTGGGTGGTGCCAACCCGCCGTTGATCGTGATCCACGGTAACCAGGTTGAAAAAGTACCGAAGTCTTATGTCCGCTATCTGGAAAACACGTATCGCCGTGTGTTGAAACTGGTCGGTACGCCAATTCGGATAGAGTTCAAAGGCGGCGAAAACCCGTACGAAGGCAACAAGAACACGCTGACAGACCGTCAGGTCAACAAGAAGCGTCGGATGATGTCGCACCACAAGAAAGCCGACAAAAAGCGTAAAGATAAACGCTGATTGTGTAACGGAGTTTCTCAAGAAAGGCGCCAATGGCGCCTTTTTTTAAGCGCGCGGTATGGGCTATCCTGCTCTCTCTCACGCCGTCGTAGAGTCGGGTGCCAGCAAGGAAATAGCCGATGATCATCAGTAAATTGCCGAACGTCGGCACCACTATCTTCACCACCATGTCTCAGCTCGCCACCCAGACGGGTGCGATCAACTTGTCCCAGGGCTTTCCGGATTTCGATGGCCCGCAATCGCTGCGCGATGCAGTGGGCCGCCATATCGCCGAAGGCCACAACCAGTACTCGCCAATGACCGGACTGCCGGCGTTGCGCCAACAAGTTGCGGCCAAAATCGCCCGCAGTTACGGGCGTCAGGTCGATGCCGACACCGAGGTCACTATCACTCCGGGTGCCACTCAAGCGATCTTTTGTGCAATCCAGACGGTGATAAACCCCGGCGACGAAGTGATCGTGTTCGACCCGTGCTATGACAGCTATGAACCCTCGGTTGAACTGGCCGGGGGGCGTTGTGTGCATGTTCAGTTGAGTGCCAATGACTTCACAATCGATTGGCAAAAACTGGGCGAGGCCATCAGTCCGCGCACCCGGATGATCATCCTCAACAGCCCGCATAACCCAACGGGTGCGTTGATTACCCGTGATGAACTTGATCAACTGGCCGCTCTGATCGCCAACCGCGATATTTACCTGGTCAGCGATGAAGTCTATGAACACCTGGTTTTTGACGGGGTGAAACACGCCAGCGTTCTGGCCCATGAAGAACTTTATCAGCGCGCCTTCGTGGTCAGTTCGTTTGGCAAGACCTACCACGTCACGGGTTGGAAAACCGGCTACGTCGTTGCGCCACCGGCCTTGACTGCCGAGTTGCGCAAGATCCACCAATACGTGAGCTTCTGTGGTGTGACGCCGTTGCAATACGCGTTGGCTGACTTCATGGCCGAGTGCCCCGAGCACGTGGAAGAGCTACCTGCGTTCTATCAAGCCAAGCGCGACCTGTTCTGCGACTTGCTGGCACCCTCGCGCTTTACCTTCGACCGTGTGGGCGGAACGTACTTTCAGTTAGTGGATTATTCGAACATTCGTCCTGATTTGAATGACGTCGACATGTCGTTGTGGATGACCCGTGAGCATGGCGTCGCAAGCATTCCCGTTTCAGTGTTTTATCAGTCCCCGCCGCAGGGTCAGCGGCTGATTCGCCTGTGCTTTGCCAAACGCGAGGAGACGCTGCGTCAGGCAGCGACAAAACTATGCGCGATCTAAGCGAGTTACCTAATCTCAATGTTGCATTGGTTCAGACCACGCTGGTATGGCATAACCGCCAGGCCAACCACCACCATTTCGAGTTGTTACTTGATCAGGCCCTAGGCGCCGATTTGGTGGTGTTGCCGGAGATGTTCACCACCGGCTTCACCATGGAGTCCGAAGCTCAAGCAGAACCTGAGCAGGGGCCGACAGTAACTTGGATGTTGGCTCAGGCGAAAAAGCTTAACGCCGTGATCACCGGCAGCATCATCGTCCGTGCTGCCGACGGTAGCCATCGCAACCGCCTACTGTGGGCGCGACCCGATGGCGAGCTTCTGCATTACGACAAGCGCCATTTGTTCCGTATGGCGGGCGAGCACAAACACTACACACCGGGCGAGCGCCAGGTTCAATTCGAATTGAAAGGCTGGAGGATCAGGCCGTTGATTTGCTACGACCTACGTTTCCCCGTCTGGAGTCGCGACGCCCAAGACACCGATTTGCTGCTGTACACCGCGAACTGGCCGGGCGCCCGGCGCTTGCACTGGAACCGGTTACTGCCTGCGCGCGCCATCGAAAACCTATGTTACGTCGCGGCGGTTAACCGCGTTGGGGTCGATGGCAAAGGCTTCGCCTACACCGGCGACAGCCACGTGTTTGATTTTCAGGGAGAGAGTTTGTTGAGTGCGGGTGAGGCCGATGGAGTATTCCACGTCAGCCTGAACGCCGCCGAGTTAGCTGCCTACCGCACGCGTTTTCCGGCGAATCTGGATGCGGATGTGTTTGAGCTGCGATAGGTTTTTTTTCTGGGAGTCGAGAAGCAGCCGATGCGGTTTACCTGCAAACCGCGTCGCTCCATTCGCAGGCAAGCCTGCTCCCACAGTGTGATCGACTTATGAGTCTGTGGCTTGCCGACGAAGGCGTCCGCACAAGCGTCTGAATCTAACAGACAACAAATGGCCCCGAAGCGATCACTTCGGGGCCATTTTTATTTAAGGCGTTTAGATCAAGCCGCTTTGGCCTCGGCTTGGCACAGCGAACGGTTCAGTGCGCTGAACAGTGCACGGAAGCTCGCAGTGGTGATGTTTTCATCGACACCCACCCCATGCACCGCACGGTCGCCGTTAACGCGCAGCTCGATGTAGGCAGCGGCTTTGGCCGTGGTCCCTGCACCAATCGCGTGTTCGTTGTAGTCCATGATTTCCACGGACACCGGCAGACCGGCGACCAGTGCTTCAAGCGCGCCTTTGCCCTTACCGCGCCAGTGCTGAGTTTCGCCTTCACAATGAACTTCGGCATCGACGGCGCTGTTGCCATTCTCTTCCTGCAACCTGTGGCTGAGCAGGGCGTAAGGGGCGTTGGCTTGCAGGTATTCACGGTGCAGCAAGTTGTAGATCTGCTGCGCGCTCATTTCCAAGCCTAGACGGTCGGTTTCGCCTTGAACCACCTGGCTGAACTCGATCTGCATCCGGCGTGGCAGGCAGATGCCGTATTCCTGTTCCAGCAGGTAAGCGATGCCGCCTTTACCCGATTGGCTGTTGACCCGTATAACCGCCTCGTAGCTACGGCCGATGTCAGCCGGATCGATTGGCAGGTAAGGCACTTCCCACAAGGTGTCAGGCTGTTGCTGAGTGAAACCCTTGCGGATGGCATCCTGGTGCGAGCCAGAGAACGCGGTGTGTACCAGATCGCCCACATACGGATGGCGCGGGTGAACCGGAATCTGGTTGCACTCTTCAACGACTTTACGCACGCCATCGATGTCAGAGAAATCCAGCTGAGGGTTGATGCCCTGGGTATAGAGGTTCAGTGCCACAGTGACTAGATCGACGTTGCCAGTGCGCTCGCCGTTACCGAACAGGCAGCCTTCGACGCGATCCGCGCCTGCCATCAGGCCTAGCTCGGTGGCCGCAACGCCCGTGCCACGGTCGTTGTGGGTATGCAGGCTAATCAGCACGCTGTCACGACGGTTGATATGACGGCCGAACCACTCGATCTGATCGGCGTAAATGTTAGGTGTCGCCACTTCAACGGTGGCCGGCAGGTTAAGGATGACCTTGTTCTGCGGCGTTGGATTCCACACCTCTATCACCGCGTCACAGACTTCTTTGGCGAAGTCGAGTTCGGTGGCGCTGAAGGTTTCCGGCGAATATTCGAACGTCCACTGAGTCTCTGGCTGCTCGGCGGCAAACTTGACGAACAGTTTGGCAGCGCTAACGGCAATTTCTTTGACGCCGGCTTTGTCCTGATTAAAGACAATGCGACGAAACGACGGCGACGTAGCGTTATACAGGTGAACAATGGCTTTTTTCGCGCCGCGCAGCGATTCAAAGGTGCGTGCGATCAGGTCTTCACGGCCTTGGGTCAGCACCTGAATGGTGGTGTCGTCCGGGATGTGATTGCCTTCGATCAGGGTACGAACGAAATCAAAGTCGGTCTGCGATGCGGCCGGGAACGATGCTTCAATTTCCTTCACGCCCACTGCCACCAGCGTCTTCCAGAAACGCAGCTTTTTAACTGCATCCATCGGCTCGATCAGCGACTGGTTGCCGTCGCGCAAGTCGGAACTGCACCAGATCGGCGCCGTCGTAATAGTCTTCGACGGCCATGTACGATCAGGCAGGTCGATGATTGGGAATGCGCGGTACTTGGTCGACGGATCGTTAAGCATAGTCATGGGAAATCCTTTTGTGTCCGGGCCGGAAAAAGGCGGCCTACCGTTGAAACGAATGAGAGGGCTGAGGCATAGCGATTAGCGTGGCAGTCGTGCACTGACCAGGCTAAGGCAGCTGTGTTGGCGCAGCAGAATGAGGGTATTTGGCGTTTTCATGCCATCAACCGTAACCACTGGGGTTAACGTTGGCAAGCTGTGCTGAAAAATTGAGATAAATTCTCTATCTTTCGGTTTTTAAAGAATTTTGTAGCGCGACTTAGCAAAATTCTGCTTTGTTATTGCGCATCGACCCAGCGGGTCGCATGTTTCTGCGGTGGGTGGTTCTTAGGTGGAAGCGCCTGAAACGGTTTGGAAGGCATTAGGGCTGAAACTGCCCAATAAATATTGCCGGATCAACCCGTGCATCATTCAAGCTGACGTTCCAGTGCATATGCGGCCCCGTAGCCCGACCGGTTGAGCCCACGCGTCCCACCACACCGCCGCGCGGCACAACGTCTCCCACCTTCACGTCAATCTTCGACATATGGCAGAACATGCTGATAAACCCTTGGCCATGGTCAACAAAGACGGTGTTGCCGTTGAAGAAGTAATTGCCGGTCAGAATCACTTTCCCAGCCGCTGGCGATTTGATCGGCGTGCCAGCCGGTACCGCAAAGTCGAGCCCTGCGTGGGGATTGCGCTCTTCGCCATTGAAGAACCGGCGCACGCCAAACTTGCTGGATAGCGGTCCGTTCACCGGTTTGTCGAGTTGCAGATTGCTTGGAGTGCCCGGGCTAAAGCTGCGATAGGCTCGGATTTGCTCTGCAAGCTCAATGTCGATGCGCTTCAAGTCAGCCGGATTAGGGTTGACCTGACGTTGATTCTTTAGCGTGATGTGTTGCTCTGGGTACGCCTTGTTGCCGACAGTGAAGGGCAGGGTGTGTGTGCCGCTCGCGGTCTTTGCAGTGATTTGCTGGTTGCCAGGTTTGATCGTCAACGGCACGCCGATGATCGCCACCCAGTGGGCGTCTTGTTGTTTAACCACCAACACCGGTTTGCCTTGATAGCTGGCCTTGGGCGTTTGCGCGCTGGGACCGAGGTCAACCACGGCCACGCCACCGGGCACGGGTTTGTTCAGCAGGCGCGCGATGTAGCTGTCAGAAGCGGCGTGGGCGGGTAGAGCCAGCAGCAAGGCAATAATCGGTGCAATGAAACGCAGCATGTAGATCAATCCAAAAGGGAAAGGGTAACCGGCGCCAAATGGTTATCTTCGACCCGCACATGTAGTTCACCCTCACCCAGCCGTGCTTTCAAGCGCTGACCGTTATGGGTTTGTTCGGCGCTGCGAATGGCATGGCCGCGTTCATCAAGCAAAATGCTGTAACCACGGCTCAAGGTTGCCAACGGGCTGACCACGTGCAGAGTTTGGACCTGACTTTGCAGTTGTAAACGGCGGGTTTTAAGCGTTTCACGCATGGCACGCGGCAAGCGTTCGGACAAACCGTCCAACCGCTGCTTCAAAAACGCCAAGGTGCGTCCCGGATGTTGTGCGGCAAGTCGGGTCTCCAGATGGGCCAAGCGTACCGCGCGTTTGTGCGCGTGCTGTTCGAAGGCTCGACGTAGGCGCATGTCCAAATCATCCAGACGCTGTGCTTGTTGGCGCAGACGTTCGCCGGGGTGGCGCAAGCGTTGAGACATGCCTTCCAGGCGTAAGCGGTCTCGCATCAGCCGGTCCTGAATTCGCGCGACCAGTCGGCGTTTCAAGCTGTCGACCCGGCGATGCAAGTCGCTGGAGTCTGGTGCAAGCAATTCTGCGGCGGCCGATGGCGTCGGAGCGCGGACGTCTGCTACGAAGTCGCTGATCGAGACATCGGTTTCGTGCCCAACTGCGCTGACGATGGGCGTCACGCAAGCATCAATTGCGCGGGCCACGGCTTCTTCGTTGAAGCACCATAAGTCTTCCAGCGAACCGCCGCCTCGGGCCAGAATCAAGGCGTCGAAACCTCGTGCGTCGGCCAGTTTCAGCGCTCGGACGATCTGCGCAATGGCCTCGCGGCCTTGCACGGCAGTGGGGATCAACGTCAGCCGAACCTGCGGCGCACGGCGGCGGAACACGCTGATGATGTCGCGAATCACTGCGCCCGTCGGCGAGCTGATAATCCCGATGCGCTGCGGATGCAACGGTAGCGGCACTTTGCGCTCGGCGCTGAACAGGCCTTCGGCATTAAGCTTTTCTTTCAGCGCGTCGAAGGCCAAGCGCAGCGCACCTTCGCCGGCAGGCTCAACCGTGTCGAGTATCAATTGGTAGTCGCCACGCCCTTCGAACAGCGACACCTTACCCCGTACCTTCACCGCCAGGCCGTCTTTCAACACCTGCCGAACCCGTGCCGCGTTCTGCCGGAACAGCGCGCAACGCACTTGGGCGCCGCTGTCCTTGAGGGTGAAATACACGTGGCCGGAGGCCGGGCGCGACAGGTTGGAGATTTCGCCCTCCACCCAGATATTGCTGAACACATCCTCCAGCAGCACGCGCGCACGGCCGTTGAGCTGGCTAACGGTGAGGACTTCCCGGTCGAGGCCGAGTCTTGCGAAGGGGTCTTTAATCATGGCGGGCATGATACACGGAGCGGGTGGGATCGCTAAACCGGACCGTCGCACTGTCGATAGGTTGCTCAAGCTTGCTAAAGTCAGCCCCCCGGTATTCAGGACGCGAACCCATGGCCCTTTCCGATATCGCCACGTTGTTCGATCAGTTGGCCTTCTCGCCGCTGGATTGGCTGTTGATCGAATTGGGCGCGACGGCGGCGTACATCGTGTTTGGCATCGCCGGATTCGGCACCGCGCTAATCGCTGGGCCGATCTTGATCAACTTCATGTCTCTGTCGCGGATCATTCCGTTACTGGTGTTGCTGGACTTCATCGCCGCGTTCGGCAATCTGCTGCCCTCGCGCAAATCCGTGGTCAAAACCGAGCTGCTGCGCTTGCTACCCTGCATGGCGATTGGCTGCACCGTCGGCGTGGTGTTTCTGCTTAATTTGAAATCCAATGTGCTGCTGTTGTTGATGGGACTGTTCATCACCGTTTATGCGCTCTATAGCCTGTTGGTCAAAGTGCGCCCGGCGCAACTGGCGGCGGGGTGGGCGATACCAATGGGTACGGTTGGAGGATTGTTTGGGGCGCTGTTCGGCAGCGGCGGTTTTTTATATGCGATCTACCTCAACAGCCGCTTGACCTCCAAAGAGCAAGTGCGGGCGACCCAAGCCGCGTTGATCAGTTGCAGCACCATTGTCCGTTTAAGCTTGTTTCTGATCGCGGGCGTCTACGCTGACGTTTCTTTATTGATGTTGGCCGCCTGTTTGTTTCCGGCCATGGTGCTTGGTTCATGGGTGGGCCGCTCGCTGACCATGAAGCTGTCCCGTGAAGCCTTTGTGCGGTTAATCACCTGGTTGGTATTGGCCAGTGGAATTGCGCTGATTGCTCGCTACTTTTCCCTTTCGGCTGGCACTTGACCTGATGCTGCGAGGGATTAAGCTGCCGTGTTCTCAACGCGTCGCAACAGGCAGTACCATGAATTCGCAGAGCATTATTGTCCCGAAGATTTCTACGCTGGCCGTTCACGAGCCCCGGGCGCGGGCCATTTTACGTTGGTTAGTGCGCAAAAATATTGTTGAAGAAGCGCCGACTACCTGCGGCCGAAGCGGCAATCGCATGGCCCACGCCATTGCGCCGGGTGCGGCCAGCGTGGTGCTGCACCCCGAAGCGCTGCCTTTCAATGAGCCAATCAACGGGCTGGAAATCATCACCCATCGCTGCATCTACACCCCGGCTAAGGGATTTCTTGAAGAGGCGGGCTGCGCCGAATGCCGTAAAGAAGTGGGCGAGGCGTTATTTGAAAGCCTTGAAGACTGGATGCCGGGGCGCACCGACAACTTCGTCTGCCCGGAATGCGGGCACGAAGACGACATCAACGGGTTCTTGTTCTTGCAGCCCTGCGCGTTTTCCAACCTGGGCTTTATCTTCAATAACTGGGCAGAAGCCGGGTTCAAGCAGAGTTTCATCGACGAATTCGCTGACTGGCTCGACAGCCCGGTGGCCTGGGTCAAGGTTGAGCTTTGACCTCCACACCTCTGTAGAGCCAACTTGTTGGCGATGTCCGCTCTGACGCGGCTTGCCCGACAACTGCTCGCCAATAAGTTGGCTCCTGCAGGGGTGGGTTGCGGTCGTAAAAATAGCCTAAGGTTTACATTGAGCCGACAGGCATGTCTGGGTACAATAACGCGCTTCCAATTTCCCGCTCGGGAGCCCCCGCATGCTGCGTATCAGCCAAGAAGCTCTAACCTTCGACGACATTCTCCTCGTGCCCGGTTATTCCGAGGTACTTCCTAACGAAGTTAGTTTGAAGACACGTTTGACACGTGGCATCGAGCTGAACATTCCGCTGGTTTCTGCCGCAATGGACACTGTTACCGAAGCCCGATTGGCAATTGCCATGGCTCAGGAAGGCGGCATCGGCATTATCCACAAGAACATGACCATCGAGCAGCAAGCTGCCGAAGTGCGTAAGGTCAAGAAGTTCGAAGCTGGCGTCGTCAAAGATCCGATCACCATCGAGGCAGATGCCACGGTTCGTGACCTGTTCGAACTGACGCGCATGCACAACATCTCCGGCGTACCGGTGCTGCACAATGGCGACCTGGTCGGCATCGTGACGTCCCGTGACGTGCGCTTCGAAACCCGTCTGGATGCCACCGTTCGTGAAGTGATGACGCCTAAAGAGCGTTTGGTCACCGTACGTGAAGGCGCCGACAAGTACGAAGTGCGTGATTTACTGCACAAACACCGCCTGGAAAAAGTCCTGATCGTCGACGCTCACTTCGCGCTCAAGGGCATGATGACCGTCAAGGACATCGAAAAAGCCAAGGCCTATCCGCTGGCGAGCAAAGATGACCAAGGTCGTCTGCGCGTTGGCGCAGCGGTCGGTACCGGTAAAGACACCGGCGAGCGCGTTGCCGCATTGGTGCTGGCGGGTGTTGATGTGGTGGTGGTCGATACAGCCCACGGCCACTCCAAAGGCGTGATTGATCGCGTCCGTTGGGTTAAAGAAAACTTCCCTGAAGTGCAGGTCGTTGGCGGCAACATCGCCACGGGCGCCGCTGCCAAAGCGTTGGTTGCCGCTGGCGCCGACGCTGTGAAGGTCGGCATCGGTCCTGGCTCCATTTGCACCACACGCATCGTTGCCGGCGTGGGCGTGCCGCAAATCAGCGCCATCGCCAACGTTGCTGCTGCCCTTGAAGGCACGGGCGTTCCGCTGATCGCCGACGGCGGCATCCGTTATTCGGGTGACCTGTCCAAAGCCATCGTCGCCGGTGCTTCCTGCGTCATGATGGGCTCGATGTTCGCCGGTACCGAAGAGGCTCCAGGCGAAATCGAACTGTTCCAGGGTCGCTCTTACAAGGCTTACCGCGGCATGGGTTCGCTGGGCGCCATGTCCCAGGCCCAAGGCTCTTCCGACCGCTACTTCCAGGATTCTTCGGAAGGCGCCGAGAAGCTGGTGCCGGAAGGCATCGAAGGCCGTGTTGCTTACAAAGGCTCGCTGTCGGCTATCGTTCATCAACTGATGGGTGGCCTGCGCTCCTCGATGGGTTACACCGGCAGCGCCGACATCGAAGAGATGCGCACCAAGCCTGAATTCGTGCGTATCACCGGTGCTGGCATGGCTGAATCCCACGTCCACGACGTGCAGATCACCAAAGAAGCGCCGAACTACCGCGTCGGCTAAAAGCGCTGTTTAGCTGTTCCTGTGGGACCGAATTCATTCGGGAAAGCGACAACCTGGTCTAGCAGACAGACCCTGTTGTCCGCTTCCCGAATAAATTCGCTTCTACAGTTAATCCGGGGCTGCTAGCAGCCCCGTGTTGTTCCTGATTTTCCGACGAGAACGAGAAGAGTCATGGCCCTCGACATTCACGCCCACCGCATCCTGATCCTCGACTTCGGCTCCCAGTACACCCAACTGATCGCCCGCCGCGTGCGTGAGATCGGCGTGTATTGCGAACTGCATCCGTTCGACATGGACGACGAAGCGATTCGCGAATTCAACCCGCGCGGGATTATCCTCGCTGGCGGACCAGAGTCTGTTCATGAAGCCGGCAGCCCACGGGCACCCCAAGCGTGTTTCGACCTGAACGTTCCCATCTTCGGCATCTGCTACGGCATGCAGACCATGGCGGAACAGCTAGGCGGTCGCGTGCAAGGCTCCGAGATGCGCGAATTCGGTTACGCTCGCGTTGATGTCGTCGGCAAAAGCCGCATCCTCGACGGCATCGAAGACCACATCGACCTCGATGGCGTTCTCGGCCTCGACGTGTGGATGAGCCACGGCGACAAAGTGACTGAAATGCCGCAAGGCTTCCATCTGTTGGCCAGCACCCCAAGCTGCCCAATCGCGGGTATGGCTGACGATAAGCGCGGCTATTACGGCGTGCAGTTCCACCCGGAAGTGACCCATACCAAGCAGGGCGGGCGCATTCTGTCGCGCTTTATCCTCGACATCTGCGGCTGCGAAGCGCTGTGGACGCCGTCGCACATCGCTGACGACGCTATCGCCAGCATCCGCGCGCAAGTGGGTACCGACAACGTACTGCTCGGCCTGTCTGGCGGCGTCGATTCTTCCGTCGTCGCGGCCTTGCTGCACAAAGCCATTGGCGACCAGCTTACCTGTGTCTTTGTCGACAACGGCCTGCTGCGCCTGCATGAAGGCGAGCAAGTCATGGCCATGTTCGCTGAGAACATGGGCGTCAAAGTGATTCGCGCCAACGCTGCGGATCAGTTCCTCGGCAACCTGGCGGGCGAAAGCGACCCAGAGAAGAAGCGCAAGATTATCGGCCGCACCTTCATCGATGTGTTTGACGCCGAATCCTGCAAGCTGGACAACATCAAGTACCTGGCCCAAGGCACCATCTACCCGGACGTGATCGAGTCGGCTGGCGCGAAAAGCGGCAAGGCTCATGTGATCAAGTCGCATCACAACGTGGGCGGTTTGCCGGACGAGATGAACCTTAAACTGGTCGAGCCACTGCGCGAGCTTTTCAAGGACGAAGTTCGTCGCTTGGGTCTTGAGCTGGGTCTGCCGTACGACATGGTTTACCGTCACCCATTCCCAGGCCCAGGCCTGGGCGTGCGGATCCTGGGTGAAGTGAAAAAGGAATACGCCGACCTGCTGCGTCGTGCTGACCACATCTTCATCGAAGAACTGCGCAAAGCGGACTGGTACCACAAAGTCAGCCAAGCGTTCGTGGTCTTCCAACCGGTGAAATCGGTAGGCGTGGTCGGTGATGCGCGTCGCTATGCTTGGGTCGTCGCCCTGCGCGCCGTTGAAACCGTCGACTTCATGACCGCACGCTGGGCGCACCTGCCTTACGAACTGCTGGAAGTGGTCAGTGGCCGCATCATCAATGAAATCGAAGGCATCTCTCGCGTTACCTACGACGTGTCGAGCAAGCCGCCAGCGACTATTGAGTGGGAATGATCATTCGGTCTGCACTCTTTGGTGATATCTGAATAAAAAAAGCCCGGCGCATTGCGTCGGGCTTTTTTATTCAGTTCAAAACTGATGCCTCAACCCTTCTTCACAAACTCCGATTTCAGTTTCATAGCGCCGATGCCGTCGATCTTGCAGTCGATATCGTGGTCGCCGTCAACCAGGCGAATGTTCTTGACCTTGGTGCCGACTTTAACCACCAGTGACGAGCCTTTGACCTTGAGGTCTTTGATAACGGTAACGGTATCGCCGTCCTGTAGGGTATTGCCTACCGAATCCTTGATGACTTTGACGTCGTCAGAGACGTCAGTTGCGCTGTCAGCAGTCCACTCGTTGGCGCATTCCGGACAGACGAATTGGGTGCCGTCTTCGTAGGTGTATTCGGAATTGCATTTGGGGCACGGCGGTAAGCTCACGGCATTTCTCGCATCTGAAGATAATAGACGCAGGATTATAAGGGTTTTTGACCGATCAAGGTGCTGCGCTGCCTATTCCATCTTGTATTGCCCCTTACGGTGAAAGGTGCCGAAGGGAAATGACAATTCGTTTTTCGTGTGGTAATGACTGGCTCGTACCTGATCATTTAAAACTTAACGCCATCCCATTAAATTTTAGATATGCTTATGCATTTCCCGCACTAAGTTGTACGAATTTGTATTTTTTTCTGTGCCATTCAGATCGGCAAGTTTAGGGTTGTCAGCCGTCACGTCTAGCAGTTTTGTAATAGTGCATTAATAAATGGGGAGTATCTTGCTTGGTGTCAGTCGACCATAGCAGCATGTTAAATGTCATTGCTTAATCCGCATATGTATACAGCCACCTACAATTCATTTTTTTACATTGTATGCGCTAGACTATACTGACATTGCATCTTGCGGACGCATGCCTTCGTGCAGTTCTTTAATCCAGCTACGCACCATTGCTCATAGGGTGGCCATCACTCACAAAGGTGAGGCCATATCTACCTGCTTGAGTTATAGCGCTGCTAGTGGGGGGTTGCGCACTAAAGTTATCAATGCTTGAGGCTTCGAAACACTAAAAGTGCAGGTTTACAGAGTTCATGTGTTCAATAGTGCTGGCCTCAGTTTGTCATTTTTATCAGTCTGCAAAGCGGTGTCCCATCATAAAAAACTCACGATTGTGAGACGTTTTAGGGCTAAACGTGCACTCACTTGGACTAATTTACGAAAATTTCATGTATGCTATAGGAATTGATGAATAAACTGCATTTAAAGAAATACCCCAGACATACAGTTAAAGACCTTGCTGTATATCTGATGCTGATGAACTACACCTTCAGATGGCGCAGAGGGGGGCGGTTTCAAGGTAGATGGATCATGGCGATTTGATCCTGATGATATAAAGCAAGGGGTTGTTGCTCGCAATATGGTCCGAAAATGTAACAATAGTTGGGTAGGAATCAAAATGCAGTTTAGCGAGCTTATACATTTAGCAAACAAAGATAGTGACCATTCTTTAATACCTAAACACGTTGTTGAAGAAGCCTTATTGATTAGATTGGTTGAGCAAAAATTCCTTGATTTATTTTCAAAAGGTAGGGTCAATGGTACTGTTCATACTTGCGTTGGGCAGGAGTTTAGTGCAGTTGCAGTCGCCGGGCAATTAACTGAAGATGACTGGGTAACATCAAATCACAGGTGCCATGGTCATTTCATCTCAAAAACAAAAAATTGGCAAGGTTTAGTTGATGAATTAATGGGTCTTGAAAG
Source organism: Pseudomonas sp. CCI4.2 (assembly GCF_034350045.1). NCBI lineage: Bacteria > Pseudomonadati > Pseudomonadota > Gammaproteobacteria > Pseudomonadales > Pseudomonadaceae > Pseudomonas > Pseudomonas sp. CCI4.2. Next base: position 1,723 of record NZ_CP133781.1, on the reverse strand, counting down.
TGGCGTATGCAAAGGCATAGGGAGTAGTCAGCATTTGTATGCGCAAGGGTTCATGTCTAATGGACCTCAAGCCGCATTAGTTCCTGTGGCAACAGGAATAGCACTGCATAAAAAATTAAATAAGCTTCCAGGCATCGCTGTATCCTTTATTGGCGAAGGTACTTTGGGGGAGGGGGTTCTGTATGAATCTTTTAATCTGGCATCGTTATATAAAGTACCGCATCTAATCGTTTGTGAGAATAATTTCTATTCCCAATCAACGTCACAAGCTGATGGCGTAGCAGGAAACATTAAAGAAAGACCAGAGGCTTTTGGTATTAGAACATTTGAAGCTGATACTTGGGATGTTACTAAATTGTTTAGAGTTGCTAAGGATGCAATTCAGTTTGTTCGCGAAGGTAATCCTGCTTTTCTCATTATAAGAACTTATAGACTAAATCCGCATTCCAAAGGCGATGACAATAGAGATGCGGATGAGCTAAATTTTTTCAATTCCAAAGATCTTTTGAATGTTTTCTTAGAAGATGAAGAATGGAGAAATGTTTCTAATGGGATTTCAATAAAAATAGAAAACCATATTAATAGTTCGCCAAGAAAAACGCTTCATTATAGTGATTATGCTAAGGACCAGTTGCCAAGAGATACAACGGCAAAGTTAGGGCAAGTCCTAAATCCAAAAATTAGAATGGTTCAGGCTCTAAACGAAGCGTATAGACAAACCTTGTTAGATGGATCATTTCATATAGGGGAAGATATAGCAGACCCTTATGGTGGTGCATTTAAAGTTACAAAAGGTTTGTCAACTGAGTTTCCTGATTACGTTAGGAATTCGTCTATAAGTGAAGCTGGTTTGATTGGGGTTGCAACGGGAATGGCGTTGATGGGTACGAAAAGTTTCGCCGAGATAATGTTCGGCGACTTCATGACTCACGCATTTGATCAGCTAATTAGTAATGCTTCAAAAATGCATCACATGTATGCGTTTCAGACATCAGTACCGCTTAGGATTAGAACGCCTATGGGCGGGAAAAGAGGATATGGACCTACACATTCACAGTCATTGGAAAAGCACTTGCTGGGAATTGACAATGTTGGAGTGATTGCGCTTTCTTCTTTGCTAAATCCAGCGCTTGTTATTGAGGAAACTAAGTATATTGATTGCCCATTGGTGATTTTAGAAAGCAAGAGTGACTACGGTAAGTTTTTATGGACTGATACTACAACCCATAGTGTATTTAGAGAGCAAAAGGCGTTTGGAGCCTTGAAATTAAGCCCCACAGGGGCCACTCCAACAATTACAATCGTCTCTTATGGTGAATCAGCCCGTCACATTGCAGATAATCTTGAATTATTTTTTTATGAGACAGATTATATACCTGAATTAATTTGTGTAACTCAGTTACATCCACTCGATATAAGTTTGATTGAGAAATCAGTCAATAGAACAGGAAACGTTCTTATTGTTGAAGATGGATCTATCAGTTTTGGATTTGTCGGTGAGTACGTTAGTGGAAAATAGTGCGCTTGTCCTTGTTCTTGATTTACCGGGGGGGGGGGGGGGGGGGGGGGGGGGGGGGGGGGGGGGGGGGGGGGGGGGGGGGGGGGGGGGGGGGGGGGGGGGGGGGGGGGGGGGGGGGGGGGGGGGGGGGGGGGGGGGGGGGGGGGGGGGGGGGGGGGGGGGGGGGGGGGGGGGGGGGGGGGGGGGGGGGGGGGGGGGGGGGGG